>CAZSVU010000223.1:0-14084 GCA_964610275.1 uncultured Polyangiaceae bacterium | reverse complement strand
GGAAGCGGTTCGGGAGGGCCAGAAGGGAGGTGACGAGGCGGCGGCGTAGCTACTTCACCGGCCCCCACCCTGGATCCAGCTTTCGGGCGCTGGCCGCGTGCGAGGCACCACCTGGCTCATCGCAGCGGAAACCCTGCCGCGGCTGTCAGAACACCCCACGCACGAAGCGCAGGCCGAACAGCAAGACGAGCGGGGAGAAGTCGAACCCTCCCATCGCAGGCAGCACGCGGCGAATGAGCGCGAGCACGGGTTCCACGGTGACGTCCGTAACCCGCCGGATGGGATTGCTCTCTCCGACCCGGAACCAGCTCAGGATCACTGCAGCCAGCACCAGCAGCGAGTAGACGTCGATCAGAAGCCCCAGCATCCTGACAAGCTGAGGCTTTCCTGGGTGAAGTCAAGTGAGCGGTCCTGGGGTGGGCACGGTGCTAGGATTTGAGCGGATCGGCGAGGTGAGCATGCGGAGTTCGGCTTTCTTGGCATTGGTGGCGGTGGCTCTCGGCGGGGCGGCCTGCGGCGGAACCACGCAGAGCAGCGGCCACACCTCGGGGACGGGCGGCGCGAGCGGGGCAGGGTCGGGCATGGGCGGGGACGCCAACTGCCCACCGTGCGTGCCCCCGCCCAGTCCGGACTGTGTGGGCACCGGGCCCTGCGGGTGCGGCCCGTACGACTGTCCAGATCCGTGCGCCGGCGGGGTGGGCTGCACGCTCAGTCAGGGTGGCACTGTAGACGCTTACCTTTGGGACGACGTTTGCTCCGCGAGCCTGCTCCCGGAGGTGAGCGTTCTCTGCTTCGTCTGGGGGCCTTGAGCGCGCTGGCGGGTTCTCGCGGCTACCAACCTTTGCGCCGCAGAATGTCGGTGAGTTGATCGTCGAGTTGCTTCTGCGCGAGGTCCCGCGAACGCGCGCCGGCGGCGTCGATTTTGCTCAAGACGGTGGCAATGTTGGCTGGCTTCTCCAGCAGATCGACCGCGCCGAGCTTCATCGCTTCCAGGGTCACGTTCACGGTTGCGTTGCCCGTGAACAGAATGATCTGCAAATCGGGATTGATGGCGCGCAGGCGCTCCAGGGTTTCGATGCCATTCATGCCCGGCATCGCCAGGTCGAGCAGGATGGCGTCGAACGTCTTCTTCTCGGCGATCTCGAGCGCTTCCTCGCCGCTGAAGACCGTGTCGACCGTGAGCCCACGAGCTTCCAGTCGTTCACTCAAGAGGCGGGCGAATTCGACCTCGTCGTCGACGATCAGTACTCGATGTTCGCTCATCTGTCCCTCCTCAGGGTGGCGACTGGGGCAGCACCACGGTCAAGCAGAAGGTCGCGCCGGGATCCGGATTCGAGCGTAGCTCCCCGCGCAACGCCCCCACAAGCTCGGAAAGGGCCGCCATCTGCTCGGCCGGAGGCGCAGCGGCCGGCACCGAATTGTTGGCGCGGATCCGTAGCTCCGCTCCGCTGCTGGAGGGGCGGACCTGCACTTCGAGGTGGCCTCCCTCGCCCACGGCGCCCACGGCCACCTCCAGGCTCCGCCACACGAGCTGGTAGAGCTCGAAGGGCTCGGAGGCGGCGGGGAGGGGCGCGTCGAGAAGCTCGCTGCCGAACTCGACCTTCCGCAGTCGCGCCACGCGCCCGAAGAGGCCCAGAACCTCCTGCGCCACGGCGTTCAGGTCGGTGCGACCGGCCTGCCCATCCACACTGTGTGCGAAGCGGTTCAGACGCTTGGTCTGACGCTGCCCGCGGTCGACCTGCAGCGAGATGCGTTGCGAGATGCTCTCCAGGCGCTGCGGATCCATGGCCCGCCCCCGCTGGCCGCCGGCGGCCAGGTCGCCGAGCAGTCCGGACAGCTCGTTGATGGTCGCAAATATGTTGTTCAGCTCGTGGGAGAGTCCTGCGGTCACCGTGCCGAAGAAGGCACAGGCGCGGTCTTTGGCGGCGGGGTCCGATGCGTCACTCACCGCGCTGCGCGCCTTTCGCGTCTGCTGCTTTCAGCATGGTGCCCACCAGGGCATCGATGTCAAAGGGCTTCATGATGTACTCGGAGGCCCCCAGGCGCATGCCCGTCTCCGCGTCCTGCAGCGAGCCGTGTCCGGTGACCAACACCACTGCCACACTGGGCCAACGCTCGCTGATCTGGCGCAGCACGTCCAGCCCGCCCGGAGCGGGCATCTTCACGTCGAGCAGCACCACGTCGAATTCGCCCGTCTCCAGACGGGCCAGCGCTGCCGAACCAGTGGTCACGCCATCGGCCACGATCCCGCGCAGCTGAAGGCGCTCCACTACCGCGTCCACCAACTCCTGCTCGTCGTCTACTACCAGCACACGTACCTGATCCACGCTCATCTCCTATACCGTCCCGTGCTCCAGCGGAAGCTCCACCGTGAAGCACGCCCCCTCGCGCTCCCTGCTATCCACGCGGATCACTCCACCCAATTTTTGTACGACGCCGTAGGTGATTGAGAGCCCCAGGCCGGTCCCACTGGACTTCTTGGTCGTGAAGAACGGCTCGAAGATCCGGCCGAGGTTCTCCGCGGGGATCCCCACTCCGTCGTCCTTCACCGAAACCTCTACGGCATTCGGGGCGCTGCGGACCATCCCGATCTCGATCTTTCCGCCGTCCTCGACGGCGGCCATGGCGTTGTTGAGGATGTTGAGAAACACCTGCTGCAGCTGCCCGCGGTCACTGCGAATGGTGGGAAACTCGGGTTCGACTTGCAGGTCGACCTGGATGTCGCGATATCCGGCTTCCTTCTCCAGAAAGCTCAGTACCTCCTTGAGCAGCAGCGGTAGCTCGATCTCCTCCGGCTGCACATCCATGTGCTTGGCGAATCCGAGCAGGCGGTGCGTGATGGCCTTGCACCGGTCTACCGAGCTCAATACCGAATTCAACGGGGGGATGAGAGTCTCCGGTGCGGGCAACTCCGGCGACAGTGAGAGCTTGTCCTTGATGAGGCCGGCCTTCTGATTGATGATCGCCAGCGGGTTGTTGATTTCGTGTGCCACCCCGGCCGCGAGGCGACCGATGGCGGCCATCTTGCTGGTGTACTGCAGGTTGTGGAGCACGGCAGCACGCTTCTGATCCGACTCGCGCGTGCGGTTCACCATGTACTTCGCGCCTGCCACCACCACGCCGAGCACCAGGGCAATGCTGACGAACAGCAGGACAATCAGCTCTCGACGCAGCGATATCCAACTCTCCTGGATGAGGTCCAGACGATGCACCGTCATCAGGACGAACGGAGAGTTCTCGACGTAGGCGTACCCGACCACCAGCGGCAAGCCACTCGAGTCTCGAGTCTCGAGGAGCTCCGCCTGGGGTGAGTACGGCGGAACGGGCAGCGACAGCTGCTCGAGAGACTTGCCGTAGAAGCGTGACGGCGTCTGCAGGACGCCGTCATGGTTCACGATGAACGCATCGCTGCTCGGTCTGGGCCCTGCCGACAGCACTTGGCGCTTGATCGCCTCGGTGTCGATCGTCGCGCGCATGACGAAGCCTTCACCATCCTGGGAGTCGCGATGCACGGCCACGACGAAGTGGGGCAGGTTGCGATGCCCCATGAACACGTCGCTCACGTGGATCCCACGACGCAGCACCTCATGGAGCCAGTCCTGCTTGCTGTAGTCCTTCCCCTTGAGCTGATAGGGCCCCGCGTAGGCGACCTGCTGCCCCGATTCGGTGATCACCCCGAGATCGACGATTCCGCCGCAGGCCTGCTTGAGGTGCTTGAGGATGGTGGGGAGCTTGTCCGTGTCGCGCAGCTCCGCCATGTTCGTCATGCGGCTGGCCAGGCTCAGCGCGGACACGCGTTCGGTGAGAAAGGACTCGAGGGAAAGCTTGGCGTGTGTGGTGACACGCAGCATGGGGCGGAGCGACTCGGCGTGTAGGGCCTCTTGGTACTGGTAGTAGTTGATGGCGGTCATCGCCACCGTGGGCAGAATCGAGACCACCGAGACCGAGAGCACCGCGATCAGGAACATGTGACGGTAGTGTCGCTCCGAGCGCAGGGGTCCGGGACGGAGCTCTCCGGAGAGGTCCAACAGGGGTCCCGGACCGTTGCGTGACGGCTTACCGCTCGTCGTCTCCATCGGGTTCGTCGTCGTTGGCACGTTGGCGCACGCGCTGGTAGGCCTGCTTCATCGTCGCGGCGAGCTCATCGATATCCACGGGCTTGTTCAAGTAGGCGAATGCCCCGAGCTCGTTGGCGCGGACTCGTTCCCGGTCGCTGCCGTGACCGGTCAGGATGATGACCTCGGTCTGGGGTCGCTCTTGCTTGACCCGTCGCAGCACCTCCAGGCCGTCGATTCCTGGCATCTTTAGGTCGAGCACCATCACGTCCGGCGCATCCGTTTCCACGATGGCCAGCGCCTCCTCACCGTCGTGCGCCACGGCAGATTCCAGATTGCGTGCCTCGAGCCGCTCCGACAGGGTCAGCACGAACTCACGCTCATCGTCGACCAGCAGTATCTTGGGGGGCAGATCGTCGTCATCGAGCCCCGGGTAGATGTCGGGTTGCTTGTAATGAGGTCCCACGATCGCCCTCACGTCTTTCACGCCCTGCACGGTCCGGGCGAGTCTCGAGATCTCCGCCCTCAGTCGCTCGAGTCGGGAGGTGTAGCGGTTGATGATCAGCACCACGCGACCGGATTCCGCGCGTACCTCGACGTCGTAGCCCTGGTTGGCCAGCGTGAGCTGAACCTCGGCGGCGAGGCCGAAGTCCAGGGTTGCTTGCCAGGTCTCGGCCGTGGAGCGCACGGCAGGCTTAGCCACACTCTCACAGATCAGCTCGACCGCGCTCTCCACGGACGTGGACTGCATCGGAACGAGTAGATCATGGAGTCGGCTGTCCCACGGAGCGAGGCCGAAGAGCTGCAACGTGATGCGCTGCCAGCGCTCGTCATCCCGGCGCACCAACCGGAGCGCGCTCGCCGGTGAGACGTTCTCGACTTTGGCCGCCAGTGACGCGCGGTGCTCGACGTCCGCAACCAGACCGACCTTCAGCACCTGAGCCAGCTCCTGCGGAATCAGGTAGCCGGCGGGGCCGGTCAGTACCACGCGACCGTCTTCCAGGAGCTTCGCCAGCGTCACCCGGATGCGTGCGAAGGAGCGCTCCTTCTCGTGGGTGAGTCGATTGAAGACCGAACGCTCACCCCAGAGCGCTCGGTCCAGGTGCGGCGTGCTCACGCCGAAGCGCTTGGCGGTTCGCTCGAGCAGGTGCACGTGCGTGACCAACTCCCATTCGAGCTTGGCTGCGACGGCCTCGGCCACCTCGTCGCCGCGACAATTGGACGCGCTGAATACAGCGATTGTCGACATCTCACCGCTCCCAACGCCCGGCATCCGCGGACCCTCCACACGTACACGCTGAGAGAGCCGATCGCCAGAGAGGCGCGAGGCTCGGCGGCGAGCTGCTGGGAAGCTACAGTGTCGAGAATCTCGACAGTGTCCAGCTCCTGACCGGCTGTTCAGCGGCAGATCCTGCCGATTGGTCTCGATGCGCGCGGCGACTCCACAAGACAGAGGTGCCCATTCGCGTCTCGATTGCGTTAGCTTACCGACTCGGACTTGCCGGCGCCGCCCAACAAAACCTTACTCACTCGGTTCCTTCCTTTCGTCGAGTGGTTCCGAGGGCTGACGTTCCACATCGTCCGAGCGGACGCAATTGCGGGGCTCACCGTTGCGCTCGTGTTGATCCCCCAGTCGATGGCGTACGCGCAACTGGCGGGATTGCCGCCGTACTACGGCCTCTACGCCGCGTTCCTCCCACCGATGGTCGCGGCCCTATTCGGTTCGAGCCGGCAGCTGGCGACCGGACCGGTCGCGGTCGTGTCACTCATGACCGCCGCCACACTCGAGCCGCTCGCGACCGCCGGAAGCGCCGAGTACGTCGCGTACGCACTGCTGTTGGCCCTGCTGGTGGGGCTCTTTCAGTTTTCCCTGGGCGTGTTGCGCCTCGGCCTGATCGTCAACTTCATCTCTCATCCCGTCGTCAACGGCTTCACCAACGCAGCCGCGCTGATCATTGCGAGCTCCCAGCTCTCGAAGATCTTTCGGGTCCACGCAGACAAGGCGGAGCATCACTACGAAACGGTGTACCGGGTCGTGGTTGCTGCGGTGCATCACACCCACCTGCCGACGCTGGGCATGGCCGCGCTGGCCTTCGCCATCATGTACGGCCTGCGGCGTCTAGATCGACGGATCCCGAACGTATTGGTGGCGGTGGTCGTGACCACGGCGCTGTCCTGGGTTCTCCACTTCGAGAACGACTCGCGCGCCGGGATCAGCCAGATCCACTCGGAGTCCGCGGCTCGACGCCTCCGCGCATTCAACGCGGACGTCGCCGAGAGGGCCGTGTTCGAGCAACTGCGGGCCCGTGGCATCAAGGATTTGGCTCCGAGCCCCGAGCTCACCGAGATGGCGGCGAAACGCTGCACTCGATGTCACGCGGCGCCGGTGAGCGGCCCGTCACCATTGCCCGGTCTGGATGACGACCACCAGGTCCTCGTCAACATCCGAACTCTGCTGAGAACCGAAGGTCTGCTCAAGCGCCATTTTCAAGTCGTCGATCAGCGGACCGAAGCGGATCGCACCGATCTCAGGTTGACCCGGCTCGAAGCGGTCGCGGGCCCAGCCGGCCAGCTCGACCTCTACCTTGCGGGGCACGTGCCCAAGGGGCTCAAGGGTGACGAGGCGCTCTGGCACATCTCGGTGGGGAACGCGGCTTTGGACGAAAAGAACCTGAAGCTCGTGGGGGGCGGAGCCGTGGTCGGCACCATTCCGGAGGGGCTTCCGGCATTCCGAATGCCCGGACTGGACTGGTCGGTGATGGGTCGACTCTTCATGATGTCGATGATCATCAGTCTGCTGGGATTCGTCGAGGCCATCTCCATCGCCAAGGCCATGGCCGCGCGGACTCAGCAGCGGCTGGATCCGAATCAGGAGCTCATCGGGCAGGGACTGGGCAATGTCCTCGGCTGCATGATGCAGTCGTACCCCGTTTCGGGGTCTTTCTCGCGCTCGGCGGTCAACCTGCAGGCGGGGGCCATCACCGGGCTGTCCAACGTCGTCTGCAGCGCGGTGGTGGCACTCGTGCTGCTGTTCGTCACGCCTCTGCTCTACCATCTCCCTCAGCCGGTGTTGGCCGCCATCATCATGATGGCCGTCATCGGCCTGCTCAACGTGCGCGGGTTCCTACACGCCTGGAAAGCCCAGAGATTCGACGGGCTCGTGGTGTTGATCACGTTCGTCGCCACGCTCTACTTCGCGCCGCATCTCGAGTGGGGGATCGCGCTCGGAGTCGGCCTCTCGCTGGCGCGGTACCTCCACGCCACCATGCGCCCACCGGTGGCCGACCTGTCGCTGCACCCGGATGGATCCCTCCGGGACGCCAATCGCCACCACCTGCGTCGCTGTCGGCACATCGCTGCGATCCGCTTCGACGGCCCGCTCAACTTCGCGAACACCAGCTACCTGGAAGACAAGGTGATGGAGCGCGTGGTGGACCTGCCTCAGCTGCGGCACGTGCTGCTCGTGGCTCACGGGATCAACGAGATTGACGCTTCCGGCGAAGAGTTGCTGGGCAAGCTGGTGGTTCAGCTGCGCAAGTCCGGGTACGACGTGTCGTTCAGCGGCCTGAAGGACGAAGTGATGGACGTTCTCGAACGGACCGGTCTGGCCGAGACCATCGGCAAGGAGCACACCTACCCGACCCAACAGGCCGCGCTGGACGCCATCCACGCCAAGTCCCACGAGAACTGCTCGGAGACCGTGTGCCCGTTGGTGGAAGTCGTCTACAAGGATGCAGCGGAGCAGGAAGAGCCGCGGGGCCTTCGCTCCCTACTTCCGCCGGCGTTGCGCTCGAGTCCCACAGCCAGTCGGCCGCAGGCGGAGCCACCTGAGGCCGAAGCCAAACCCGAGGCAGACGGGTAGGGCGCCGAATCACCGGTCTCGGAGCTTGAAGCTCACCTTCCGGCGTCGGACTGAGGAACGGAAACCGCAGAGGAACGGAAACTGCAGTAGTCAAGCTACCGAGGGCTCACCGGCGCCGAGTGGGAGCCCCCTTCAAGGGTGAGGCTAGCCGATGCAGTGGGCGCGCCCGCCCCGAAAGGGGACACGTCTGAGGGGCAACTTGTCCCACTGTCCCAATCTGACCCGGGCCGCGTGCCGCGCAAGAACAACCAGTGATCGACAGCTGCGCTCGCTGATCTAGTACTGCATCACCTCTGCTCGGGCCACCGAGCGCTCGGTCTCGGTACCGCGCTTCGGGTCCAGGCGCTCCACCCCTCTGCCGATCACGACCCCTAGCAGGGGCTCGATCTGGCGTCCGTAGACCTGCATGCAGTCCAATGGGTCCACCCCGGGCCAGGAGTAGCAGGAGAGGGCGGTCCGACGGTGCTCGCGCCGGACTTGGGGCGGAAGGCGGTCCCAGCCTGGATCGTCCGGGGGGAAGACGTACTGATCGAGGTTGCCTTCGGGCATCCCCTCGATCCCCTTCACCTGGGGCGGAGTCTGGTTGAAGAGGTACGGATCCACGCACAAGTCGAGCATCACGGCGTGCTCGGGGAGGTCCGCCACCCAGTCGTTGGGAATGATGACGCGAGTCGCATCGGGGCGGTAGGTGGCATCCACCAGGAGGTCCGACCGCCGGAGCAGGCCACGCAGGTAGTCCTCGTGGCAGGTCAGGTCGTAGTCCACCACGGTGACCTCGACCCCCGGTACTCCGAGCTCATTGAGCTCCTTCTGTCGAGCAGGGTTGCCGTACCGGGTCGCCGCCGCCACCGCATGGCACCCGACCGCCCCGGCGCCCATAACCGTGACGCGGATTGGCGGACGTGTCGGGGACTCCAGACTCGGGCAGAGCCGTTCGAGCTCGCCAAAGGCGCCCCGCACTCCGTTCCAGCCCACGGCCCGCAGGTTCTCCACGGTTCGCCGACCCAGATCGTCCTTGAGACAATCCAGGCTAACACAGCGGACTCCGACCTCTTTGAGCAGCGCGACCCGAGCCGGCCGGGTGGGGAAATGGGCCATGGTGACCAGCACTGCTCCGCGCCCCATGCTCCGAATGAGGTCATCGTTGGGCCAGCGGAGCACGAGCACCAGATCGGCGGCGAAGCACTCCTCGAGCGACACCACCCGTACCGCCTTGGACGCTTCCAGGTAGTCGACTTCTGAAAACCCCATGCCGCTGCCGTAGTCGGACTCGATGAAGATGCGCTCGACCCCCAGCGATCCCAGCCCGCGCACCCGGGGGGGGAGGAAGTCCCGTCGCTCTCCGGCTTCCTTGTGCATGCGCGGCAGACCGACGGTACGAATGGCGGGTGACTGCATCTGTGCGCTTTCCGGCTGCGGGTGACGCGCCTTGCATGGACCGTGCCCATCCGGCCCTCCCTGCGGCACGTTGATTGCTTTCAGCGACCGCAGCGAGGCGGCGGTGGGGCCGAGCCCCGCCCGTCACCCACCAGGAGACGAGCATGCATCGACATCGAATTCGCGACCAATGGTCTCGGCGTAGTGGCCCGCGTCTGGCGCCGCCCCCTCCGCCCTTCCGCATAACGGTTCGAACCCCCAGCTCCGCCGCGCGAGCTCTGCTCTCGCGGGGTCAGTCTGGCTCGTAGCCCATGACGGTTCCGATACGCCCGGCGTTGCCCCGCGAGGCTGCGTCCCGCGGCCGCCGGCCCACGAACATAGCCCTGTGGCGCCACGTCACCTCTCACCAGTGGGACGATTGGCGCTGGCAGGTCCGCAATGCGATCCACAGCGTCGACGAGCTCGAGCAGGTCGTCCAGCTCACTCCCGACGAGCGCGAAGGGATCCGCCTCACCGGACGCGACTTCGCCATGGCCATCCCGCCCTACTACGCGGCCCTGATGGATCCAGACGACCCGTTCTGCCCAGTCCGCATGCAGGCCATCCCCCGCACTTGCGAGGCCGACGGGCTGGGGGTGCACGACTCACTGGGCGAAGAGGCACAACGGGTGGCTCCCGGGCTCATTCACCGCTACCCGGACCGCGCGCTCCTGCTGGTCACCAACATGTGCCAGCTCTACTGTCGGCACTGCACGCGCAAGCGGCTCACCGGCGAGCGCAAGCATGCGCTTTCCGGATCCGAGTTCGAGCAGGCGCTGGCGTACTTGCGTGCGCATCCAGAGGTCCGCGACGTGCTGGTCTCCGGAGGGGATCCCCTCACCCTGGGCGATCGGCGCCTCGAACAGTACCTCTCCGAGCTTCGCGCGATCCCGAGCATCGAGATCCTGCGCATTGGCACCCGCGCGCCGGTTTCGCTACCCCAACGGGTGACCCCCGCGTTGGTGAAGATGCTCCGACGCTATCACCCGCTTTGGATCAATACCCACTTCAACCATCCCAAGGAGCTGACTGCAGAAGCGCGGCGGGCGTGTGCAATGATCGCCGACGCAGGGATCCCGCTGGGCAACCAGACGGTTCTGCTGCGCGGAGTGAACTCCTCACCGCGAATCATGCTCGAGCTGGTGCGGGCACTGGTGCGCGAGCGGGTTCGGCCGCACTACGTCTACCAATGTGACCTGGAGCAGGGACTGGCTCACTTCCGGACTTCGATCGACACCGCCATCGAGATTGCGGAGGCCCTGCGTGGGTGGACGAGCAGCCTGGCGGTCCCCACGGTGGTGGTCGACGCTCCGGGTGGCGGGGGCAAGATCCCGGTGGCGCCGAGCTACGTGCTCAGTCAGGGCGAAGGCCGTGTGCTCCTGCGCAACTTCGAAGGAAAGATCATCCAATACCCGCAGCCAGACGAACGCGACGCGACTTGCACCTACGATGCCAAGTGGACCGCGCAGTCGGAGTTCTGCCCTGCGCCGCGTCGTCAACGACAACTTCGAGTCGTCGCGAGTGGAACAGCCAAGCGCAACTCTGGGGGTGTGTCATGAGAATCGCATTCACGCACAACCTCCAACTCGATTTCAGTGAGGAGGAGGCGGAGTTTGATACTTCCCACACCGTGGAGATGATCGTCAGGGGCATTCGCAGCCTGGGCCACGAGGTGGAGCCGGTCGAAGTCTCCGGGTCGGCATCTCGCCTCGTGGCGCGGCTGGAAGCGCTCAACCCCGATCTCATCTTCAACACCGCAGAAGGTCGCATCGGCAAGTACCGCGAGGCGTTCTACCCGGGTCTGTTCGAACAACTGCAGTTCCCGTTCACCGGCTCGGATGCGTACGTGTGCGCCGTGACCTTGGACAAGCAGCTCACCAAGCTGCTGCTCGACCGACACGGCGTGCGTTCCCCCGGTGGGGTGGTGGTCCGAGACCCGAGCGAGATCGAGGCAGCGCTCCGTACCCTGCGCTTTCCCATCATCCTCAAGCCGAACTACGAGGGCAGCTCCAAGGGCATCACCCAGGACTCGGTCGTCGAGGACGCGAAGGCATTGCGCGCGCGGTTGACCGAGCTCGTTGCTCGGTATCCAGCTGGGATGTTGGTCGAGGAGTACATCGTCGGAACCGACGCGGTGGTGCCGTTCTTGGAAGGCGTCTCACCGGAGACTGGCGGAGTGCTCGAAGCTGGAGAGTACGAGTACCTCGACAAGTCCAGGAAGTACGCGATCTACGACCTCGAGCTGAAGCAGGAAGGATTCGGCGGCCTGGACATCAAGATCCCGTCCACCTTTGATGCTGCGCTCAAGGCCGAGCTCCAGCGCGCTGGTCGAGCCGTCTTCGAATCTTTGGGTATTCGTGACCTGGGGCGGATCGACTTCCGAGTGACGCCAGAAGGTGAAGTGTTCTTCCTGGAAGTGAACGCTCTGCCCAGTCTCGAGTCCGGGGCGTCGATCTACCGCTCGGGTCAGCTGGCGGGGCTGGCGAACGACGCGGCCGTCTACGAACGTGTCATCGCGTCTGCCGCTCGGCGCTTCGGCATCGCCGTCACGCCCAGTCCAACCCGTCGGCGCGCTCCGCTGCGGATCGCCGTTACGCACAATCCAGAGGATCCGGAGCTTCCCGAGGCGGCCGGAACGCGCGGTACCTCCCCGGACACGGTGCAGGAGATTCGTCGGGCGGTGGAATCCTTCGGACACGAGGCGCTCGCGATCGAGGCCACCCCGGAGCTCAGTACGATTCTGTCGGCTTCACAGATTGACTTCACGATGAACCTCGCCGACGGGCTCAGGGGGCGTGGCCGTCGCGCGCAAGTGCCAGCGCTGCTCGACCTGCTCGACTCGCCCTACGTCGGTACCGACCCGACCGCCCTGGCCGTGGCGCTCGACCGGGGCCTGGCGCGCAGGGTGGTGCGACGTGGGAGCGTGCGCACGCCGCGCTTCGTGGCCATGACCACGGGAACCGAAGCCCTACCCAAGGGGTTTCAATTTCCAGCGCGGCTGCTGGCGATCTCGCTCGGGGAGCGGCCCTTCCAGCCCGAGGAGCACGCCAACGAGAATGCGCTGCGGGCCCGCGTTCGTGAGCTCAGAAACGCGCGAGTCACCCCGGTGTTGGTGGAAGAGAAGCGCGAGGTGGCGAGGTATGCGGTCGGCCTGCTGGGCGAGCGCCGGCCCCGCGCGTTGCCCGTGGTGGAACCGACCGGACCGGAGAACGGCGCGTACCGGGCTGCCCAACTCGACGAGCCGTCGCGCGAAGCCCTGGTGAAGGCCGCGCGCGCGGCATTTCGGGCGCTGGACTGCCGAGATGTTGCGGTGGTCGACCTGGGGTTGGACTCGGCAGGGCGCGCCCTGTTCTTCGACTGCCATCCGCTACCGCGCCTGGAGCCAGGTTCGGCGCTGCGCGTTGCGGCCGACGCTACCGGCATGGACTTCAGGACCCTGGTCGGGGAAATCATGGCACCCGGGCTCAAGCGCCTCCGTGATGCTCGCCGAGCGCTGCGCGCTGACAAGGGAAACGGCGATGACAGTCCCGCACCCGCCCAGTGAGACGAGCCGGAAGGGGCGCAACCCGCGTCAGCGGGTTCGTGCTCGCAAGCTGGGTCTCAGGCTGGGTGAGTACCAGCCCGGTCGGCACAATGCGATCACCGATGTGCCGGGGGTACGTGTCGGCCACTCGACGATCATTCACGGAAGTGGTTCTCGCGACGTCGACGGTGGTCCAGCCCGAACGGGTGTGACCGCGATCCTGCCCAAAGCTGGCAACGTCTTCCATGAGCGGGTGGTCGGGGGTGGCTTCGTGCTGAACGGCGCAGGTGAGGTGGCTGGCCTCACCCAGGTGCTCGAGTGGGGCCTGATCGAAACGCCCATCCTACTCACCAACACGCTCAGTGTTGGTAGGGCGTCGACAGCGTGCATCCGGCACATGGTGGCCCAGTATCCGGAGATCGGCGGCGCGGCCGACGTCGTGATACCGGTCGTGGGTGAGTGTGACGACTCGTGGTTGAACGGCATCGCCGGCCATCACGTCAAGCGGGAGCACGTGTTCGAAGCCATCGACGCGGCTCGCGACGGACCCGTCGCCGAGGGCAACGTCGGGTGCGGGACCGGTATGATCACTTGCGACTTCAAGGGTGGTGTGGGCACCTCTTCGCGCAAGCTTCGGCAAGTCGACGGTGGGTACACGGTTGGTGTGCTGGTGATGAGCAACTTTGGGGAGATGCATCACCTGCGCATGGATGGGTTGCCCATAGGTCGAGAGCTCGCTCCGCTGATGTCCCTCCGCGAAAAACGGCGGCTGAGCTACGGCAGCATCATCGCGGTGGTGGGCACCAACGCGCCCCTGCTGCCTCACCAGCTGAATCGCCTGGCCAAGCGTGTGGCCCTCGGCATCGGCCGAGTTGGCTCCTATGCCGCTCACGGCTCCGGCGAGATCGTGGTGGCCTTCTCCACGGCGAACAGCGTCCCGCGCGAGACCCGGAAGATGGTTTATCGCATGAAGGTGCTGCTCGACGCGCGCATCAATCCTCTGTATCGGGCCGCCATGGGCGCGACCGAGGAGGCGATTCTCAATGCCCTCTGCATGGCCGAAGACATGGAGGGAGTGGACGGCCACTTCTCGCCGGCGCTGCCGCTGGACGAGGTGCGGAAGATCCTGAAAAGATACGGTTACGGCCGGCCGTAGCGTGGCGTCTCGGCGGCGGCCCACCCTTGCTCGGAGTTCGGGCCGGCCGGGGTGAAGAAGATGGAGCAAGGT
>CAZSVU010000222.1:0-14103 GCA_964610275.1 uncultured Polyangiaceae bacterium | reverse complement strand
CCCACCCATGTTTCGACGGCCGCTGGCGGCCGGCGGAACATGGATCAAGGATGGGTGGTGCGTAGCCGTGGGCACGTACAAGCGCTATACGCGACGTGATGCGACATCGCGCGCTCGGCGGCACCGGAATCGACGTCAGTGAGCTCGGCCTGGGCACCTGGGGCCTGTCTGGCGACGGCTACGGGGCGGTCCCCGAAGCTGACCAGGACCGTGTCATCGAGCGCGCGCGCGCCGTGGGGATCACGTTGTTCGAGACTGCGGACAGCTACGCGCACGGTGGGATGGAATCGCGGTTGGGCCGACTGCTCGCGGGCGATGAGGCGGCGCACGTAGTGACCAAGCTGGGCACCGACCGTCAGGCAAACGTTCCGCGCAAGCGATTCGATGCCGCGTACCTGCGGGAAGCGTTCGAACGCAGTCGAGACCGCCTGGCCCGCGCCCGCGTGAGCGTCGTCCTCCTGCACAACCCTTCCGTTGCCGCCCTGGAGCGAGGCGAAGCCACGGCGCTGCTGCAGGACCTGGCTCTGGCAGGCAACGTGGATACGTGGGGGGTGAGCGCCGGCAACGTGGCGGTCGCCCGCGCTGCCATCGGGCGGGGGGCGCGCGTCGTGGAGCTGGCCTACAACGCTTTCTTGGACGGCGACCTGCGCGAACTGGGCAGCGAGATCCGAGAGCATCGCGTCGGCGTCCTGGCCCGCTCGGTTCTGAGCTACGGCCTGCTAGCCGGGCTATGGTCCCCCGACAAGGAGTTCCCCGCCGGCGATCACCGCGCAGAACGCTGGACCCGGGACGATCTCGCGCTCCGCGTCCGACAGCTGGACGCCCTGCGCCTCTCCGTGGGAGACGATGTGCCCTCGCTGCGCGCAGTGGCTCTGCGTTTCGCGCTCACCAGCGCGTTGGTGAGCTCTGCCGTGATCGGCCCGCGCAGCGTCCTGCAACTCGACCAGCTCGTCCGTGACCGTGGTACCGGCCCGCCCTACCTCCCGGCAGAGAAGCTGAATGCGCTGCGGATACGGTTGCGCGAGGCTGGAGTGAGCTCGTGACCGTACCTCTGGTTTCCGAGCTACTCAGCGTCGCCCGCGAAGCCGCGACCGTCATCAACGACGTCTACGCCCAAGCGTTCAGCGTGGAATACAAGCGTCCCGGCGATCCGGTAACCCTGGCCGATACGCGAGCGAACGAGCTCATCTGCGCGCGACTGGCTGCTCGGTACCCGCACACGCCGGTGGTCGCCGAGGAAAGCAATCCCAGCCGGTTCGCTGGGTACCGCAGCTCTCGCCGAGTCTTCTTCGTCGATCCGCTGGATGGAACCAGAGAGTTCGTCGGGCGCAAGGGGCAGTTCGTGGTGATGATCGGGCTGCTCGATGGAGACCGACCCTACGCTGGGCTGATCCTCGCGCCCACCAGTGGCACGGCCTGGGCTGGCGTCGTGGGAGCTGGTGCCTGGCGCATCGACCGCGGGGGTGCCAGCGGACCCATACGTGTGAGCTCGGAAACAGAACTGAGCCAGGCGCACGTCGTGCTATCTCGTTCCCATCGCGGTGCACTCGCGCGGCGTGGAGCCGACGCCCTAGGCGTGGCCGGAGCTGAGCTGGTGGGGAGCGCTGGTCTGAAGAGCGCGATGGTCGCCGATGGCAGCGCTGACGGATACGTCGCCCCCCAAGGCAAGGGCATGCGGTGGGACGCTTGTGCCGCGGAGGCGCTGATCACATCCGCGGGGGGGCGGTTCACCAACTGGCGCGGTGCGCTCATCGACTACCGCGGCGAGAGCCTGGTGAACGAGCATGGGGTGTTGGCGAGCAACGCTGCATTGCATGACCGCCTCCTGGAGCGTCTGGCCGAGCTGCTGGCGCGACGCTGACGGCGCGAGCGAACTCCAATCACTTCCGAAGCGCGCGCGGCGCCTGGGGGAGGGAACGAAACCGCCTTGCAGCCGGCCGGCCTGCATGGCCCCCACACTCTGCGGTGCCTGGCCGCACGCTCGGCGCCCGGGACATCCAAGCGTCGACAGGCATTCCGAGGAGCGAGCTTCGTTGACAGAGCCTCTCCGGCCGACGTACCGTGCCCACGCTGGGAAGTTGGAGGGTTTTCAGGGGTTTCACTGCCCTCACCCGCGGGTCGAATCAACAGTCGCTAGTGGAGAAATCGATATGTTCCGGACCTCGCGTACGGTCGCCTCACTAATCCGCAGTCTGATGCTTGGCACTGCCGCCACCGTCGCCACCGCGACTCTGGCCACCACCCTGGTCTCCTGCAAGGACGAGAGCCAGCCCGAATACTGGGTCGATAAGCTCGAGGACACCGCCTGGCGCCCGCGAGCAGTCAAGCGACTCGAGCAGTTCTTCGAGGATGCGGTCACGAAGGCGAACAAGAACATGGAGGATCCCGCCGTCAAGGCGCTCCTCGACAAGATCGTCGATCCCCTGACCAAGACCTACCTGGACCACTACAGCGAACTGGACGTCAAGACGCGGGTCGCGCTCATCAAGCTGCTCTCGGCATTCCGCGACAAGCGGACCGAGCCGGCGCTGAAGCTGGCACTCGATGAGTACGTCAAGCGACCGACCTCGTCGCAGGACGAAACCGACATCCGCTGGGCGATCCGGGCTCAGGCCGATCTCAAGCTCCCGGCTCTGTCCGATCCCTTGCTCCAGGTGTTCATGAAGGTGAAGGCGCATTCACCGCTCGGGGCCCTGGTGATCAAGGACCTGCGCGACACCATGGTCGCGACCGTGGACAAGGCTTGGGCTCCCTCGCTGCGAAAGATGCTGCAGGCCGAGATCCCGGCGCTGGATCCCAAGGTCAAGGACTCCCTGGGCAAGGTGAAGAACGAGGTCTACTGGCAGACCGTCTCGGCGCTCCTGCTGGGTGAGCTCAAGGACGCCGAGGCCGTCGAGCCGCTGATGCGGATCGTGCTCGACCCACTGAAGGGCAACGTGGCCACCACCGCCGTGCTCGCTCTGGTCAAGATCGGCGACCCGGCCACCAACGCGGCGATCAAGCTGCTCAAGGGCGAGGACAAGAAGCTGGCCGAATACCACCTGGCCAAGTTGAAGGCGGCGCAGGATCTCAAGGAAGTCCCGAAGGACGAGCCCTATGTGTGGATGGCAGCGGTCATGCTCGGCACGGGCGGAAGCGCCAAGGCCGCCTCCGGCATGATGGAGGTCCTCAAGACCAATGAGCAGGAGCAGAACCGGGCCGTCATCCTGGACGAAATGAGCAAGCTTCCCGCCACGAACCAAACCAAAGCGGCCTTCAAAGAAGGCTTCATGAACCTCAAGCTCACCACTCGCATGCCGCGTGGCGAGCGGGCCATGCCGTATCTGATCGAAGAAGCCTTCACCCGCTTCTACGACCCGACCATGCTCGACTGGGTGCTGGCGCAGGTCGATGAGGTCAAGGGCTACGCGGACGAGAAGAAGGATCTGCAAGCTCAGGTGCTGCTCACCTACGTGAAATTGGCCAGGCCGAACCAGATGGGGAAGGTGCAGGAGTTGCTCAAGCAGTACGGCACCAAGGCCGACAAGAAGAGCAAGCACAAGTACTTCGAGAGCCCGCTCGTGGTTCAGGCCGAGAAGGCCGTGCAGGCGTGTGGCGAGCGCGTGGAGTGTTACCTCTCCTACCTCGAGAAGAGCGAAGTCCAGACCAAGGGTGCCGAGTTCGGCGGGATCAAGGCTGCCTACATGATTGGTATCCTGGGCGATGAGAGCGCTGCCGCAGAGCTGGTCGACCGCCTCGACGCGATCGAGAACGACTCGATTCTGATGGCCGTTCTGAAGTCCATCGACCACCTGCTGCCGAAGGGATCGGAAAAGATCGCGGACCGGCTGGACGAGATCTTGAATGAGCATCGCAAGTCCGCCGACCGTCACCGCATGGCCGGAGACAACGCGATCCGCGAAATCATGTATCGGATCCGGGCACGAGCTTCCTAGACGTGCTCGTCCCACTTTCGGCCCGGGCTCCCTGGCACAACTGGTGAGCCCGGGAGCTTCAGCTCGCGAGCGTCTGGATGCCCACGGTTCGAATCGAGGTCCTCTCGGGAGCGGAAGCAGGTCGAGTTCTTGAGCCGGACGGGGATGTGGTTCGCATCGGGCGAAGTTCGGTCAATGACCTGCGCCTGCCGGAGACGCATGTCTCCAGCGAGCATGCTCGCGTGGTGATTGGCATCGACGAGGTGACACTGGAGGACCTGCAGAGCACGAACGGCACCTTCGTACTTCGCGGAGAAGCGCACATCGGTCTGGGCGAGGAGACCAGTCCCGCGTGCAACCTCGAGTCTGGCGACCGGATCGAGCTCGGGGGCCGAGGCGCCGAAGGCACCCAGCTTCTCGTGACGCTCGCCGGAGATGCGGCGCCCGGACATGTCGTCACCGTCCGGCCAATTTCGGAATTCGCCGGCCACACGGCGAACGTGGAGCGCAATACCGACGTTCTGAAGACCCTCTACGAGGTCCAGAAGGCCATCGGCTCGGCGGACGACGTCGAGCGCGTGCTCGCAGCCGTGGCCGGCGCGGCTCTGCGCCTCGTCGCCCGGGCGACCCACGCCACGCTGATTCTGCGAGATGACGCCGGGGGCGGTTCCAAGCGTTCCGGCTATGTCCCGGTGCTCACCCGCGTCCGCAGTGACTCCGGAGACAGCGTCGCCCCGCAGAATCCCGTTCCTGTCACCCGCAGCGTGTACCGGAAGGTGGTCGAGGAGCGCGCGGCGCTGTTGGCGGCGGACGCCCCCACGGAGGCGTTCAGCAGCGAGTCGCTCATCGACGCGCGGGTGCGGAGCACCATCGGGGTACCGCTGTGGCGCGGGGACGACATCCTGGGCGTGCTCCAGGTCGACAATCGCAGCCAACCATCCATGTTTCACGCGGCCGACGTGGACGTACTGGAGGTCCTGGCCGCCAATGCCTCACTCGCCGTCGACAACGCACGGTTGATCGGCCGCCTGGTTGCGGCTGAGGAGCGGCTGAAGAAGGAGAATCTCTACCTCAAGGGTCGCGAACGCGCTCGCCGTGGCCAGGTCGAGATCGTCGGCGAGAGTGCGGCCATCAAGAACGTCCTGTCCCAAGTGGACAAGGTGGTCAACACGCGCGTCACGGTGCTGGTGGAGGGAGAGACCGGCACCGGCAAGGAGCTCGTCGCGTCGGCCATTCACTACCGCTCGCGACGGCGCGAGAAGCTGTTCGTGGCGCAGAACTGCGCTGCCATGCCGGAGAACCTGCTGGAAAGCGAGCTCTTCGGCCACAAGCGAGGGGCATTCACCGGAGCCACCGAGGAGAAGCGTGGACTCTTCGACATCGCCGACGGGGGCACACTCTTTCTGGACGAGGTCACGGAGCTACCGGTGGCGCTTCAGGCCAAGCTGCTGCGCGCGTTGCAGGAGGGTGAGATCCGCCCGGTCGGAGCGACCGCGCCCAAGCACGTGGACGTTCGGATCGTGGCTGCCACCAACCGAAACCTCGACCAGGAGGTCGCAGCGGGTCGGTTCCGCGAAGATCTCTACTACCGCCTCAAGGTGTTCCCGCTCGTCGTGCCGCCGCTGCGTGATCGGCGCGACGACGTCCCACTTCTGGCCAGCCACTTCCTGGTTCGCTTCGCCCGGGAGATCGGCAAGAGCGTGGCTGGCGTCGCTCAGGAAGCCATGGATCTTCTGATGTCGTACGACTGGCCCGGCAACGTGCGCGAGCTGGAAAACGAGATCCAGCGGCTGGTCATCCAAGCTGACGACGATGCCATCGTCACTCCGGATCTGATCAGCCCACGTGTGCGCAAGCTCGAGGGCGTCATCGCGCAGTCGGGCACCACCAAAGGTTCCCTCAAGGAAATGGTGGAGCAGGTGGAGAAGTACTTCCTGCTCGAGGCCCTGCGCGAGCACCACAACAACAAGACCAGTGCCGCCAAGGCTCTCGGCATCACCCGCGAGGGCCTGCACAAGAAGCTCCGGCACCTGGGGATCGGCTAGCCGCCGAGCTGGAGCTCGGCGGCTTCCTCAGACCGCCCGCGAGCGCCAGCTCGCGGGTTCCCAGCCCACTCCGTCCACCTCTGCTGCTGCCCACCAGAAGCGCCACGGCAGGCTTCATCGGGCCACCCGCCCCGACCCGTCTCTCCGCCGGGTGGCACACTGCCTACGCCCAGATCCGCGGCAATCTGGACATTGCGGCTGGCACGAGCCTTGCTTGTTACGTCGGCACGTGTCCGACTGGGCAGACCGAACCATGCACAGCGAGGCGACATGCACCTGCTGACCAACGAACCCACTCGCGCGTGGCGCTGCCTGATCGCCGTCGCCCTCGCTGGGCTGACTGCCTGCGGAGGCTCGACCAGATCCGAGGGCGAGGTCGATGCTCAGACCGGCGATCCGATCGGCGCAGACGCGGGAGCGACGAATGGCGGCGCTGCGGGCGTCCTCCCCGGGATTGGCGGGCAACCCGATCCGGGCTTCGGGGGAGTGGCCGGCACAGCCGCGGTCGGAATCGGAGGTACGGTGGCGCCAGGCTTCGGCGGCTCCATCGGGGTTGGTGGCGCTGGGTCAGGCGGGGGTGGTACGGGCGGCACGGTCGCGCCTCTCGCGGGAGGAACGACGGGCAGCGGGGGACGAGCGAGCGCAGGGGCGGGGGGCAGCGGAGGAACCAACCTTGGAGGGGCGGCTGGCAGCGGAGGAACCAACCTTGGAGGGGCGGCTGGCAGCGGAGGAACCAACCTTGGAGGGGCGGCTGGCAGCGGAGGCGTCAATGCGGGGGCTGGCGGCGCCGGTGGCTCGAGCCTGCCCGGCATCGGCGGAAGTGCGGGAAGCGCCGGCCAGCCCGGAACCTGCGATGAAGCCGCTCCAGCGCTCGAGCAGTTCGTGCCGGACGGGGTGGCGTGCACCTTTGTCGTGCGCCTCTCCTACACCAGCGTCGAGCCGATCGCCTACCAGGTCGTGTGCGGAGACCCGAGGCTCGACGTGACCGAGGCAGAAGCCCGCGTGACCGCTTCGCAGGACACGGGCTTCGATTTCAGCAGTGCGCACCTGCTTTCGGACCCGGACCAAGACCATTTGTTCGCGTTCGAGGATCCGCCATCCGACCTTGGCGCCGTGGCTGTGGTGAGCACCTATACGGGCCTCACCGTGTTCGGCGGTGGCGTCGTCTGGGGCGGCGCTGGCGAAATCGTGTACCCCACCGGCTGGCGTCCTGCCACTGAGCTGGGCTACTGCGATCCTCCCGACTTGGTGCCTCCGCCGCATGCGGTGGGACCGGCCTACGTGTCATTCGACATGATGGAGCCCGTGGCCCGCGTCTGGAGCACCGCTCTGCCGATGGTGATGAGCCTACAGGACGTTACGCTCCACTCCGTTGCTGTGATGTTCTACCCACGCACGGTCGGCTACCTCGATACGAGCACTGCCGAGTTCGTCGTGTTCGTCAATTGGGACTGGGTGTGAGACCTCGCGGTCGTCCGAGAGCAACTCATTCCACGCGTATCGTCGGCGGCACACCGTGGCGCGGGCGCGGCGGAGTGACGCGACGCTCGCGTCAGAGTTGCGCCTGCGACTCACGCTGCCGCACGGCGCGCCCTTTCCGGTGGGGCGCTCTCCATACCCGCCGGTTCAGTACACCACTACCCGCGCGGCGCTTCCGCGACCGAAGGTTTCGGGGTGGTACATCTCTTCCGCTTGGGCGGGGGGCACGACGAAGTCGCCGGCGGTGGTCGCGCGCGCCACGTACTCGAAAATGTAGAGCCCCGCGGGCAGCTGCAGAGTGAAGGCTTCCGCGCGGTCGTCGCGCAAGTTGTGGTGTTGGACCCAGTGGCTCTGCGCCAGAACGGCCGCGGCTTGGGCGGCGGCGACCAGCCCGGGCGCTTTGGTCCCCAGCCTTCCTTGCTGGATGGCTTGCCGCAGGTCCGCCACGAGCGGTGGCACACTGCCTTCGAGCCCCAGTGCACCACTGGCAGACGCCGCCTGCAGCACGGCGAGGAGTCCCTGGGCCACGTTCGGTTGCCCGGGTAGCGAGGAAGTCACGGCCAAGTGTGTGTTGACCGGCTCGAACCCTGCGGGCAGCGGATCCACCAGAGCCACGTGATGCCGGAGCGCCGTAGCCAACAAGTACACTCGAGTGCGCACTCTCGCTCCGCGCTGGACACGCCACGATCCGTCCTGGGCGCGTTGCACATCCTGGGGCGCGTCCACGGCCGAGTAGGTGCGCGCGACCGAGAATCCGTGCTCCGCGGGCAGTGGGCGCAAGTTTTCAGGCGCGTACCGCAGCCCGAGTCGGTAGTAGAGGCGCCCTGACCCTGCCTTGGCGAGCAGGAAACTCGGCTTGCCCTGCGCCAGCTTCTCGAGTTCGCCCAGGGACACTTCGAGGTGTTGCCGGTCGATGCTGCGACCGCGAAAGACCTGCTCACCAGCGTACCGGGAGCCCAGCCAACTCCGAGCCACGAAGTTCGGACTCGCGTTCTCGTACGCCTGGAAGTAGCGCCCCAACGCCAACACCACGAACACGTTCTCCTGGGTGTTCAGCCAACGACCCGCCGTGCGGTTTGCCAGCAGGCCCTGGGCGAGCTTCGGGATCAGATCGTTCTTGGGGTCGGTGGCAATGAGCGACTCCAGGATGACGGCATCGGCGCGACGTTCCGAGTGCATCAGAACGTTGCCCTGATCGCCGTAGGACGTGGCGAAGTGGGCGTGCGCCGCGGTTTCGGTGACCCGGTTGGCCAGGTGACGCCGCACACTCTTTCGGAGCGGGACGGCGGCGGCGTCCTTCGACAATGCCGGGAGCAGCCATCCCAGTGCCTCGAGCGGCACTCGTTCCACTCCACCCGCCTCCCTGATCAGCGGGTGCCCCCAACAGGCCGGCGTTGGTGGCGCGAACGGCCACGTCCACCTCCAGCGGCTCCGGCGTCGGGTTCTGGACTATTACCGAGAGGCTGAAGCGGTCACCGTAGTTCAGGAAGCGTGGGGGCGCCGGTCGCACCATGAGCGGCAGCTTGGCGGTGATGGTGCTCTCACCGCGGCCAAAGTGATTCGTTCCAGACGCGGCCACCGCGATCACCCGATAGCGGGTCACCGAGTCCGGCAGTTTCACGCTCGCTTGCACGCGGCCCTGGGCGTCAGTCTTCAGACTGGGCAAGAACGCAGCCAGCGCGCTCATGTCGCTGCGCGGCCGCTTGGGATTTCGCTTGGCCGACTGTTGCGGCTGCACCCGCCGGCCGCCGCCCGAAACGCTCCCCAGCTTGCCGGACTTGGACGAGTGCGCGGAGAGTCGCGATACGGGCTTCGCGAAGGCAATCGTGTCCGACTCCTCGACCCTCGTCAGGCTGGCCTCACTAGCCGTCACGCGTCGGGAATGCGATCCGCCGGGCCGGTCCTCTGGCGGAAGAGCCGCAAGGTTGAGTCGGGACTCGAGGTCGGTCACTCCGGCAGAGGTCTTGGCATAGAACACCGAAAGCGGGTCGGGGAGCTCGTATCCGGCCAGGGCGAGTAGGGCCTCGTCCACCACGACCAGCGCGAGCCTGCCGTTGCGCACGGGCTGGCCTTGGGGATCCGTCAGTGTGAGCCCGATGTCGACCCTGCCGCCCGGCGCCACGTGCACTGGCTTTGGGGTGATCCCCACGTTCAGGCTGCGCTGAGCCGGCGGCACCCGGAGCTCGACCGATCCAGTGGCAAAGGCTGGTCGCTGGGGTAGCGCAGAATTGGGCTTTCCGTCGGCGCCGGCGCGCGCGACCGAACCCACCACGTCCACGCGTGCCGTGACGTTCGGCAAGAAGTCCGGGTCAATCTTCACGCGCAGGGTCTGAGCGTGCTCACTCAGCTGGAATCGTTGCAGATCCACGACCCCCTGCCGACGGAGCGTGAGCACGCCTTCGGCTGGCGCAAACGGTGCCACGACCAGAAGCTCTGCCGTGTCGCCCACGTGATACGCTTCGCGGTCGGCCAGCACTCGCGCCCGGTCCGATTCGGCGTCGGGCAACGGATGCGCGTCCTGTCCCGTGACCCACACGCTCACCTGGGACTGGCTGCTGCGGCCCGCCGCGTCGCGAACCACGGCGGCGACCTCGTGGTTCCCTGCCTCGCGCGCCTCCAGGCGACAGGTGTGCGGAGCCGAGCCAGACTTGAACTCGCAGCGCGATACATCGGTCTCGGTCCGACGGCGCTTGCTGCCCTGACCCTCCCACTTGGGCGCGACGCTCTTCACGCTCACCCCGAGCCCCGGCACTGCTTTGCCGTCCAGGTCGGTGACGATCAACTCCAGCGGGATCTCCTCACCAGCCTTCACCATCCTGCGCACCGACTGAATACCCACGGTTGCGGCTGCCGGGTGCAGGAGCAGCTGCTGGGTCGCTGCCCACTCCTGCGTATTGACGTCGCGAACAGCGGCTTCCAGCTGGACCTGCCGCGGGTAGGCCTGCTCCACGGCATCGAAATCCAGCCGAAGCCGGTGCTGGCCGTCTCCATCGGACAGCGCCGTCCACTCCACCGGTTCGACCTGGTTCGTACTGCTGGGCAGCCACCAAGGCTGCCAGCGCGGGCTGCCGAAGTGGTATTCGGGCCAGTTGGGCGGAGCGTAGTGTGCCGAGTGCGCCGAGATCTTCCACCGAACCGGAGACTGCGGCAAACCCCCTCCAGTGTAGTAGGAAGCCTTGACCATCGCGACGGCGTGCTGGCCCACGAGGTGGGGCCCGTCGCTGAGTGACAGTGCAACTTCGTACTCCGGTCTTCGGTACTCACCGACCTGCACGGTATGAACGTAGCCGCGTAGGCCCGGCGGTGAGCCGGGTTGGTCGAGCTCCAACCCAAGGCGTGCCGAGCCCAGATTGACGTGGGTGGGTAACTGGAAGCTCAGGTGAAAGCCGCCGCTTTCGTCCAGGTTGACTCTACCCTGGGCGATTTCGTTTCCGCGCGGTCCGCTCGCGCGAAACTTGACGCGGGTGCGCGTGGCGTTGGGCCACGGCTTCACGTCACCGCCCAGTCCTCGCCCGGCCAACCGCACCCACCCCTTGGCGTGCACGGTCTCTCCGGGCTGATACAGCCCACCATCGTCGAACACGAACCACCGCACCACGTCAGCAGGGATCCGACGCGTGAGGGATCCTGCACCCATCAGAAAGGCAATGTCGTCGCCCTTGCGGGCGACGAGCTGCGCGCCGCGTTTGCTGTCGGGCAGAGCGATCCGCGCCAACCCGTTGGAGCTCGACCGCTCGACCGCTGCCGCGGGAGGCACGGAGATTCGTGCTCCCTCGAGCGGTGCGCCCGTGGCGAGGTCGGTCGCCCACGCGTGAGCGTGCGTGGCGTCGGTGAATGCGTGCAAGCCAATGCGAGTGCTCTGCACCCAACTGGCGACTGCCGGGGGCTGGCGCGCGTGCCGACGCCCACGGGTGGCCTTCAGCACCACGACCACCTGCCCCAGTCCGTCTTTGAGATAGGGCGAGAGATCGACGTCCACCGCCACCAAGTCGTCGCGCTGGCCCGAGGGTTGGATGGTGCGGGCCGTGAGGAACTGCCCGGGTGGGGTAACTTGACGACGCGAGGAGAACAGCGAACGCCGGTATTTGATGAACTGCAGCCAATCACTCGGTCCGACACGATAGACCTGCAGAACGAGCGCCGGTTGGTTGACGCTGTAGGCCGTGAGCGTCGGCGGCAGCGCAGGGTCGAGCACGACCATGTCGCGGTAGTCCCAGAATAGCTGCGGCTCGGCGCTGCCCACCTTGATGGTGCGAGTCACCGACTTGCCTAGGGACTGTCCGAAAACGTCTCGGAGCTCGCCGCTCACCGTGACTCGGTAGGTGCGGCGACCTGCAGTGCGGCCACGGATGGCGACGCCACGCCCGTGGGCGTCGATCTGAAGCTTCTCGACTGGAGGCTCCACGCTGACCCACGCGGGCTCGAACGCCTCCAGATCGAGATCGTTGTTGAGCTCCAGCATCCAGGACGCTTCGGGCGGGCAGTCCTCACGACTCCACGCGCACTGCAACTCTTGTACCTCGAGGGGCGCGTAGGTGCGAAAGCTCACCTGCTGGTCGCCGGTGGTGAGCAGGGGGCCTTCGGCCGACGGCGTGCCCTGCTTGACGGCCAGGGTGATCTCGCTGTCCTTGGGGAGCGCCTGCACGGGTCGCACCACCAGCCAACGGTCGGCGTGGCTTCCCTGAACGAGTGGGCGAACACCAGCGTCTTGGAGTATCTCGTTGGGCTCTGCGAGCGCGAGGTCGATGTCCCGTCCGCGCGCACGAAGCGCCAGGTGGGCAAGCACCGCGTCACGGTCGATCCGTTGATCGAATCCGACGTAGAGGAGTGGGTCCAGGTCGACGTGAGTCGCGTTGAGCCGCGGGCGCCAACCGATGACCGTGGGTGGCGGCGTGGCAAACGACCAGCCGATCTCCCCGGCTGGCTTCTGATTCGTGACCGCCTGGGTGCCCGAAGGGACGCGCACCTGGTAGTCGGTCGCCATCGGGAACCGACCTTCCGGTTGGAAGATCAGGGTGCGGGTTCCGACCCAACGCCACGCCCCGGGTGGTTGTGGTGCAAGCTCGAGCGGAACCCCTGCGCCGACCGCCTGATCGTGCGACGTCAGAGCGACCATCGGGTGGGAGAAGGTCACGCTCAGGAGCGGAGCGAGCGCCACCTGCCCCTCTGGGTTTCGGCGCACGACGGTGAGCAGGCCGACGTCCGACCCAGCACCGCCGGCGACCGAGGGACGAGCCCTCTGGCTGGCTGGTGGGAATGGGGTACTGACGGTCCGTCCAGGCCGCGGAGCGGGCAGACTGCGCTCAGGCACTGCAAACCGCTCTTTCGTGGGGGGTTTCGGAGCGGCCAGGGCGGAGAGGACTATCCGGGCCTGGTCGTCAGTCAGAAATTGTACCTGCGGCGGATCGCGGGGGCGCAGGGCGGTGCGCTCGGCGTTGCTGACTCGAATGCCGAGACCCTTTGCGGCCAGCTCCCAGCGCGGCTCCGGACGAGGCGCGTGGGGCGCCTCCGGGCGGGGCGGGGCGGGGGATGCCGGAGGCGGGGCACCATGGCAGCCACCGCCCAGAACGAGCAGGGCGGACCACCACCAGTGCCATTTCGAGGTCGTTCCGCGTCTTTGCCTCGTCCGCACCCTGCCCTCCTGCACCTCGCGCCGCACGTTTCTCGGACTTGCGCCGTACTGGCGTCATACGGGACACCCGGACCAAACGATCCTTGGCCGAGGCAGCTGCCGAGGCGGCCGCCCGGCACGCCGCACCACCGCCCGGGACAGGCCGTTCGGTCCAATTTGACAATTTCTCGCGTCTTCCTCATATTCCCGCCGCCAGGATGCCCGTTTGTAAGCTGTGCCAGGACGAAGCCGACGAGCTCGTCACGGTGAAAATCGGCGGTCGTCGCAAGAAGGTTTGTGCCGACTGTGCCGAGCGCTTGCAGGAAGAAGCCGAGATTGCGGAGGAGAGCGAAGCCGTCATTCAGGAGATGATGGGATTTCGCGGGCGCCGCTGACCCAGAACCACGCTCCACACCCCGAATGCAAAGAATCCTCTGGTTAGCCGCGGCGGGGGCGCTGGGCACGGTTGCGAGAGCCGGTCTGACCACGCTCGTCCAGCGTGGGCTGGGACTGAAGTTCCCCTGGGGGACCTTGAGCGTGAACGTGCTGGGGTGCTTCCTGTTCGGGTTGGTGTGGGCCATCACCGAGGGGCGCGCCCGAATCTCACCGGAGCTGCGGTTCGTGGTGCTGGTGGGCTTCATGGGCGCCTTCACCACCTTCTCTTCTTACGCCTTCGATACCGGCATGCTCGCGCAGGACTCACGCCTGGGTGCAGCGATCGGCAACGTCGTGCTGCAGAACGCCGTCGGTATTGTCTGCCTGCTCGTGGGACTGTCCGTCGGCAAAGTCTGGAGCCCGACGGCGACGATGACGGCGTCGATGACCGAGCCCGCGTCGGCAGCGCCTGCGGAACCTGACGAAGGGTAGCGATTCCGCACCGGCCGCGCCGACGAAACCCGACGCTGGCCACGTCCCGGCGGGACTGCTTCGAGCTGCCGCCAAGTCGCTCCCGGACCAAAGTCGACCAACCCGCAGGAGCGCGACGGCGCTCGGTTCTGGAGCACCCTTGCTCGGAGTTCGGGCCGGGCAGTGTGAAGAAGATGGAGCAACGTCG
>CAZSVU010000221.1:0-14106 GCA_964610275.1 uncultured Polyangiaceae bacterium | reverse complement strand
TCAGCGTGGAAACTTGACTCAAGTTTCCACGTCTTCCTCCCTCAAGGCATCTAGCCACCCTACTCCTTGGCGGCGTGGAATTTCGCCCACACCGGCCAACGCTCGGACACCTCCTTGCCTTCGAAGGCCCGCGTGATGCCCCACTCTCCGGCATAGTCGTTGAACGCCCCTTGGGTCATCACGATCCGATCGAACGCGCACAACCGAGACGAGGTGGTGGTGTCGGCGGTGTCTGGAACGATCCAGCGATATCCCGCGCCACGAAAGGCCAGCTCGTCCAGCTGAGTCGAATTGGCGTACTGGCAGCTGGTGTTGAAATCCCCCAACGTGATGAAGTCGTCCTCGCCTTCGAAGCTCTTACGCGCCCAATCGTTCACTCGATAGAGCTCGGTCACCTCTTTGATGGCCCGCTTGGCCCGAATGCTGACGTTGATCAGCACGAAGCTGAAGCTGCCCTGCTTGGCCTTGAACCACCCCGCAAATGGGGCCTTCGTGAGGGCCTCCTCGGGGTCCTCGTAGAGCTTCCCCGCGCCGAGCTTCTCGATGGTGCTGGTTCGGTAGTAGAACCCGAACTGCTCCACGGCAGTCTTGGCATCCTCGGGCAGCGGGCTCACTTCCATCCCGTACTTGACGGATTGCCCTTGGTTGACGGCCTCGAGGAGCATGCCCGGCACCTTCCCGTCGGCATCCTTGATCCCCTGAACCGCCAGCACGTCGTGCGCCCGGACGATCTCAGCGATCTTCGCGAGAACGTGCGGCTTGCCGGCCTTGGTCGGGTTGAATGCTGTGATGCTGAAGGACGCTACGGTGAGGCTGTCGTCGCCCGCCTTGCTGGACGGCTCAGCAGACGGAGCGGCAGCCGCCTCGCTTCCGGTCGACGCCGAAGCGGACTGAGTCGGCGCAGCGGAGCTGGCACCGGGCGGCGTGCTACCGGACTTGTCGCACCCGCCCAGCGTCATGGCGAAAGCGAGCACGAGAGGAGCAACCTCGAGCGACTGGCGTCTCTTCGAATCCATGGGGCACCTCGTGATGCCGCTACGCTCGCCCAGAGACCGTCGGAGCGCAACCCCGCGCTGGGCCGTGCGATGCGCCGGTGACAGCCTGGTCTCTACGGCAAAAGGGATCTACGCTGGCTGCGCCGGCTGGTCCGCGAGCCAGCCTTCCGCCCGAGGGCTCCCACCAGGATCGCTGCATGTCGCCTCCTCCCCTGCCCATGGACGCCGCCAACTCGACCGGGCCGGCGACGCGGGAGGCGCCGGCCCGGATCTCACGACGCGTGCTGTTGATCTGCCCGCCATTTCACGACGTCACGCTATCGTCGCTCGGCACGGCACAGCTCGGAACCTGGCTACGGGAACGGCACGTGGCGTGTTCCGAGGCGTACCTACACCTACAGTTCGCCGAGCTCCTGGGCCTCGATCGCTACGGCAAGCTCACGGGGGACGGTGCGGGGCGGACCAGCGAGCTCTTGATGGCGGAAGCGCTGCACGGACAGCTATCCGACGCCGACATGGAAGAACGCGTCCGAAAGCTCTACGGGCCGCCGACGGAGCGGCAAGCACTGCTGCAGCAGTTCAGGACGATCTGCCTCGACCGTGTCCGGGACGAGCGACCCGACGTGGTCGGATTGAGCACGTCCTACAATCAGTTGATGGCCTCACTCTGGCTCGCTCGGGCCATCAAGGAAGACCACCCGAGCGTCACCATCGTGCTGGGTGGGTCAGCCTGCTCCGAACCGATGGGCACGCAGATTCTGGATGCGTATCCCGAGGTGGATCATGTCGTCAGTGGGTACGGCGAGCGGCCCCTGCTGGCGCTGGCGCGCGGTGAAGCCAACCCCGAGCGCCTTATCGAGAGCTACGCGGTGACCGACCCGGACGAGGCTCCCATCCCCGACTACGATGCCTTCCTCCGCGCGCTCAGTGCGGTGAGTAGTGACCCTCGCTTCGCCCTGGCCTTCCAGAGCTCGCGGGGCTGCTGGTGGGGCTGCAAGCATCACTGTCGCTTCTGCGGCATCAACGGAACCCAACTCGAGTACCGCTCCAAGTCGGATCAACGCGTGGTTCGGGAGATTCGAACTCTCTGGGAGAAGCACGGCCGCAATCTGTTTGCGACCGACGCCATCCTGTCCCGCCGGCACCTCAAGCGGGTCCTCCCCGAATTGGCCCGCTTCGATGCGGGGCCCAAGATCTTCTACGAGCTCAAGACCAACTTGACCCAAGCCGAGGTGGCGTCACTGGGCCGGGCGCGAGTGGTCGGACAGCTCGGCGTGGAGAGTCTCAGTACCCGGCTGCTCGAGTTGCTCCGCAAAGGCGTCTCTGCCATCACCAACCTGGCCGTGCTGAAGTGGTGCCGCGAGCGCAAAGTGGCGGTGGCCTGGAACCTGCTCTGCGCAATCCCCGGGGAGCAGGCGGAGGACTACGACCGTCAGATCGAGCTGATGAAATGGATCCCCCATTTTCCACCACCTGAGCGAGTCAACCCGGTTCGCATCGATCGCTTCAGTCCCTACTTCGATACTTTCCGTGACTACGGGTGGAGCGACATCGAACCGTTGCGCGAGTACCGCTCGATGCATCCGCACTTGGACGAGGCCGCGCTACGTCGGATCGCCTACCACTTCAATGGCATCGGGGGGGTCTCACCGGCCGCCTACCAGGAGCGCCTCCACGCCGCCGTGCAAAACTGGCGGGAGCGCTGCCAGGCTGGCGACGGACTCTTCCTGGACCCGCAGCAGGGCCTGGTGCGCAATGAAGGCGACACCGGTCGTCGCTTCAACCTCGACGGACCGGTCGGACGCATCCTCGAGTGCACGTACGACATCGCCCCCATCCGCCGCGTGCTCGCGCACGCGCGATGCACGCTGTCGGTGCTGGAGCAGATGGCTGCGCTCGGTCTCCTGTTCATCGAAGGCGAGCGCGTGGTGAATCTGGTCGTTCGGACCCGGGTTCCCGACGACGCTTGAGCAGTGCCCCGGCCGGCCTACTCCAGCTCGGGTTCGCCAAACGAACGAAGGAACAACGCCTGGATGGCCTCCCTCCCCTCGGGAGTGAGGTGCTGGGTCCCGATGCCAGCAAAGGTCTCCTTGACGATGGTGGGTTGGTCGGCGAGCTCCCAGCCCGATCCGGTCCAGCGGAACCAGGCCTTCCGATCCTGATCGAAGACGAACAGCGGCTTCTTCCAGAATCGTGCGAGCTCCGCTCCCCAGCCGGTGCCACCACGAACGGTGCCATCCGGTTGGATGATACCCACTGCAAACACTTGGCGTGCGTTCGTGATCTGATGCCAGATGGTCTGCAGCACGCGACGGACCTGAGGGATGTCACTGAGCTCTCGCCCCAGCCGCCTGGACGCATAGATCAGACTGAAGTCCCCCTTCTTGAGGTCCCGGTCGCCGAGCACGACGACTCCACGGCGTCGAACCAGCGAGTTGTGATCGGGGAAGCTGTAGTGGACCTCGGTCATGCCCCAACGCTCGGCGCAGGCACCAAACTCGGCCTCGGCACCAATCCCGCCGCCCGAAACCAGTCGAAACTGCCTGGGATTGCGCGGGCGCGCCAGCGACTCGGTCACGTCCTCGTCGATCACCCGCATGGTGTGTGGCTCGAGGCGCAGGCCGAGCTCGGCCAGATCCTGGTTGCCGTGGTCCTTCAGGAGCTTCAAGCGGATGACTCGGTCATCGGGGGCCAGCACCACCACCACGTCGACCTGCTCGGCAGCACGATCGAGTGGTGCCGGCAGCGCCTCGACCTCTCCGGGTGTCGCGTCCGTTCGCGCCGACAGCCAGAGCTCCACCTTGCGCTCGCGCGCCAGAGCCCTCAGCTGGTGCAGCGCTTCTCCAGATCCGTTCACCAGGTCGAATCCGTCGACGATGATCGCATCCGGCTCGAACTGAGCCACTTCGCTGGCGAAACGCACCGTGTCCAGAATTCTGGACAGCACCGCCGTGGCGCCAGGATCGGCTGCTGGATTGATCGACGACTGCGGCATGAGCGAGAAGATCAATCGCTGGGTTTCCACCTCCAGCTTGACCGCCTCGGCGTCGGCGAGGTTCGAGGCTGCCGATAGATCGTGGAAGATCTCGCTGTAGTAGGCGCGCACGTGGTCGACCGCGTGTTCGCCGGATACGTGCAGCACACGACTTCCACGGAGCAACTTGTCCAGGGCGATCTGAACCAGTAGCGCCGACTTGCCGACGCCGGCCTCGGCGATCACCAGTCCGACGTTGCCTCGGCCGAGCCCACCCTGCATCGACCGTTCGAATACCCGCATGGGGCTTCGCGCATTCACCTCTTCGCGCAACATGCGATATTCTCCTAACTCGCCTTCTTGGTCTGCTCGCGGCGGTAGTTCTCCTTGAGCTCCTCGGCCAGCGCCGCAGGCACGGGCGCGTACCGAGAAAACTCCATGGTGAACTCTGCCTTGCCTTGCGTGGCGGAGCGCAGCGCCGTGGAGAACCCGAACATCTCGGCCAGAGGCACGTCAGCCTCCACTCGCGAAAAGCCGTCTAGCTCGGTCGAGCCAATCACCAGGCCCCGGCGTTGCATCAGGATGGCCACCATCCCACCCTGGAACTCGCTCGGCCCCTCCACCTCGACCTTCATGAGTGGCTCGAGGATCTGAGGCTTGGCCGCCAGATAGCAGGCACGCCAGGCGCCGCGAGCAGCTTCCTGGAATGCCATGTCCGACGAATCGACGGAGTGCGCCGCCCCATCGTCGAGAGTGACGGATACGCCCGTGACCTGCGCCCCGATGAGCGAGCCCTTGGCGAGCATCGAGGCAAACCCCTTCTGGACGGACGGAATGAACTCTCGGGGCACGGCCCCGCCCACAATCCGATCCTCGAACTGGAATACCCCGTCGGACCAAGGCTCGAGATGGCCACCGATCTTGGCGTACTGTCCTGCGCCACCGGTCTGCTTCTTGTGCGTGTAGTTGAACGGTGTCTGCCGGGTGATGGTCTCGCGATAGGCGACCCGCGGTGGACTGGTCACCACCTCCGCTGAGTACTCTCGCTTCATGCGCTCGACGTATACGTCCAGGTGAAGCTCGCCCATCCCGCTGACGATGGTCTCGCCAGTTTCCGCGTCTGCGGTCACTCGAAAGGTCGGGTCCTCCTTGGTGAAGCGACGCAGCGCCTTGGACATGTTGGTCTGGGCCTGATTGTTCTTCGGTGTCACGGTAAGGCTGATCACCGGCTCGGGCACGAACATCGAAGTCATGGCCACGTTCAGCGAGCCGTCGGTGAACGTGTCACCGGAGTGACAGTCGACGCCGAAGATCGCCAGGATGTCCCCGGCCTGGGCAGAGCTGATCTCCTCCATCTCGTCGGCATGCATGCGCACCAGCCGGCCAACCTTGTGCCGTTTGCCGGTGCGGGTGTTGGTGATGTCTCGTCCCTTCGCGAGCGTGCCCTGATAGACGCGGAGGTAGGTGAGCTGGCCGTAGCGGCCGTCCTCCAACTTGAACGCCAGCATGACCAACGGGGCCTCGGCGTCGGTGACGACCTCGACCTGGGCCTCTTCGCGGTTCAGATCGACCCCCGTGTTGGTGATCTCGGCGGGACTGGGGAGGTACGCGGCCACGGCGTCCAGGAGCGGCTGCACACCTTTGTTCTTGAACGCGGAGCCCATCAGCACCGGCGTGAGTTGGAGCTTGATGGTCGCCGAGCGGAGCGCCGCCTGGATGAGCTCGTCGGTGGCGCGTTCCTCCAGAATTGCCTCGGTGAGCTCGTCGGAGAACATGCTCACCGCGTCGAGCAACTCCTCCCGCGCACGGGAGGCATCCTCCAACGAGTCCGCCGGGATCTCACTCTCGACCACCTGCTCGCCGCTCTTTCCCTCGAAGCGGACGGCCTTCATGCGCACCAGGTCGATGACCCCCTCGTGCTGGTCCTCCAATCCCAGCGGCAGCTGAAGCAGGACGGGGTTCAGGTTGAGCTTCTCACGCAGCTGGTCCCGCACCCGGAGCGGATTCGCACCGGCGCGGTCACACTTGTTCACGAAGGCGATTCGAGGGACCCCGTACCGGCGCATTTGTCGATCCACGGTGAGCGACTGCGACTGCACGCCCGCCACCGCACACAGCACCAACACCGCGCCGTCCAGAACCCTGAGTGCCCGCTCGACCTCGATGGTGAAGTCGACGTGACCGGGGGTGTCGATGATGTTGACCCGATGTCCTGCCCAGAGGCAGTGCGTGGCTGCGGACTGAATGGTGATCCCGCGCTCGCGCTCGAGCTCCATGGAGTCCATCTTGGCACCGACACCATCCTTGCCCTTCACGTCGTGGATGGCGTGAATCCGCTTCGTGTAGAAGAGCATGCGCTCGGTCAGCGTGGTCTTCCCCGAATCGATGTGAGCGCTGATGCCGATGTTTCTCAGCCTGGACAATTCGTGACTCACGACTGCTCCGTCTGCTGCCTCGATCCCTGGCGCCGGCGTCCACGGGCGGGCGGCATGGTAAAGGATTGGCGCGGGCTAATAGTGGCGGCGGCCGCCCAGCGCCAGCGGAAAAGCCCCACTCGGGTGAAATTCGAGCGAAATTCCGACCTCGCTGTCCAGAACCGGGATAATTCCAGCCCGGCGCGCCGCGGCGCGGCGGCCGGAATCTCCACCGCTCAGGGAGCGGTGGTTACCTCGTCAGCCCCACCGACCCATACTCCGCTGCGTGACGGAACGCGCTTGGGGCATGGCTGAAATCACCGCTGGGCTGGGTGTCAGCTTGGTGCTCCTCGGGGCCGTGGGCTACTTCGCCACGAACATGGTCAGCATCACGGCGCTGATCCCCACCGGGTTCGGACTTCCCCTGCTGGCGCTGGGTTTGCTCGGTCGGCGAACTCAGTGGCGCAAGACACTGATGCACCTGGCGCTGCTGCTCACCCTGATCGGATTGATCGGCTCCGCCCGCGGCCTTCCCGGGCTGGTCTTGCTTGCCACTGGCGCAGACGTGGCGCGCCCCGCTGCGGTGGTCGCCCAGTCGGCAATGGCACTGCTCTGCTTGCTCCACCTGACGCTCGGAGTCCGTTCCTTCATCCTGGCTCGACTGGCCAGAAAGTAGCCTGGCCCTACCGTCAGCCGTCGGAGACGGTCCCGGGGACTGCCGCCGTGTTCCGGCTCGACTGCTGCACCATCGCGAACAGTACGACGTACTGACCCCAGGCTGCGCCGGGCACTTTGACGTGTGTCACCGCCAGGGCAAGCTTCAGGGGTTCGGCCTCGAGCAACTCCGGTGCCAACTCCGCGAACTCGAGCGCATTGCCCATGAGGTAGGCGCCTTGCACCGAGGCGTGGTGCTCTTGCCCGACGACTGCCATGGCGGCCTGCAACGCGTCCATCGGGTGCTTCTGCTGGGTCCTGATCAGCGCGGCCTGCTCCACGAGTGGCTGGTTGGGCAATACCGTGGGCGCCGACCTGCCGCGTGCAGCGCGTTGCTTTCTCAGCAGATCCAAGATGACGTTCTCCTCGGTAGAATAGTCGGTAGTCTCGAAGAAGGTGTACGTCGTCGCCACGACACCCAGACCCGGAATCGGGACATCCACGGCGGCCCCCAATGCAATCTTGCGCACGTCGGGAGACAGCAGCGCGGACCGTCCGAAGGGGCTCTCCAGACACTGAGCCAGCCATGCCGAGGCATCGTGGGATCCTCGCCAGGTATCGGCGAACACCGATCCTCCCCGGATCGTCCCCGGCACGTCCCAGCCGGCAAGTAGACCGAGAGCGATGAGGTCGACGACTTCCTCCTCGCCACGAATCTCCGCGTCGAAGAACTGGGCCGCGACCTTCTGGTTCATGCTGCTCTGCGCCGACGCCAGGCTGACGGGCCGCAATTTGGCCGCCGCGCGCACGCGATTGAGCTCGGTCACGATGGCCTGGCTGAATTCCTTGGGCGAGGAGACCGGACGAGGCTGCCTGTCGCCGGCGGAGTAGTCGAGCGGTCCCTCACCACGATGTGCGAGCACGCGCCCAACCCGGTAGCCCATGAGGCGCGCCCGAGGGCGCGCCATGATGTCAATCCACGCGAGCTCGTCTCCTGCTGCCAGCTGACAATCCACGGCAAATTGCGGAAGTCGCTGCTTGTGATCGCGCCGGCAGGGAACGACGCCGTGCTCACCTTGGTTGACCAGGGCGTACACGACCGCGGGTTCCCGGTGCAGGCTGACCTTGCCTTCCACCCGGACATGGCCTGAAGCGTCAATCTCAGGAGGACGCAATTCCGTCCGCTCTAGTCCACGAACCAACACGAAGACCGCATGCGCGCCGTCGCGTCCGAACCAGACGCCCACGCGCTCGCCGCCGGTAGCGCCTTCGGTCGACTGGCGCAGGTCTTGCGCGAGCCCCGCTTTCCACTGCTCGAAGATCTGCTGGTCGGGAACGTCAGCGGGGATCTCCGTGGTCGAGAAGCTCGCCTGGGGGTTCGCGATGTAGGAGTTGCAGCGACTCGTCATGAATTGCAGCAGGCGCTGGTCGGGAAGCCCCTGTTTCTCGATCACGAACCGGCCGACGTGCTCCGCCGCGCAGTGCAGGCTGGGAGCGGCGCGAACGTGCCCTTTCGAGGAGCGAAACGCTTGTTCAAGCAGTTGCCGCCACGGGGTCTGATCCGGCGACTCGTCGCCCTCGGCCTCGGAGTCCCGCTCGAAGCTCCACCGATCGACCACGACGACGGGCTGCGCTTCCTGCTGCTCGACTCGACGCTCCGCGACCTCTTCGAGCTCGGCGCGGTCCGGAAACTCGGCGGCGGGCTCCATCCCGCTGCGTGAACCCAGGCAGCCCATCCCCATCAGGCCCAGCGCGCACACGGCGATCCATCGCATGCTCATCCCCTTCTCCCTCACCAACTCTAACCAGCCTCGGACCGCAAACCAACGGTTGCATGTGTCGGTCACGCTGCGATCCAGCATGACTGTCGCACGCGCCCCTACACTTTGCCAGTGACGCCAAAAAATCTCACCGGTCTCCGCTCGGCGGCCTGGTCGTGCGGTCCGTGCCCGAAACACGTCATATTCGCACCCATCGGCAAGTTGCATTGGGCCTCCCCGTAGGTCATTCTTGCTCGTGGCGTGATCGAATCCGGGCAGAGATTCAGCCGCCGCCGCGTGTAACCCCCGCCTGAGATGGATCCCCACTTGGAGGTAGATTGATGCACAAGCTTCTCACCCGGGCCGTGTTGGTGCTCGCTGCTGCGTTGGCCTTCTGGGCGTGTAGCAGCGGTGGCCAGGACACCGCCTTGATGGGGACTCCGGGAACGGGCTCCGGGGGCGGAGATCAGAACACAGGCGGAGCGGCGGAAGGTTCCGGAGGGATCGACCAGAGTCTGGGCGGATCGATGGAAGGCTCGGGGGGCGCACCAGTCGGCAGCGGGGGCGCACCAGTCGGCAGCGGGGGCGCCAACCCCGGCTCCGGCGGCAGCATCGGCACGGGCGGCTGGAGCGTGGAAGAGGGCGGCTACGTCATCACCGGCGTCTGGCATGGCTACGCTTTCACGTATGCAACGGAGAATGGCAGCAGCATCAACCCGGAGAGCTTCAGCACGGTCGCTGCCGGCACCACGCTCTGCGTCTCCGGTACGGTGCAGCCGCAAAGCGACTGGGGCGGCGTCGCCATTCTGGGAATCAATCTCAACCAGCAAATCGGCGAGGGCACGCCGGAGAACACCATCGTTCCCACGGGTTCCGGTCTGCAGGTCAACGTGACCAACACCGGCGGCTCCACACTGCGCGTGCAGGTTCAGGGCCCGAACGGCGACACCGATGCGAACCAGCGCTGGTGTGCCGAGCTCTCGGGGTCTGGTGGCACCATCCCGTGGAGCTCGTTCAACACGGAGTGTTGGGAGGGCGGCGCGGGCAGCCCCTACAACAACCAGCCCATCGTCTCAGTGATGATCCTGGTCCCCGGTCACAACACCAACCCGATCACGTACAACTTCTGCCTGAACGAAGTGGGCGAAAGCGGCGGCGCCACGGGCAGCGGCGGCGCCACGGGTAGCGGCGGCGCCACGGGCAGCGGCGGCGCCACGGGCAGCGGCGGCGCCACGGGCAGCGGCGGCGCCACCACCGGCGATGGCCTGGGAGGTAGCGGCAGCTACTCCGGTACCGGGACGCTCACCGGACAGTATGACTGGGAAACGGTGGGCAACAACAGCGAGGTGTACGTCGTACAGAACAACGTATGGGGCGCCAACGCTCAGCAAACGGTGTCGTACAACGGAACGACCTTCCAGATCACGCAACAGACGGGCAACAACAGCACCAGCGGCGCACCGGTCTCGTATCCGTCGGTGTTCATCGGTTCCAACAACAACCGAGACACCTTCGGCGACAACCTGCCGATGCAAGTCAGCGCCATCAACAGCGTTTGGACGACCTGGTCCAACAATGCGGATGGCAGCATCAGCGGCACGTACAACGCTGCCTACGACGTGTGGTTCAGCACCAGCTCCGGAGGTGACTCCGGCAGCCCGTCCGGTGCCTACCTGATGGTGTGGTACTACGATCCGCCCGATGCTCAGCCGATTGGAACGGGACAGGCGTACTCCATGCAGATTCCGGGCGTCCCCGGCATGTGGGACGTGTGGGTTGGAAGCAACAACGGCACTCCCTGCATTTCCTACGTGAAGACGAGCACCACCACGTCGATGACATTCGACCTGAACCTCTTCATCCAGGACGCCGTGAACAACTACTCGGGCACCGTCCGGAGCAGCATGTACCTGACCAACGTGTTTGCCGGATTCGAGATCTGGAGCGGCGGGGTGGGGCTACGAACCACGGACTTCGCCGTCGTCGTCAACTAGATCAGCGATCGGCAAGACGCCTGAGGTAGTCGCACACGGCAACGGCCTGGGCGAGGCGCTGGCCGCCTCGCCCGGAGAAGCTCGGGGCGACCGGCACGAGGTCGGAAGCGGCGCACACCTGATCGAGAGTCCCGCAGCGATCCTGCGTGAGGTTGCAGTAGACCGCCTTCAGCAGGATCATCTCGGCGGCCACCCCTGCCCTCCGAAGCACGTCCAGGCTGCTCTGATTCCAGGCGAGCAGGACATCGTCGGGGCAGCAGAATCGCTCCCAGCGCCGCCGAAACTCCCCCAGTCCACACCCCCGGTCGAGCGCTTCGCGGGTCAGCCCGACACGGGCGAGTTGCCGATCGTCCGGAGTGCCGTGGTCCGGTCGCACCACTTGTTCGAACTTGGCACCCGTGGCGGGACGCACGGCCAGCCAACGCAAGAGCTGGCGTCGGTCCGGCGCGCGGCTGCGCTCGCGCGGCCCGGTCGACTCGCCATACACGACGACCAGTCGATCGGCAGCTCCGCGCAACGGGCCCGGAATTGCGCGCGGGCGCGGTCGCCGCTGACGCCAACGCGTGGCTCTCCGGCGACGCCGACTGAGGTCCAACTGGTCTTCGACCATCGAATCGAACACCCGCAAGAGCTCCTTGAGCCCCGACGTTTGTGGCTCCAAGATTTCGAGTGCCTGGACCAACGCCTCAATGGTCGACAGACAGGCGGGCCCGGGCTCACGCCGAATCCTGTATCGGCCCGGCGCCGCTGGCTGCAGTCGCACTCGGGGAAGCACCTGGAGCGCGGGCGTGTCGCGGAGCATCCGGCGAGCGTGGTGCCAGGTTCCATCCAGCAGCACCAAACCGGCGGGCTGTGCAGAACACGGCAGACGGGACAGCTCCGGCACGGCTGGGTCCGGATACAGCAATGCTGCCCCGGCGGGCAACCGCAGCCGTGCCACGGGAGCGGGCCCCGTCCCGCCACTGCCCACCGGATGGGACCAGACTTGCACATCGACGCGACTCAGCGCTTGCTCCGCCAATCGAGCGGTCCCGAACGGATGGAAGCGCTCTCTCGGGTGTTGCAGTACCAGCACGGCAGTCCGATTCTCGACACGCGGCACCCGTGAACACAGGCAGACGTACCGGGGCCGGCGGCAGCGGTGGCAGCGCCCACCGTCGACGATCCCGCCGGCGGGGTCTGGGGCGCGCCGTTCTGAACGGTCCTCGCCAAGTGCAAAGAAAGATCCGGGATCCACGGGAGCTCGGGGGCAAATGCAGCGCAGTGGCGAACCGGTGTAGCATACCCACGGGCCACGCGGACGGGTGGGCAATCGGGCCATCGGCTGCTGCAGTCGAAGAACCCGCTGGCGGAACCGATGATTGCGCCCCATATCACCACCCTGCTGATGACCGGAACGTCCTGTGCCGCTTCTGGTGGGGCAGCAGCAGAGGCTGACGGCAGTAGAATTTGGAGCGCCTGGGCTTCGCCCAGGCGCGGGGTCTGTCGGTGTCGAGTCGATCTACTGCACTGACAAGCGGTCCCCGAACTCCAAGTTCGGGGACTACTAGCCAAGAAACGGGTACCGCCAGTTCTCGACCGGCAGTAGGGCTTCCTTGATGGTACGCGGCGAGACCCAGCGCAGCAGGTTGACCACAGAGCCCGCCTTGTCGTTGGTGCCGGAGGCGCGGCTGCCGCCAAAGGGCTGCTGCCCGACGATGGCGCCGGTGGGCTTGTCGTTCACGTAGAAGTTGCCGGCCGCCTGACGCAGGATGGTCATGGCGGTCACGACCGCCTTGCGGTCGCGCCCGAAGATCGCGCCGGTCAAGGCGTAGACGCTCGTCTGGTCACACAGGCGCAGGGTCTCTTCGTACTCGTTGTCGGGGTAGACGTAGATGGTGACGACCGGGCCAAAGATCTCCTCCTCCATGAGCTTGCTCTTCGGATCGCTGGATACGATCACCGTGGGCTCGATGAAGTATCCCTTCGAGTCGTCGCACTTCCCGCCGATCAGGATCTCGTAGGTCGCGTCATTCTTGGCTACTTCGATGTAGGCGGAGATGGTGTCGAAAGCACTCTTGTCGATGACCGCGTTCATGAAGTTGCTGAAGTCACACACATCGCCCATCTTGACCTCGGCGATTTCTTCCACCAGTCGCTTCTTGTACTGGGGCCAAAGTGACTCGGGGATGTACACGCGACTGGCCGCCGAGCACTTCTGCCCCTGATACTCGAAAGCCCCACGCACCGTGTTGGCGACGAGCGCTTCGAGGTTCGCGGAGGCATGGGCGAAGATGAAATCCTTGCCGCCGGTCTCACCCACGATCCGGGGGTAGACTCGGTACTTGCGGATGTCTGAGCCAATCGCTCGGTAGATGCTCGAGAAGACGGCGGTGCTACCCGTGAAGTGAACTCCGCCCAGATCGACGTGGTCGAGGATCGGTGGACCGAGGCGGGAGCCCGGTCCGGGAATCATGTTGACCACCCCGTCCGGGAATCCGGCCCGTTGCAGGATCTTCATCACGTAGTAGTTGCTGAGCACCGAGCTCGAGGCGGGCTTCCACACGACGGTGTTGCCCATCAGTGCCGGTGCCGTCGGCAGGTTGCCGGCAATCGCCGTGAAATTGAAGGGCGAGATGGCGAAGACAAAGCTCTCCAGCGGCCGGTGCTCCATGTAGTTCATGATTCCCGGCACGCTGATCGGCTGGTCCTCGTACACGCGGTAGACGAAGTACGGGTTGAAACGCCAGAAGTCGGCGAGCTCGCACGCCGCCTCGATCTCGGCTTGGTAGCAGGTCTTGCTCTGACCGAGCATGGTCGCGGCATTGACCTGATCACGGCAGGGACCGGTCAGAAGCTCGGCAGCTCGCAACAGAATCGCCGTCCGAGCCGACCAGGGCATCTGCGCCCATTCGGCGCGCGCCGCGTTGGCCGCCTGGACCGCCATCTCCGCGTGCTCGGCCGTGGCACGATGATAGGTTCCCAACAGGCGCGAGCGGTCGTGGGGGCAGCGGATCTCCTCCAGGTCACCGCTCCTCACCTCTTGGCCGCCGATGATCATCGGGATCTCGACCGGGCTGCTCAGCTGCCGCTGGAGCTCCTGCTGCAGCGACTCGCGCTCGGCAGAGCCGGGTGCATATGCCCGGGCGGGTTCGTTCGTGGGCTGGGGAACGTGCAGGATGCCGTTGAACATCGTGTCTCCTTGGTAGTGGCAGAGCGGGGCACGCGAACCCTGCCGATGCGGATCCCACCGCTGGCCGAGGTCGGGCCGAAGGGCCGTGGTCGTACCCACAATCGCTCCGACTTTCAAGCCGAAGTCGGGATGGGCACAGCCTC
>CAZSVU010000220.1:0-14223 GCA_964610275.1 uncultured Polyangiaceae bacterium | reverse complement strand
CCCGCGCCAATTTCCGTTTGTCCTCGCGCAGTTGCGCGTTTTGATCCGAGAACTATCTAGTCCTTCAGCCCCAACCGCCGCAGCAGACGCCGAAAATTCGAGCGATCCACCCCCGCGGTCTGTGCGGCTTCGGTGATGTTGCCGCCGGCCGCTTCGAGAACACGCTGCGCATATCTGCGCTCGAATGCTTCGCGAGCCTCGGCCAGGGGAAGCAACGGGCCTGAATCGGCGGCAAACGCCTGATCCGACGAGTCGACATGGGCGTGTGCGCGCTGCTGCACCGAGGCGGGGAGTAGGTCGGCCGTGATGGTGTCGCCCCGCGTCAGAATGATGGCGCGTTCGATCGCATTCTCGAGCTCGCGCACGTTGCCGGGCCAGCGGTGCTCAGTGAGCAGCTGCAGCGCGTCCGGGTCGATTCCCGCCACCTGCTTGCCGATCCGTTCGCCGCGCTTCTTGATGAAGTGGTGCACCAGCGGCACGATGTCGTCGCGGTGTTGGCGTAGCGGGGGAACCTCGACCGCCATGACGTTGAGTCGATAGAAGAGATCCTCACGGAAGTTTCGCGCCTCCATCTCGCGCGCCAGGTCCCGATTCGTGGCTGCGATGATGCGCACGTCCACGCGACGTGACTCGTTGGAGCCCACCGGTCGGATCTCGCCTTCCTGCAGCACGCGCAGCAAGTTCGCCTGCACCGCTGGACTGAGCTCGCCGATCTCGTCCAGGAAGAGCGTCCCACCGGAGGCTTCTTCGAACAGACCTCGCCGTCCAGCCACGGCCCCGGTAAACGCGCCCCGCACGTGTCCGAACAGCTCGCTCTCCAGCACGCTTTCGGCCAGCGCGGCGCAGTTGATGTCGACGAAGCTCTTGGCGCTGCGCCCGCTCTGAGCATGAATGGCGCGGGCAACCAGCTCCTTGCCGGTGCCGCTTTCGCCCAGGATCAACACCGTGGCGTCCGTGGGTGCCACGCTCGCGATGAGCTCGGCGATCTGCTGCATGGGCCGGGAGCTTCCGACCATTTCGCCGAATCGCGCCTGCGCGTGGAGCTGGCGCTGCAAGAACCGATTGCGCTCGACCAGGCGCCGGTACTCGACTGCGCGTCGGGTCGCCGGAACCAGGGTCTCGAACGGGTCCACCGGCTTGATCAGGTAGTCATACGCACCCAAGCGGATGGCCTGCACCGCCGAATCGAGATCGGCCTGCCCGGTCATGAGCATGACCACGACGGTCGGCCACCGTTCGCGGACGGCACCGAGCAGCTCCAGCCCGGTCATGTCGGGCATGTGGATGTCCGAGACCACGGCGTCCACGCTGCCCGCCGCCGCGGCCAGCGCTTCCAGCACGGGATGGGCCGAGCTGAACGTTCGTACCTCGAACCCCTCCTCGCGCAAAGCGCGGGCGGACAGAGACAGCACCTCGTCGTCGTCGTCGACAACCAGGATGCTGCCGGCGTGCCGCCGCTCCGGCTCGGGACTCGGCGTCCCTGACATGTGCCGCATCGTGCCGGCCAGGGCGGGCACGGTCAAGCCGAGGTCACTGCCACCAGGGAAGGAAGGCGAACCAGGCCAGCATGCCACCGAGCCCAACGCCGATGCCGCTGGCAATCCACGCCCGGGCCCGGCTTTCCAGCTTTCGTGCCTCGGCCTGGGCCCGAATGGAGGGGGCGCGGGTCGCGACGGGATGTTCGCTCCGCTGAGAAGGGGTCGCGGCTGCGCCGTCGCGCAGCGCGAGACCTGCGTAGGGCTGCGGCGCGATGGGTGCCTTGGGGATTTGGGGATCCCGGAGCAGACGGTCCGCCGCCTCCGACCCCAGCAGTTCCGCCGAGAGACTCGTCAGATCCAAAGCGGGGCAGCGCACGCTGATGAGGTCCGGAGCCGGTCCCGGCAACGTGAACGTGCGCGGAACGGTAAAATCCGCTGCGGCCAGCTTGACGAGAGGGATGGGAAGGACCGTGGTGCCCGGCGCAGGGCACAGCGAGTAGACTCGATCCGGTGCCACAAATGGCCGCAGCAGTGCCGCCAGCTCACGAGCGCTTCCGGGACGGTCCTCGGGGTCGGTCGACAGCGCCCGCTCGATCACAGCCGCCAAGGCGACCGGAATGCTGGCATCCATCTCGCTCAGATGCCGGTGCTTGCCGAGCATGGAGTTCATCATGATTTCGATGGGACTGCCGCCGACCACGGCGTCTTCTCCGCAGAGCATTTCGAACAGCATGGCCGCGACTGCGTAGACGTCGGTGCGTTCGTCGGCAGCGTTGCTCATGACCTCAGGTGCCATGTAGGTCGGCGTTCCGCAGATGGGTGCGTCTGCCCCGTCCTCAGCCATTGCGTCGGCCACGCCCTTGGCGATGCCGAAGTCGAGCACCTTGACCAATGGGCGATCCGGACGTGGATACGTGACGATGACATTGGCGGGCTTCAGATCGCGGTGCACGATGCCTTCCCGATGGGCAGCATCCAGTCCAGCCAGCACCTGGAGCATCAGCTCACACGCATAGGCTGGTGCCAGCGCTCCCCGCTGGCTCAGCATTACGTCCAGTGTCTCACCGCGCAAGAGCTCCATGACCAGGTACGTGAAGCCGTCGTCGGTGACGCCGAGGTCGTAGACGTCCACCACGTTGGCGTGCCCGATTTGCGCTGCGGCTCGAGCTTCACCCGCGAAGGACATGCGAATCACGCGATCTTTGGCGAACAACGGGTGCAGCACTTTGATGGCCACGTGCTTGCCCACGATGAGGTGCTCGGCCTCGTAGACGGCTCCGGCGCTGCCGGTGCCGATCGCTCGAAGCAGCGTGTACTTGCCGTCCAGAATCGTGCCAGGTCCGAGCTCCATCAGGCTACCTCTCACTCGGTGGATCCGAGGCCACGACGCGGTTGCGGCCCGCGCGCTTGGCCTGGTACAGGCGTCGATCGGCGGCTCGGATCAGGGCAGCAGCACTCCGCTCCTCGCTGCAGTCCAACGACGCGCATCCCGCGCTCACCGACACCGGGATGTGGTTGCCTTCGAAGAACACCACCGAGGAGCCGAGGGTGGACCGCACCCGCTCCCCCACGCGCGCCGCGCCGTTGAGGTCGATGCCCCGCAGAATGACCGCGAACTCCTCGCCGCCATAGCGGGCGAAGACGTCCTCGGTCCGGAGCCGGACCTGCGCGGTGCCGGTCAGGTGTCGCAGCACTGCGTCGCCAGCCTGATGCCCATACCGGTCGTTGACTCGCTTGAAGTGGTCGATGTCGAGCATCACCAGTGAGAGGGCAGTGCCGTGGCGCAGCGCATACGCCACTTCGGCCTGAAGCCGTTCGTCGAAGTGGGAGCGATTGTAGGCCCCGGTCAGCGCGTCGCGCGTGCTGGAGTCGTACAGGCGTTGGAGCACTTGCTCCTGTCTTGCGTCGACGAATGCGAACCGGAAGCTGGCGCGCGGCCCGAGCTGTACCCAATCCCCGTCCTCGAGCACGCAGTGGTCGATCGGTCGCCCCTGCACGTAGGTGCCGTTTCGGGACCCGAGATCCTCGATCCAGTGCACGCCATGCTGGTGGTAGATGCGGGCGTGGATCCGACTGACGCCCCGGTCCTGGAGCGTGAGATCGGTGGTGGGGTGACGACCGATCTGCACGGCGTCCGCACCGAGCGAGAATCCCCGTCCGGCATGCGCGCCGTCCAGCCGGAGCAAGAAGGCGCGGTCGCGTCGCCCGAGCGCACTCGGGGGAGGACCCGAATTCGTCTTCTCACCCAGTTCGCCCGGATCCGTGTCGCGTGCGGCCTCTGTTTCCGGGCACACTTCCTCCAGCCAGGGAATTGAGACGGGCGGGGGCTGCAGGGCCGCAGGCATTTCCTGTTGGGTTACGGAGGTGGGCGAGCTGGGACGGGCCCGCCCGCGTATGTCGAGCGAGGCCGTGGGCAGCGACCGGCAGAGGTCGACGACCGCCTGACTCAGGGGCGGCCGCCCTGGACCGAGGCTGGAATTCGGTGCTGTTTGCCGCGCGCCGCCCGAGCGCAACGTCGTGGGCTCGGAGGATGCCGGCGCGTCTGTTGGTGTGGGTGGCGCGAACGGGACCGAAACCTTCCGGCCGGAATCGTCCGAGGCCGTGCGCTCCCGCCAGGCGTTGATTTCCACGATGGCTGCTGCCCTGTGGCGTCCGGAGACGGGCAACCGGCCGACGGCTCGGTTGCGCGGCTCTGGTAGCTCGGCCTCTGCTCCCGAATCTTCGATGCCGGTCTTGCGTGCCATACCTCCCTGAGGGGTTATTCAAGGCGCATCTGAACCCCAAATCGTCCACGATCTGCCGACCAGGACCCCCGTCCCCCAAACCGAGGTCAGACGGGCTCGGGGCGATTCCGCTGCGGCAATGCGACGAACACGGTGGTTCCCTCCCCCGGCGTCGACTCGATCCAGATCCTCCCCCCGTGACGGGAGACGATCCTCTGGGCCAGGGTGAGGCCCACTCCGCTGCCGGGAAACTCATCCATGGCGTGGAGCCGGCCGAACGGCGCAAACGCCTTGGCGACGAGTCGCGGGTCGAATCCAACCCCGTTGTCGCGCACCACCAGCGTCGGCTGACCGTCGACGACCGTCTCGCCCACCTCGATGCGGGGGTCGGGCCGGCCGCTGGCGAACTTCCAGGCATTGTCGATCAGCGCGTCCAGAGCCTCGCGTAGCAGCCCCGGATCTCCTCGCACGGTCAGGTTGGCCTCGACCGTCACCCGCGCGCCGCGGTCCGGGTCGGAGCGCCGACGCTCCTCCACCAACTCTCGCGCCATCACGTTCAGATCGACGTCGTAGTAGTGAAGCTCCGCCCGAGTGGCCCGTGACAGCTTCAAGAGGTCGTCGATGAGCCGGGCCATTCTGAGGGCTTCGCTGGAGGCTCGAAGCATGTAGGTGCGCGCCTTGTCGTTCAGGGTTCCACCGGCGTCCTGAAGCAGAATGCGGGTGTACCCCTCCACGGCGCGCAGCGGAGCCCGCAGCTCGTGCGCGACCGAGTAGGCAAACGCCTCGAGCTCCTGGTTGGCGGCCTCGAGCTCTGACGTGCGCTGCGTGGCCAGTCCTTGCAGCTCCAGATTGAGCTCCTGGAGCTGCTCCTGCATCTGCTGCCGTTCGGTCATGTCGCGGAAGATGCCCAGCAGGCAGCGCTTTCCGCGGTAGCTGACCGGTGCCGAATGCACGTCGGCCACGAACACGCTGCCATCGCTTCGCAACACCGGGACGTCGCGCGCCAGAGGGCTCTCGCCGCTCAGCTGGCGCTCGAACTTCTCGCGCACCTCGGCCAGAGCAGCGGGTGGGTGGATGTCCGAAAACCCGAGTGCGAGCACCGTGTCGCGCGGGTATCCGAGCATCCTGCACATGGCGTCGTTCGTGTGAACGAAGCGCTGCGACTGGGCATCGGCCACGAGGATTCCGTCCTGGGCACACTCGACAAGCGCCGAGTGGCTCGCTTCGGCGTCGGCCAGCGCCTGCTCGAGCATCCGGCAACGCTCCCGGAGCTCGCTCAGTTCGGACTCCAGCTTTTCACGTTCAGGGGCTGCCATTCAGGGACTTCTGACGCTCCAGGATACCAGCGCGCACGGTTCACGCGACTGGGTTCCTCCGCGGTTGGGGGCACTGCCCTTGAATACGGCTGGCCCGCGGGCGGGTTGAGGCACCGCTGCCCACCGATTGCTGGACCGCCGTGCCGCGACCGGAGTTGCATTCCCGCTCGGGCTTGCGCATTGTGCGCTTTGCGTCGGCGCCCACTCAGCTGCTGGAACCGCGATCGTGCCGAGTTCACCCCCGTCACCCAACGGGCGCTCGATCCTGCTGGTCGAGGACAACCCCAACGACGAAGCCCTGGCGCTTCGCGCGCTCGGCCAAGCCGGGTTTGCCGACCAGGTGGTGGTGGTCCGTGATGGGGTGCAGGCGCTGGAGTATCTCCTCGGGAACGAAGAGTCCAAGGTTCAGCCCGCGGGCATGCCGCGCGCGGTCCTGCTGGACCTCAAGCTGCCCAAGGTCGACGGGCTCGAGGTCCTGCGGCACCTTCGAGCGGACGAGCGAACCAAGTGGCTGCCCGTAGTGGTCTTCACCTCCTCGGACGAGCAGCGCGATCGCGTCGAAGCCTACTCCCTGCTCGCCAACAGCTACGTGCGCAAGCCGGTTCAATTCGAGGAGTTCAGCGAGACGGTCCGGGCGGTTGTGCACTACTGGGCTCGGGTGAACCAGCCGGTTGAGTAGCACGATCGTCACGAGGCCCGTTGCGGGCGCCGTGGTTTCTGCGATGATCGAACCGTGAAGTCGTGTTTCCGCTGCGCCGATGCGTCGGGCAGTGGGACGAGGGCTGTCCAGGGGTGGGCGCGAGGCTCGCGCCGGGGCGGTAGTCAGGCCAGTGTTGAGTGATGCCCAGCGAGCGACCAGTCGAGCTTCCAGATGTGGTGATCGAGTCAGCCGATGATCGGCCATCCCTCGTCTCCGCGGCGGAAGTCGTGGCGGCCGAGCTGCCGGCGGCTCAGCGCTACCTCGATATCGCCGACGTGATGATCGTCGCGATTGGGGTAGACGAAATCGTAACCCTGGCAAACCGCAAGGCGGCCGAGGTGATCGGCTGCCCAGCCGCAGAAATCATGGGGCAGAACTGGTTTGACGCCTTCATTCCCAACCCGGATCGAGAGCGGGCACGCGGAATCTTTCGACGGCTCATCCGCGGCGAAGTCGCGTCAGCGGCGCGCTTTGAAAATTCGATCTTGTGTCGCGGCGGACGGAGCCGGGAAATCGCCTGGCGCAACACGGTGCTGCACGACCCGGCCGGGACCATCGTCGGCACCCTGAGCTCGGGCGAAGACATCACCCTTCGGCGCGCGGCTGAACGACGATTGGAGGAGTCCAATCAGCACTTGCGGCTGGCCGTGCGGGCCGCGCGGCTGGGCACCTGGGCCTGGGACATCCGGACCGGATCCTTCGCTGTGGATCGGGGATGGGCAGAGATGCTCGGCCACGATCCCAAGGACCTCGAGCCCCATATCAGCACTTGGGAGGGCCTGATTCACCCGCACGACAAGCAGCGTGTGACGCAGGCCCTGGACGACTGCCTGCACGAGCGGTCGCGTCTCTTTCAGGTGGAATGCCGCATGCGGTCTCGGCACGGTGAGTGGCGGTGGGTTCGCGTCATCGGCAGCATTTCGAAGCGCGACGCCCGCGGCAAGCCCGCTCAGATGTCGGGAGTCCAAGCCGATGCGCATGAGCGGATCGAGACAGAGCGCGCGCTACACGAGAGCGAGGCTCTGCTCAGTCGCGCTCAACAAATCGCCCACGTCGGCAGTTGGGACTGGGACCTCGGACAGGATCAAATGGCCTGGTCCGCAGAGCTCAGTAGAGTCCTCGGACTGGAGGCGGGGATGATGCCGTCGAAGGACGTTCTGCTCGACCGCGTGCATCCGGCCGACCGCGCCCGACTGCAGGAGTTGCTCGACGCTGCCAGGGACGCCAGCGACGGGGCGTTTGCACTGGAGCATCGCATCGTGCAGCCGGGTGGCGTCGAGCGAATCGTGCACCACGTCGGGGAGACGGTTTCAGATGTTGACGGCCGGCCCGAGCGCGTCATTGGCACGCTGCAAGACATCACGGAGCGCAAGCAGGTCGAAGCCGAGGTGCATGCGTTGAATGAGGAGCTGGAACAACGTGTCCGGGAGCGCACGGCCCAACTCGAAGCGGCCAATCGTGAGCTCGAAGCGTTCGCGTACACGGTTTCCCACGATCTCAGAGCCCCCTTGCGAAGCATGGACGGGTTCAGCCAAGCCCTGCTCGAGGACTACGAAGCCAAGCTCGACGACGCTGGGCGGGACTATCTGCAGCGCATCCGCGCTGCTTCCGCCCGCATGTCGACCCTCATCGACGACATCCTGCGCCTTTCGCGCATCAGTCGCGCCGAGCTCTGTCGTGAACCCGTCGACTTGAGCCAGATGGCACACCAGATAGTGGGCGAGCTGCGCGCCAGCGACACGCATCGAGAGATCGAGGTCGTGGTCCAGCCCGGGCTCGTTGCCGAGAGCGACCCGCAGCTGGTCAGGGCAGCGTTGCAGAACCTGCTATCGAACGCGTTCAAGTACACCGCCCGCACCGAGCACCCGCGCGTGGAGGTAGGAGCCTTGAGCGGCCACGACACCCCCGCTTTCTTCGTGAGAGACAACGGGGCCGGCTTCGACCCCCAGTACGCCGAGCAGGTATTCAGACCGTTCCAGCGCCTGCACTCGGACGCAGAGTTCCCGGGCAGCGGGGTGGGTCTGGCCACGGTCCAGCGCATCATCCACCGCCATGGCGGTCGGATCTGGGCCGAAGCCGAGGTCGGAAGGGGCGCGACGTTCCACTTCACGCTGTGAAAGCTGGGCATTGGGGACCGGCGCCGGCGCAGGCGCAGGCCATTGAGTCTGCCCCGGTGCCTCCTGTGCGTGCTGTGCTAGGATCCGAGGCTCCCGACTTCGGTGGGTTCTCGGACATGCCTTCGGGGCAGTCCTGACGGGTTGGGGCGAAGGAGAGCGGGGTGATGGAAGAGAACGAGAGATCGGCGGATGCTGCGCGCCTGCGCGCGCGGGTGGCGGAGCTCGAGCAGCAGTTGGCCGAAGCACGCGGCACCTACCGCGCGCTGATCGACCACCTGCCCCAACACGTCTTCCTCAAGGACCGCGGCTCCGTCTACCTGAGCGCAAATGAGTCGTACGCAAAGGTACTCGGCACCACCACCACCGAGATCGTCGGTCGGGGCGACTTTGAGGTTTATCCCAGGGATCTGGCCGAGAAGTACCGCGCCGACGATCGCCGGGTCATGGACGCGGGCAAGGTCGAGGAGCTCGAGGAGCGGTTCGTTCAGGATGAAGAAGAGCGCTGGGTCCACACCATCAAGGTGCCGGTGCGGGACGACACCGGAGCCGTCACCGGGGTTCTCGGCGTCTTCTGCGACGTCACGGGGCACAAGCTCGCGGAGCGTGAGCTCCTGCTGAAAAACAACGCCTTCGAGTCCGCGGCGGCAGCCAACAGCATCGCCGACAACAACGCGGTGATCACCCACGTCAACCAGGCCTTCGTCGATCTCTGGGGGTATGAGACCCGGGAAGCCGCCATGGGCAACTCGGTGGCCGACTTCTTCGTCAACCCCGAGGATGCCGCGCCGGTGATTCAGGCCTTGGGCGAGAAGGGCCAGTGGCAAGGGGATTTCCTGGCCCAGCGGCAAGACGGATCGCACTTCATGTCCCGCGGGTTCGCGTCCGTGGTGCGTGACGCCCAGGGCAACCAGATTGGATATCAGTCGGCCAACGTCGATGTGACCGTTGAGCTGGAGGTTCAGGCCGAGCTCCAACGTACTCTGAAGGCGCTCGAGACCTCCAACCACGAGCTCGAGCAATTCGCGTACGTCGCCTCGCACGATCTGCAGGAGCCATTGCGCATGGTGTCGAGCTACACGCAGTTGCTCGCAGAGCGCTACCAGGACCAGCTCGACCAGGACGCGAATGACTTCATCGGGTTCGCCGTGGACGGCGCCAACCGGATGCAGCGGCTCATCAACGACTTGCTGACCTACTCGCGCGTCAACACCCGCGGCGGCGGCCCCGTTGCCGTCGACTCGCACTCGGCACTTGGTCGGGCGATCGCCAACCTCGGGCTCGCTATCGATGAGGCGGGCGCCATGGTGACCAATGATGACCTGCCACGCGTCATGGCGGACGAGCCTCAGCTCGTGCAAGTGTTCCAGAACCTGGTGGGCAACGCCATCAAGTTCCGGGGCAGCACCCCGCCGCGCGTGCACATCACGGCCGAGGCTGAGGGCGACGAGTGGCGTTTCGCGGTGCGCGACAACGGTATCGGTATCGACGCCCAGTACGCGGAGCGGATTTTCGTAATCTTCCAGCGTTTGCACGGCCGAGTCGAATACCCGGGCACGGGTATTGGATTGGCGCTGTGCAAACGGATCGTGGAGCGCCACGGCGGCCGGATCTGGCTCGAGTCCGACCCCGGCAAGCAAACAACATTCTTCTTCACTCTTCCGGCAGCAAGGAGCTAGCGAGCATGGAAAGTGGCAAACCCATCGACATCCTCTTGGTCGAGGACAACCCCGGTGACGTCCGTCTGGCCCAGGAAGCACTCAAGGACAGCAAGGTCCGCAACAATCTCTTCGTCGTGAGGGACGGTGTCGAGGCCATGGCATACCTGCGCCGGGAGGGGAAGTACGCCGACGCGCTGCGCCCGGATCTGGTGCTGCTCGACCTGAATCTCCCTCGCAAGGACGGCCGGGAAGTGCTCGCCGAGATCAAAGGGGACGAAGGCTTGAGGCAGATCCCGACGGTCATCCTGACCGTCTCGAAGGACGAAGCGGACGTGCTCAAGACGTATGATCTTCATGCCAACTGCTTCATCACCAAGCCCATCGACCTCGGCGAGTTCATCAAGGTGGTGCGGTCCATCGAGGACTTCTGGCTGACCATCGTGAGGCTGCCGCCGAATGGAGCGCGGTGACCAGTCCAATGCGGACCCTGCTGGTTGAAGACAACCCCGGTGATGTACTGCTGATCCGAGAGATGCTGAGGGACCATCCCGCATTCTCCCTCGAGTGCGCGACTACGCTGGCGCTCGCCACCGAGCAGATGTCGCGTGGCGACGTCGAGGTCGTGCTGCTGGACCTCGGGCTGCCCGACAGCCAAGGCCTGGACACGCTGACGCGCTTCCAGGCAGGCATGCCGGACGCACCGGTCGTGGTGCTCACCGGGTACGACGACGATGCCACTGCGGCCCAGGCGGTCCGCCAGGGCGCCCAGGACTACCTGGTCAAGGGCAGCATCAACGCGGAGCTCCTGCGGCGCACGCTCCGCCATGCCATCGAGCGCAAGTGGCACGAGCGGACGGCGAGGGCGGTCGAGAACGAGCGCCAGCAGCAAGTCGAGCGGGCGGCCGAGGTGCTGGGGCGGGCAAAGGCCGACCTGGAGAAAGCGCAGCGAGTGGCCAACGTTGGCAGCTGGGCTTGGCACGTCCAGACCGGCGAGCTCGACTGGAGCGACCAGATGTTTCGGATCTTCGGACTGAGCCGCGAGAGCTTCTCGGGGTCGATCCACGACGTCATCGCCGCGGCGATCCATCGCGACGATCGCGAGCGCGTCGAGGCGAGCAATCGCTCGGTGGTCGAAGAGCGTCAGCCGGCTCCACTGGAGTACCGGGTGATCCACCCAGATGGAACCAGACGCGTGGTATGGGCAGAGGCCGGTGAGCTCGAGCTGGACGAGCATGGCCACGCGGCCATCCTGCGCGGGATCGTCCAGGACATCACGGAGCGGAAGCTGGCTGAAGCGGAGATCTTGGCGCTGAACCAGGAGCTCGAAGAGCGGGTGGCTCGGCGCACGGCCGATCTCGCGGCCGCGAACCAGGAGCTGGAGGCGTTCTGCTATTCGGTGTCCCACGACCTGCGGGCACCGTTGCGGGCGATCGATGGCTTCAGCCGCGCGGCACTGGAGGACGGGGGCGACCAGCTGCCGGGCGCGGTGTGTGGGCACTTGGAACGTGTGTGCGCTGCAGCACGTCGCATGGCCGAGCTGATCGATGCGCTGCTCAGCTTGTCGCGCCTGAGCCGCTTCGAGCTTCGGCGCGGTCAGGTGGATTTGGGTGCAGTGGCTGGCGACGTCATTGGCGCGCTTCGAGAAGCAGACCCGTCTCGCGCTGTCGAATTCATGATCGGTGCAGGGCTCAACGCCGAAGCCGACCCCCGGCTCACCCGAGCACTGTTGGAAAATCTGCTCGGGAATGCGTGGAAGTTCACCCGAGAGCGAGAGCGCGCGCGAATCGAGATCGGTCGCGTCGAGCAGGACCGCGAGACCGCGTTCTTCGTTCGCGACAACGGTGTGGGGTTCGACATGGCCTACGCCGACAATCTGTTCGGGGCGTTCCAGCGCCTGCACGATCAGCGTCGATTCGAGGGCTCGGGTATCGGGCTGGCCACGGTGTCGCGTATCGTTCGTCGCCACGGTGGCCGGGTCTGGGCCGAGGGTGAAGTGGACCACGGAGCAACTTTCTACTTCACGCTCGGTGAAACAGGCCGCGACCATCCTGCGCCGCGACCTCGGTCCCGGACCGGACCGTGATAGAACAGCATTTGGGGGCTCGGCGCATGAAGCAGGCACTCACCGTTTTGGTGGTCGAGGACAATCCGGGCGATGCGCGGCTCGTCCGCGAATCGTTTCGCCCTTTCGGTGAGTGCAGGCTCGAACACGTGGGCTCGCTGGCGGCGGCCCTCAGGCGCCTGGAGCAGGGCAACGTGGACGCCGTGTTGCTCGATCTGGGGCTGCCGGATGCGGAGGGGACGGAGGCGCTGGAGCGCCTCCGTGAGCGCTACCCGGACGTGGCCACATTGGTGTTGACCGGGCGGGACGACTCCGAGGTGGCGGTCGAAGCCGTGGCCAGCGGCGCCCAGGACTACCTGGTCAAGGGTAGTTTCGACAGCGCCGGACTTCGGCGCGCGGTAAACTATGCGGTCGAGCGTCGGCGTTCCGCGAACAAGCTCGAGCATCTGAACCGGGTGTTGCAGTCCATCCGTAGCGTGAATCAGCTGATCGTGCGCGAGCGCGACCCGCAGCGCTTGATGGAGCGGGCCTGTCACCTGCTCGTGGACACTCGCGGGTACAGTGGGGTGTGGATCGTGGGTGGCGACCGCGGAGTGCGGGCGACGGCGAATGCAGGATGGGGAGCGAGCTTCGAGCCGTTCGAGGCGAGGCTTCGGCGAGGTGAGTGGCCCGGGTGCCGCTCGCGCATCGGTACCGACGAAGACGTCGTCGAGATCGAGCCCACGACTTGCAGCGACTGTCCGCTATCAGCAGCATACTCGGGCGACCAGGCTGTCGTGGCGCTGCTGCAACGGGGTGACGTCACCCACGGTCTGATGGGAGTCCGCCTCCCCAACCATCTGCGCGCCGACGAGGCGGAGCTCGACCTTCTGCGAGAGGTCGCCGGCGACATTGCATTTGCCCTGCACGACATTCACGCCGAAGGCGCCCAGCAGCACGCTCACCAGCAGTAGCGCCACCTGTTTGAAAGTATGAGCAGTGGCGTCACAGTCTACACACCGGTCGAAGGCGGTCAGGACTTCGCAATTGCGGACATGAATCCGGCCGGAGAACGGATTTGTGGGGCCGCGCGCGACGCCCTGGTCGGGCGGCGCGTCTCCGAGGTGTTCCCGAGCGTGCGTGACATGGGACTGTTCGCAGTCTTCCAGGCGGTCTCTCGGGACGGCAAGCCTCGGCGGCACGAGGAGGCTCTCTATCAGGACGAGCGTTTCGCCTTCTGGGGGGACAACCGGGTGTTCCGGCTCCCGAACGGCCAGGTCGTGGCGCTCTACGACGACATCACCGAGCGGAAGCTGGCCCAAGAGGAAAACCTGCGGCTCCACCAGGAGCTCGGGCAGCGGGTTCACGAGCAAACGTCGGAGCTTCGGTCCAGCAACGCGGAGCTGGAGGCGTTTGCCTATTCGGTTTCGCATGACCTCCGAGCACCCCTTCGTGCCATCGACGGGTTCAGCCATGCACTCGAGGAGGACTGTGCGGTAGAGCTGAGCGAAACGGCGCGCGCACACCTCGACCGGATCCGGTCCAGCGCCAACCGCATGGGCACGCTCATCGACGACCTGCTCACGCTGTCGCGACTGACCCGGGCTCCCATGCGGCGGGAGACGGTTCACCTGGGCGTCATCGCAGTCGAGGTAGCGGCCGATCTCAGACTCGCCGAGCCCGGGCGACGCATCGAGGTGCGAATTGGCGACGATTTGACGGCACACGGCGATCCCACCCTGCTTCGGGCGGTGGTTCAGAACTTGCTCGGGAACGCCTGGAAATTCACGCGCGGCCGGCAGCAGGCCCGCATCGAGATCGGTCGGCAGGAGACCGGTGGGGAGATTCGCTTCTTCGTGCGCGACAACGGTGCGGGGTTTGACATGCTGCTACGCTAGCAAGCTGTTCGGGGCCTTCCAGCGCCTGCACTCCTCGCGCGAGTTCGAAGGCACGGGCATCGGGCTCGCTACCGTGCAGCGCATCGTGCGTCGCCACGGTGGCCGGGTCTGGGCCGAGAGTGAAGTGGGCAAGGGCGCGACCTTCTACTTCACGCTGGGGGCGTAGCGGGAATGCAAGCCCTCTACCAGCCACTGACGCTCGGTAGTGAAGCCGAACGATGACGCGAGCAGCGCAGCTGGCCTGCGGGTCCGATAGCCCCGAGGACTGGTCGGAGTCAGCCGCACACATTCG
>CAZSVU010000219.1:0-14277 GCA_964610275.1 uncultured Polyangiaceae bacterium | reverse complement strand
GGAGGTATTGGGCTTGGCGCAGCCGGCCCAAGGGTGGTCGGCCCGGCATCGATCCCGAGGTCCGCGAGCTGATCAAGCGCATGGCCACTACCAACATGTGGGGCGCTCCGCGCATCCATGGAGAGCTGCTAAAGCTGGGCATTCGGATTTCCGAGGCCACGGTGTCCAAATACCTGCCCCGCCGAAGGAAGCCCCCGTCGCAGACGTGGCGTTCGTTCCTGGAGAATCATGTCGACTCCCTCGTCTCCGTCGACTTCTTCACCGTACCGACCGTCCTCTTTCAGGTGCTGTTCGTCTTCGTGGTGCTGGCTCAAGATCGCCGGCGCATCCTGAGCATCAACGTGACGAGCAATCCTTCGGCCGCGTGGACAGCGAACCAGATCGTGCAGACGTTCCCGTGGGACTCGGCGCCACGCTACCTGCTCTGCGACAGGGACGGCATCTACGGCGCGGTCTTTCGGAATCGCGTCAGGAATCTGGGCATCAAGGAAGTCGTCATCGCCCGACGCTCGCCCTGGCAATCGCCGTACGTGGAGCGCGTGATCGGCACACTGCGGCGAGAGTTGGTAGATCACGTGATAGTGATGAACGAGCGCCACTTGCGACGGCTGCTTCGTAGATTCTTGGACGAGTACTACCACCTCTGCCGTACGCATCTTTCGCTCGGCAAGGATTCCCCCGAGCCGCGTGCAGTGGAGCCGCCCGAGACCGGCGACGTGATCGAGTTGCCGGTCGTGGGCGGGCTGCATCATCGCAGATACGTGCGACGGGCGGCGTAATCGACAACGGGCTGGCTGACCCCGGCGATGCTCGCAGCGTGGCCAGCACCCGGGAGGACTCCGCTCGCGCCAGCGCCGCGGCCCTGCTCAAGCCCGCCGGGGCCGAGCTCAGCTCGGTTGCTTTTCGTCCAACCCGCACCTCAACCGGGGTGGATCACGTTTCTAGGAGGGACAGGTCATTGCCACCCGTCTGTCCGTCACAACCGCGTGCACGGATAATCACGGAGTACGCCGTTTCGCATGCTAGGGTAGCCCATCCTGACGCCGAAGGGTCGTTGTGATGGAAAGCAGAGTGCTACTTGGACTGACGCTGTTGACCGCTGGCTTGTGCTTCGCGCCGGCCTGCGGCGGTCAGACGGGTGACGAGCGCGCCGACCAGTCGAGTGAGGGCAGCGCAGCCAGCACTGGCAGCGCCGAGTCCGCCGGCGACGGCGGCAGCGCCAACGCGGCCGGCACCGGCAGCGCTGAGTCCGGCGGGAGCAGCGCCGGCGCCGCCGGCGGTGGGACCGGGGGCTTCGCCTGGACCGGGTACGACGTGTACCCCATCGAAATCGACGAAGCCGCAAGCGGCACGCCCGTTGCGGAGGGCGAGCCCGGCAACGACTACGGAAGCGTGGCCACGGGGCCCTCCACTTGCCCCCTGGGGAGTAGCAGCGGCTATGGCTTGCTCGGGAGGTGCATGGACTTCGAGGTCTGCGGACACGCTTGCACCTCGGACGCGGACTGCCCTCCGGTCACCTCTGGAACGACCACCCCACAGTGCCGTGATCCATGGCCGCTAGAGGACTGTGATCCCGACACCTGCTTCCACTTAGACCGCTGCTCGCTGCCCTGTGGCGGCGACTTGGTATGTCCGGACGGCATGGCCTGCGTCGGTTTCACCTCTGGTTTTCTCTGCGCCTGGCCGAACTACAACTCGGGCCCCATCGTGCCGCAGGATTGCCCCGGATATTGTCAGCTACAGGACGGACCTTGTGACTCGCGCACCGGCGGGGGTTGCTGCCGGGGCTATGTCTGTGCCCCCTGGGACGCGTGCGAGGCGGGAAGCTGTCTGCAGCCCTCGTGGCCGTGCAGCGAAAACACCGCACCGTGCTGCGAAGACACGGCGTGCGTCGATGGCGTCTGCACCTAGTCTCGCCTGCGCGGACTGCCACAACCGCTACGCCGATGCCATCGACGAAACGGACTGGCTCCGGGCGCGCGCCCGCTGACGACGCAGCTGTTGACCAGCGAGAGCCGGCCGCAAAGCGACGAGTATTCGACAACCAGAACGCTGTCCCGGAGGGCGCTATGGCCCGCGCGCGGTCCGCCTCTTCGGCAGGTTGAGCTCACCCGGAAGCGCGTTGAAGATCGGCTGCCATGGCCGAGCATGGCACTGCCTGGGCGATTCTGCCGGAGCGCCTCGGACCCACGTCTGTCGCATGGAGGCCAAGCAAGAAGAGGGAACCGCCGCGCCAGGACCCTTTGATTCTGTCTTGCGCCGAAGCCAACCTGGCCCAATATCGAGTGGTTTCGGAGCGCCCGAACCCCGAAGCTGGCGCCCCGCGAAAGGAGTCACCCCAGGTGGTCACGTCCGGGGGAGGTTTTAGATCACCTGAGCTTCTGCGGCGGTACGACGGTAGCCGGAATCCATTTGCGGCGCTTCTTCGGGGTCGTCTCCAGGATACCCTCCGAACCGAACGAGATGTGTTCGGTTCACGTGCAGTAGACCGGACGGCTGGCGACGGACGCTCCAGCACGGACTGAGGACGGCGTGGCTGAGCGGCCAGTGGCGCCTCGACCATCATCCGGTGCGCGGGAGGAAGGTGACCAACTGAAGGTTCACCAGCGCGGCGACCTCTTCTGGATGGGAGGCAGCGACTAAGGAGCGGATCTCGCGAAAGGAGCCGCGCAGGATCTCTCGGGCCCGATCGAGATCGGCGCGCGACAGGGACATCACGTTGTAGGCGAAGAAGTCCTCGTCCTGCGGCGCCCCCAGACGGTCAGCCGCGACCCTGGCCCAGTGTCGCTTCAGGTTGAGGAGGGCCTGTTGTCCGCCCTGGGTGTCCACGGTGTTGCCTCTCCGTACCTGGTATCTCCCGGCACGATACTCGACGATGGCTGCCTCCGTGAGCCGACTCAGGCACTCTGCCTCCTCCGCTCGCGACATGTCGAGGCAGGCGGCCACGCTGCCCCGAACGTGGCGGCGGTGCCTGCGGTAGGTCTGCGTTTCCAGCACACGGAGTACCGCCTCGCTCCAGGGAACCTCGAACGCGATCCGTCGCGCCGCATCCGCGGCGTGGAAGCGATCGGCCAGCGACGGCACCAGTTCGATCGGTACGAAGGCAGCGACCCACTCCGGCAGACGACCGGTCATCGCGTCCACCAAGCGGAAGAAGTCCGGCAGGCGCGGGCGGGCCCGGCCAGAAAGGAAGCGGGCAACGCTGAAGCGCGACAGTCCGCTGCGCGTCCCGATCTCCACCAGCGAGGAGCGGCCGCGCAGGGCCGAGAGCCAGGACGCCAGGTCGAAGGCCGTACCTTCCCGAGTGATGGGCAGCCCGGGCATGAAGCGGCGGAAAGACGCCTCGATGTCGACACCGGCGAGCGTAGCGGCGCGGAGGGTTTCTTGGGCGGTGGGAAAGCGTGCGCCCCGCTCCCAGTCCGTGATCGGATTGCCCCGGTAGCCCAGCCGACGTGCCCATTGCCGCTGGGAGCGACGTCCGCGCAAAGCCGCGAGAAATGCGCTTGCTTCTTGTTCCACTTGCCCAGTTTCGCACATGCACATGCGGCTGTGAGCCACAAAATGTGCGTATCCGCAGGACCTCAGCCTTGCCCACCGCGCCTTGAGGGAGCACCTTCACGTTGAGGAGCAGCAACGGGAGGCGGGATGCAACCTTCATCGCGAGGCATTCTCACGGTCCTTGTCGCCGTCGTGTGCGGTTGCATGGGCGGCCAATCCGGCACCGAGTCCAATGGCGGGACCAGCGAGGGCACGGGTGGCCAATCCGCATCAGTTGGGGGCGACGACCGGTGCGTGGTCGTGTCGACCACCCCCGTCGGGTGGCTCGACGAAACCGAGCTCGGAACGCCCGAGGCCGTGTTCGGCGCGGTGTCAGGAACCTGTCAGGCGCCCTTCGTTTGGGACGGCAGCGGCTGGGGCGACACGATCACGGTGACCCCTGCATCGGGGGAGAGCACCGTCACCGTGACCGTGGAGGTGGACGAGACTTCGGCGCGCTCGGTTGAGCGGGCGCCCGCCCCGTCCGTGTCGTCCATGGAGGGCATGGTGTGTGACCCCCCACTGCTCGAGGTCGACGCGACGGTGACGCTCGCTCTGACCGACGGCACCAGCTGGCAGGTGCCGGCGACGGCGGGTGTCACGAGCTTTTCTTCGGGGACGCCCGGGGTCTACGACGCGGAGCTCGACCCGGACGACCTCAGCGAGTGGGTATCAATTGTCCCTGCGGAGGGCGTTTCCGCCGCGATGTACCTGAACCTGGCGCCGTTTGCGGACGGGTGCGCGGGCGAGATCCAGCTCATGGCCGCCCAGACCACCGACGGAGGTGAGGCTCTCATTGTCGGACAACCCGCCTTCGCCTCCTGGTCGGACACCGGTTGTACGGTTGGCGAGCGAGCAGTCGACCTCTCGCAGCCTCTGGGCGAAGTCGATCTCGCTGCGGAAGTGAACACGGCCTTCGGTGAGCGAGAGCTACCCGGCGTCTGGGAAGACGGGGGTGCCACCACGCTGAGCCTCAGAACCACCCTGGCTTCGACGCAGGTGTGTGCTTCCGTCTTCTACGCAGGGGACGTTCCGGCATGGGTCGAGATCCCCGCGCAAGTGATCGCCAGCACCGCGGACGAGCGCCTCGTCGGGCTCGACACTCCGGCTACGGTTCGCGCTGACATGCACACCGACGGCAGCCTGAACTCGTTGCAGCTCGGTACGGGCACCACCCTCGTGTGCGAAACCGCGACCGACGTGCTGCCGTACCGAACCGCCGACTGTGCGGAGGTGCAGAGCGTGGACGTGGGGCTCGGGCTCAACGTGTACCTCGACGATTCCGCGCCTGATGACGAGGGTGACCTCGAACTCTACATTAACTTGCGCAACAGCACCGCTCCGCCTGGCGCCGCAGATCGGGTCGATCGGCTCGTGCTGGAACCGTAGCTGGGCGCCAGGCGGTGGGGTGAATGTTCCACTCGACCGCGTGCAGTCCGCTGCTGCTAGCCAGCGCGAGCTGGACGAAATGCGACGAGTACTCGTCGCCTCACGGCCACTGGGTCGAGGGCTGGCGCGGTGACCGTAGGTTTCGGGGAGTGGCTGTTGCCGGCGGCTTTCGCCATCTGCCGGTGCCTCAGTCCGTCCATGGCTCCGTTTCCAGCCCCCGCCCTTCGCACCGGACATGGGGATTTCCGCCATCCGGCGCTCCCAGCCGAGTCAGAGGCAAGGGTTATGAGACTCAGTCACCTGGGCACGCTACCACCAGCAGACTTGGTAGTGGTTTTACAGCTTCCACTGCGCATAGATCTCCTCGGGGCTCCACGTTGTCCAGGGACGCCTACCTTTTCGCTTCGGCCGCTGCCGACTCGCAAGCATGCGGACTCTCACTTCGACCTGCCAATGAACGAAGCTCAGGTCAGCGCCCGAATTGCCGTGACGAAAGTAGTCCACCCAGCCCCGCACGCGCGGGTTGACCACCTTCTGGACAACCTGCTCGATGGGGATGGAGAGACACTTCTTCAAGACATCTCCGAGCTCTCGCAAGAAGCGAGTACGCCGCTTCTTCTGCGGATGAGCCAGAATCACCCTACCGGGGCCATCCTGGCCCTTCTCAGAACGAGGCACCAGCTTGCCGTGGAGATCTTCGCGCTGCGGCACCAACACGGTGTCCTGCAACGCTCGGTCAACTGGTCGTTCACGGATTGGTATCAACATGGCTAATGAAATCATTGAGGTCGGACCGGAAGACGTCGTCCTGGACACCTGCGTCCTCGTCGATCTCCTCATTGACGAACGCCCGCGTCATGCCCTTGCGAAGAAACTTGCAGAAGCGCTCGCAAGTTCGAATCGCAACGTCTTCATCCCTGCGCACGCCTACTTCGAGTTCGTTGCTGCGATTCTGTGTGAGAGGCGACAACTTGGGGCGCCCCCGACGCTTGTCGGGAAACGCTCGGCTCTCCTCCCCTTCTCCAATGTCGTGGTTTCCATCGACGATGCCTTCGTGACCGACTATCTCGCGGCCACAATGGACAAGCTGATGGACGTGAGAGGCGGCGCCGACATGATCTTCGTCGCCATAGCTGCGCGGCACGGAATACGACTGATATCCGAAGACGAGAGGATGATCGCCGCGGCCCAGAAGGCTGGTGTTCGTGCCACGAATATCGCAACCTACATGTCCGACGTTGGCTAGGGCGCCGGCGGCGTCAGAACATGGGCACGACTGCCGACGTGTCGCTGCCCGCGTTGACCTGGAAGCAGTAGCCGCCAGCTCGCTGCTGGGGCTCTCGGGGAAGAGAGTACGGGGCTGAAGCCCCGCTACACCCCGGATACGAGATCCCGTTCACAGCAAGCGTGCGATCGTTCGCGAAGCCTTGGCAGTTCCAGGCCATGATCGCGTACCCCAGATCCTCGGGGGTGACCACGTAGCACGCGGCACCGGCACCGAAGTGCAGGTAGCCTCTCAGCAGCCCGTCGAACGTCAGCGCGCCGGACGCAAGGGCGCTGACGCCCGCGCACAGCTCGTCGCACGGACTGGCCGGGTCAGCTGTCCCGCCGGTTCCGTCTATCCACCCGCCGCTGCCGACTGCGCCGCCGCTGCCTGCACCGGCTCCACCCGTGCCGCCAGCGGAGGTTCCCCCCGCGCCAACAGCGCCCGTTCCCGCAATGCCACCAGCATCAGCGCCCCCGATCGATGTGCCGCCGGTCGCGGCGGTACTGCCACCCATGCCATCCGCCCCGTGCACGCCACCGTCACCTCCCCGAGCACCCGCGACATCGCTCGCGTGTGGCGACTCGTCGAGAACGCTGAACTCGGGGACGGCGCAACCCGCGGCGCACACAACGGCCACCCCGAAACCCGCAACCCCGCGCGCGACCCGCTTCCCGTTTCGTGTCAAATTCAGAACCTCCCGGCGAGCCCTGTGGCACCCACGCCGACCCACAGCGCAACATGCGGTTTCGCAGTCTCCTGTGGCTTTGGTGAGGTGAGCAGCAGCGCTGCGCCCGCACCGAGTCCGGCCACGCCCACGACGAAGCCCACGGTCGATACCGGCCGGAGCCCGTTGTACGACTGCACCCGGTCGCGTTCGCTCGGACCGCACTCCGTGCCAACGCAGTCGCCGTCGAGCAGACTGCTCCTCTTGGACAGCAGCACGATTCCCGCAATGCTCCCCACGACGATGCCGGCGCCCCCAACGCCGAGGCTCACCCAACCCGCAGTCCGTTGGACGCCGCCAGGGCCAGTGCCTCGATCACTTTCGGGAACTGGCCGGCCAGGGCCCGTGGCGATCCGCACCGAGTCGGAGGCCCCCTTTTCTTCTTCGAATTGCAGGACGACTTCTCGGGACTCGCCGGGGCGTAGGGTCACCTGCTTGGTGATCTCCCGCGAGCCCAGTTTCGCGATGATCTCGTGCTTGCCGGGATTCGCGGGCCGCTCGGCGCCAACAAGCGGGGCGGGTACGGCCGTTCCGTCCACCTGCACCGAGACGTGGTCCCCCCGCGCTCCCCGGACGCGGAGCCTCAGTTTCGGGATCTTTGGCAGCAACTCGTCGCGCTCTTTGGCCGCGGCCTGCTTGGCGTTCCGCTGCACGTCGGCGTTGCCGCCCTCGGCGCTGAGGCGCGTGACCTCCAGGTAGCGCTCAGATGCCTCGACCAGCTTGCCGAGCTTGACCAGTGTGCGTGCTGTCCACAGCCCGAGTGCGGGGGCTTTCACCACGGCGTACGCTTGGCCGAGCTTTGCCAGCGCCTCGCCGTAGCGACCCTGGTCGTACGCCGCGAGCCCATCTTCGCCCACCTGTCGAGCGGCCGCGCGGGTGGCGTCGTCGACTGGTTGCGCCATGGCTGACAAGGCCCAGAACGCCGCGAAGGCGCCAACGACCAGTCGGGCATGCATCTGCCTCATGGCCATCACGGCCCCTCTCTGAGGTCGGGCTGTGGTCCCCGCGGTGGGCCCCCGAAAGTTCACCAACAGGATAACTGTAGCTTTGTCTGATGGTACATCGCAAGGGGACCCTGCTTCGGGGTCTGCTTCGGCCCGATGGACGACGTAGAACTTGCCTTGGCCGAGCAGCTTGCGGCACGCCTTCGAGAGCTACGCCGGTCGCGGGGCTGGACCCAGGCCGAGTTGGCGGAGCATGCCGAGCTCACGCCGCACTACATCGCTCTGCTCGAGACGGCTCGGAAGCTGCCGACGCTGCGGACTCTTGGATGCCTGGCTCGGGCCCTCGGGACTACGGCTGGTGACCTGCTGGGGTCGGAACCCACGCCGGGAGACGCCTGGGTGAACGACGTCCGGCGTCTCGCCGTTGCGGTGCCGGAGTCGATTCGCCCGTTGATCGCTGGCGTGCTCAAGCTGGCAACGCGGCACAAGGACGAGAGTCCGCGGCCGCGCAAGCGCCGTCGTGCTCAAGCCGCCGGCGGAAGACGGCGCACCCGGTAGGCAGGGAGCCAAGCGATGCCGGCGCCCTTTCATGCGCGCCCCGGGGCTCCAAGTCTGGCCCAAGTAGCTGAGCGCGATCCTCGGCCAGTGCTGTCACGCAGAGGGAACCGGGAGGGGCAATGCCTCTGAGCGGGAGTTGATGAACAACCGCGCACAGGTAGCGCCCTGGGGATCATTGCGCAGACTGCGCGCAGACACCTTCATTCGGTCCCTGCTGCCGTGGCAGCGCGGAAACGACGTTCGCGCTGACCGGGGTGTACGGAGCTCTTTGGACCATCCCCACGGGTCCACGTCCGCTTTGAGCCGCGCTGGGACGTGAGGTGGACGTGGACCCGCTCGGTCTCTGCTCGTCGCTGTGCGAGTCCGGACGTGGTCACGCCTGGCAAGGGGCCGAATCGGGTCAAGCGGCTTTCCATCGGGCCGTTGGCGAGTCACACTACCGGACATGGCCAACGACAGTCTCCGAAGTGGCAGGCCCGGTTGGATGACGCGCGCCGAAACGGCAAGGGTCCTCCGAGTCAGCACGACAATGGTTCGCAAGTATGAACGAGCAGGTACGCTTCTCTCCGTACGCGAGAATGGCCGTGCGCTGTACGAGGCTGCTGCCGTGGAGGAACTTCGGCAGGAGCGCGATCTGCGCAAGGCGGAACGGGAAGATGCCGCGCAGTCGCGTGAAGCCAACTCGTCCCTGGACGACCTGGAGCGTTGGCAATCCGAGGACGCCCTTTGGGAGCACCAGCTGTTCCAGCGCCGTGAACGGCAGGAACGCGAGCGCCAGAGCCACGAGCTGGAGCGACTCCGCGCACGCCACGAGCGTCTGGAGCACAGGGTCCGGATGCTCTCGATCGTTCGTCAGAGGCGAACTCGCCCCGTCTTTCCGCGCAGTCCCGGCTCCGGTGGCGCAATGGGCGTCGTGGTGCCGCTGCTGCTCACGGCAGGCGTCGCCTTTCTGGCCGGCCGAGCCTCAGAGAAAGCGTCCAAGGTCAAGGCTGGTGATCCACAGTCGGCCAACCTTGAAGCGAGCGAGAACCCCCGCGACGCGGCCGGAGCGATGCTGGAGACACCCCTTGCCGCGGACGAGGGGTGAACTGCACCATGCACCCGTGAACGTTCAGGGTGCTCCGGTGTAGGTTCCACGCTGCCCCGTTGGCGCCCCCGCGTGCGACCGGAGCGGGACGCCACGTGCCTACGGACTGCAGCCCTCCCTGCCAGTGATGCGGTGACACTCGGGTGTGGGTGGGTGATAGTGGACTCGTGGCGGCGATCTCTATCGCAGCGGCACTTCGCGTCCGCGAGGGTCTCCGGGCTTTACTCGTGAAGCGCGGGTGGCTGGACGGTTCAGACGACACTGGCAGTGTGCAGAGCGTAGCGCTCGACGGGCGGCCGCCAGAGCAGACGGAGTTGATCGTGGCCTGGGTCCGTGCAGAGGGTGCCGTCGACTTCGCACAACGTGGAGACCGCACGGAAGCCGGGCGAATGCTCGACAACGCCACCCGCGAGGTTGCAGAGGCAGCCGGGCTGATCGCCCATGCCTATCAGGCTCTTGCCCAGTACCCCAACTGCGCCGAGCCCTTCATGGATTCGGATGACATCCACAACGTGAAGGCCAAGATACAGGCTGTCGCGGTACTCCGCGACTACGCGGCGCGCGTTGCGGCGTTCGTCGCCTGCCACCGAGGCGTCCCGCGAATCGCTGATAGGAATGACTTCAACGAGTTCACTGGGGAGCTGACGGTGCTGCTGCAGAAGTACGAGCTGATCGACCGCGACATCGCCGAGATAATCTACGGATCGAGGTCTGACCAAGCGGTTCACGCAGTGCGGGAGAAGCGCCGTCGCTACAAGGAGAAGAAGGATTCCCGATAGTTGGGTGGGGGTACACGCGTTCGATCCAAGTCGCGTGGCCCCCCCCCCACGCGAACCCAGCAACTAGCGTGGACTTCCGCTGGGGCTGTGGCCTGCTATTTTTGGGGCATGGCCTTGGCGTTCGGAGACTTGATGCTGCTTCCCGAAGCAGCGGCACTCGTCAACGTGCCCGTGGAAACTCTTCGCTATTGGGTGAAGAAGGGCCGGCTGCGGAGCTACAAGCCGGGGAGGCGCGTGATGGTGCTTCGCCGCGACCTGGTCGAGCTCGTCCTGCGTTCGCAATCGGGCGGTGAGACGCTGGCCAGGGGCGGGGGCGCTGACGACGGCACGGCAAGGCCGGCTGGCGCCAACGCGCGTCAGCAGGATGGCGATTCCCCCGGGAAGCGGGGCAGGCGCTGGCGAGGGAAGCGAGGGCGCACGTGACGACGGGGGCCTCACCGTGACCAACTCGTGGCCCGGTCCGGGAACCGGAAGTGCAGGCCAGTCCGGCATCTGCGGAGTCGAGCAGCCAGCCAACCTTGATGCGGCTCGCATGCGCGCGACATTGGGCCTCTCTCAGACGAGTCCTCCGCCACTCGCCGCTGCAAGCCCAGCCCCGCCCCCCGTCGTGGCGGCGGTTCCGGCGCGCATTCATGACGAATCAGCTCGCGTGGATCACCGCGAGCCGCCGCCGCACCGCTCGGACGATGAGCTGATGACGCGCGCCGAGGCCGCCAAATTCCTCCACGTTTGCACCAAGACCCTGGACAAGCTCGTCAAAGAACGGGGGCTGCCGTTCGTGATGATCGGCGCCAAGAGGAAGGGTTTCTGGAAGTCCGAGTTGATCACCCGGCTGAACGCCAACAGACTGACGCAGTCGCCGACTGTGCCAGGTGTCTGAGAGTAGGGAGAGAGACAATGGGTGTCTACACGCGCACGCGCAAGAACGGTCGGAAGGTGCACTGCATCAGCTTCATGTTCGAAGGCAGGCAGGAGCATGAGCTTGTGGGTACGGATAAGCGCGTAGCGGAGCAACTCTACCGACAGCGCAAGCGCGAGGTCGCGGCGGGCACGTACTCGCGGGAGCACAAGAGCGGTTCGGTCCTGTTCGAGCAGTACTCCGAGACCTGGGGCAAACACCGCAGGAATCGGAATGCGACGGGGGATCAACAGATGCTGCGAGACTACGCTGTGAAGTTCTTCAAAGGCCGGCGTCTCGATTCCATCACGGAACGCGACCTCATTCGGTTCGCCGGATGGTTGAAGACTCAGCCAGTGAGCATCAAGACCGCGAAGAACATCTATGGTGTCGTTCGAACGTTGTTCAAGGACGCGAAGCGGGAGGGCTTGATTGGCAGCGACCCATGCGATCTTCCGCGCGGGTTCTGGGGCAAGACGCGCGGCGAGGAGCGTAAACCATATTCTGCGGACGAGGTTGCAGCGCTGACGACTGATCCGAGGATTGACGCGCCGCAGCGGGTTTGGGACGGCCTGGCCTTCTACACCGGCGAGCGAATGGGCGAGGTATGTGGGGGGCGCTGGCGCGATTGGGACCGCTGCGCGACCCCCTTGGGATCGCTCGACGTGCATTCGCAGTACCAGGACCTACCGCTCAAACAGGCAAACCAACCGCGTCGCGTGCCAGTCCACCCTGCTCTGGCCGTGCTCCTCGAGTGGTGGTGGGACAGAGGCTTCTGTTTGACATACGGACGGCAGCCGGCCGAGGACGATTGGATCGTTCCCCGACCTACGGACGTCGCCAAGCCGCTGAGCAAGAGCAGTGCCCAGAAGAGGTTCAAGAAGGCTTGTGGCCTTGCGGGGGTAGAGTACCGGACCGTCCACGCCAGTCGGCACACGTTCATCACGTGGACTCGGCGGGGAGGTGCTCCTGCGGACGTGGTCGAGAAGATCACCCACAACGCCCGGGGCTCCATGATCGACCAGTACACGCACTGGGACTGGGACCCGCTCTGCCAGGCCGTGCTGCGGCTCGCGTACCAGCAGCCCATTCTGCCTATGGCGCCAGCCGCCAATGCGCAGGCCAAGGTGGCGGCCGGCGCCGAGTTACATGACGCGCAGCATGACGCGACCCGTGGGCCAAGCTGTTTTGATGCTGTATCAGGGTGGAGGCGCCGGGAATCGAATTCGTTTCGAGCTTACTCTGCAACAGGCCGATGTTGCTCGTCTTTCTGCTCGAAGTGATGGAGATGACCGGCGAATCCGTCGGCTGGTGAGTCTGCTGGAGTCGACGTGAGTCCACGGGGATCGACCTGTGTCGTGGAGACATCCTGGAGACGCGGTGCGGCTCAATCGGATGGGTCCAGGAAGCCTTGTCCCTTACTTGGAATGCCGAGCCCACGCCTCAGCCGCCAAGGCGCGCGGCTCCGTGCGGACGATGGCAACATCGCCACCAAAGTCCCGAAGCAGTCTGTCCACGCGATGGTTGAACTCCTCCTTCGGCACGGTCTGGGCAAGGCTGTCGAGGTAGGCGGGAACGACCTCCGGCCACTGAACGTGAAGCTGCCATGACCCCGATTCGTCCGTGAAGTACACGATGCCGGACGGTTCTGAATCGATGTGGCGCATCAGATCGAAAAGCATCTCAAACGCGGGAACGACCTCAGTCGGGGCCGCAGCGGAGTCGTTCACGCAGCGATCAATCAGGGCCGCGAACTGTGCGACGAAAAGCTGCGTCCCGCGCGACTGCTGGCTCCCCCGGTAGGCTGCCTCCTCGTAGAAGTGGCCCCGCTCCGCCAAGTTGCAGAATTTCGTGACCAGCGCGAGAGCTTCGAGGCGAAGCTGGTCACGCGTGGCGCCAATGTCGCCCGGGCGTACGTAGTCGCGGAAAACAGCTGCGAGCCGATGAACGGGCACCTCCCCAACGGCTCGGGCGAGCAGGACCATCAGAGCGTCGCGATCGAGTCCCCGTAGGGTCCACCAGAGCCGTTCGTCGTCGATACGTGCCACGTCCGACCATGTGAGTGTTTGCGCTGGGGGGCGCAGTCGTAGCATCTCCTCGAGCCGAGCTCGTTGCTTGGGGCCGAAACGTTCAGATGGCATGCCAGACTCGTAGTCCGTCGTGGGACGTACGTCGATAGGCGACAGGTCACGTCGTGGGCGGGCTGGTTCCGGATCTGGCAGCGTGCTGCTTTGCAGAGTGGCCTCGCCGAGTGCCATCCTGCCGATGAGCCACTAGCGGGTCCGCCAGTTCTCGACACCCACTTCGTACCCGATGGACTGTATCTGCTCGAAGTGAGCGACATTGCCGGTCACGACCGCCACGCCATTCTCCAGCGCGATGGCCGCGATCATCACGTCGGGCATGCCGATGGTCCTACCGCTGCGCTCGAGGTCGGCATTGATACGCCCGGCGAGACGCCCGGCGGCGTCATCCAGCGCCAGAACCTCCGCGGCATCCATCGACGCCTCGAACTGTGCAATTCGGTCTTCTCGGCCCATGCGTCGCAAGCCGTAGATGATTTCGGCGACGGAGATCGCCGACGTCGTGAACCGGCCGTACTCTGACAAGTAGGCGGTGGCCTTCGCCGCGACCGTCCGGTCCCTCCCCTTGATGATTTCAGAGAGGATGTCCGTGTCGAGCAGTTGCCTACCCATCGACCCTTCGCATTCGGGCTGAGTTCCGGGTCTCGTAGGCGAGTGCGCAGACTCGGTCGACGAGATCTGGGTCGTCCGCCATGAGACCGATGAGTGCCGGAGGTGTTTCCTGGACCTCCATCGGTTTCGGAGTGTCTTCCGCCGCGTGCCTCGCCGCTCGCTCGATCAAGCGCAGCCGCTCCTTCAGCGGAAGGCGGCGAATGGCTGCCAGGAGCTCATCGGTGGTGAGAGTGCCCATACAAATACGATAGCGCCTTGTCGCGCCGAAGTCGCGGGCCGCAGAACGTCCCCGTGCGGGCCCAATACTCGGCGGACACCAATCTAGCGGATTTCCTGCTGATCGTGTGCATCCCGGAAACCTCGTCCAGCGCGAAATCGTTGAGGTCTGCTCGCAGCAG
>CAZSVU010000218.1:13202-14575 GCA_964610275.1 uncultured Polyangiaceae bacterium | reverse complement strand
GGCGACGGCTAGCGTTCTCGAGCGACGTCATCCGGGATTGCTCGAGTTGGCGCGAAGCCGATGCTACCCTACTACGCCGCTCGCTGCGCTGTCTCGGGGTGAGGCGGGCATCACGGCGCGGTCGCTGGTGATCAATCTTCCGGGGTCTCGCCGCGGAGCGACCCAAACGCTGAGCGCACTGATCGACGTGCTGCCGCATGCGATCGCGGCCCTTCGCGGTGAGGAAGACCATGGGCCGCGTTGAGCGGGCTGAAACCCCGAAGAGGCCAGGATCGGGCGAGAGAGTCCTGCCTGCCTACATCCTGGCCGGCGGTGCGAGCCGCCGTTTTGGCAGCGACAAGGCACGCGCCGAGATCGATTCCGTTCCTCTGATCGTACGCCTAGCGCGGAGCGTCGAGTCGCACGTGAGTCGGGTGGTCGTCGTGGCCAGCCGTGCAGGCGAGTACGCCGACCTCAGCCTGCACACCGTCGGGGACCTCAACCCTCGGCGAGGTCCGCTGGGCGGTCTGTTCACAGCGCTGTGCCACGCCGAGGACGCCGAGTGGCTGTTGCTCCTGTCGTGCGACCTGACCGAGCTCAACCCGGAGTGGATACGTACCCTCCAGATGGCGCGTACCTCTGACGCCCGGATCGTTGCTTTTCAGTCCGATCCAGGGCAGCCGTTTCCAGCACTCTACCACCACGCGCTCGTTGCCCTGGTCCGCGCGGCCATCGATCAGGAGCAACTCTCGATGCAGCGTCTCCTTCAGACTGCCAGCACCGTCTTCGTTCCGCTTCCCCCGGACTGGCCTGAAGTGCCCCAGGCGAACACCCGAGAGGAGATGGAGCGGTACTGCGCGAAAGAGTAGTCGACACGCGGACCGCTGGTTGGCGGCCAGTGCGAGGCGACTGCGCGGAGTTCTCGCAACGAGTCTGCCCTGCGACCAGCCCGCTGCGCGCAACTACCGCCGAGAGTCGGGCAGCAATTCATCGGGGCTGTGCTCGAAGGGATTCACGACCGTCACGTCGTCGAGTTGTTGGCCATCCTGAAGGTCTTCGGTGAGCAGGTGCGCGCAGGACGCCAGTTGTGCTGCGGCCAGGATCAGTGAGTCCCAGAACGAGAAGCCAAACCGGTCCTCGCACTGGAAGGCGCGCTCCATCAGCTCACTGGAGGTGCGAACCGGACGCCACGCACCAAAGTTGCGGATCTCGTCTCGCGCTGCATCGCGCGGGATCCCCGGACGGAGCTTGCGGGTCACCGTCTGGTAGTACTCCTGCAGCACCTGCGTGCTCAGTCTGCCCGCGCGATTCAGCCACAGTCGATCGACCCATGCTTTGGCACGCGGGTACTTGGTACGCTCACCTGCATCGCGCCGATACACGAGCACGTTGGT
>CAZSVU010000218.1:0-13192 GCA_964610275.1 uncultured Polyangiaceae bacterium | reverse complement strand
ACATGGAGGTGTCGATCCCGGTGATCTCCCAATCAGTCATGCAACTCGTCGCGACCGGGGTACTTCGCGAAGCTGCCCAACACGAACGGTGCAAGTCAGCGAATGCGCGGCGGTTGACTCGCTCCCTACGACCCACTCTGCTTCGTACTTCGCCCCTGGTCAGCGGATGCTGGGTCCAAGCTCGCAACCCTGGATATCGTTCGGCGGAGCCCCCGGGACGGGGACCTCAGCAGGACGCGGAAATCAGCTGGGCACCGTCTGAAACCCGGCGCGAACGAAGTGTCGATCGCTGGTCAGGGCGGCTTTGAGCTTGAGCTGTTTCATCACGGCGAAGCTCGTGCAGTCGGTAAACGAGAACGGCTGGTCGCGCCAACGGAAGAACCAAGCGCGAGCGGCCTCGGCGCGAAGCGGGTCGATCCACTCCCAGCTCAAGCGCGAGCTGCTCTCCACCATGCGCCACCACTGCTCTGCGGCGTCCAGGCCCAACCGCACGCGGAGCAGCGTGAGAGTTTCATCCGTCACGTAGTCGGTGGTGACGAACACACCGCCGTCCGTCAGAAACTGGTCGCGCCACTTGCCGGCGCGCTCGTGACCCGGGTCCGAACCGTCAGCGAGCATCATCCAGCCGGCGGTGTCGACGAAGACGCGCTTCATTTGCGTCCGCCGTAGAGGATCGCGTCGTGGTCGCGCGAGGTGAGTCCGTCCGACGAGTGCCCAAAGGGCCCGGCGCCAAACAGCGGGTCTCGATCAACCGGGGCGTCAGGGAGGTCCGCCGCGTCGGTCACCGGCACGACGCGGAATGCCGGCCGGCTCCGATACAGCACCGTGAATCGCTCTCCGCGCCCGACGCGCGCCACGATCTCGGGGAGTTGGGCCCTGAGTTGCTTGGTGTTGATGGTCCGATCCATGTTCAACTCAAGTTTAACTTCGAGCTGGGGTGTGGTCAAACGGGCCATGGACGCCACACATACTCGGTCGGTCGCCGCGCGAGTTGCCCGCAAAGCGTGCTGGGCGTGGGTTGGGTCGGGGTGGCGTGGGGACGCCGGAGGGCGACCTCCAGCAGGCCTCAGTTCACCCGCGCGGCGCCCACGTCCGACAGCCAGTCCTCGAGCTCTTCGGGATCCGGAGCGCCGTTGCCGACGTGTTGGACCCGGCCTTGGCCGTCAATCACGATGATGGTTGGCAGCATGGAGATGTCGTAGGCAAGGGTGACGCGGCCGTCGTCCCAGGCGACTTCGTAGGGAATGCCCCAGTTCCACGCGGCACTCGCGGCCTCTGCAATGGTGTCGTCCACGCTCACGCCGACGAAGCGAACTTGGGATGCGCGTCGAGCCTGTGACGCGCTGGCCAGCACGGAGGTGGCGCGCTGGCAGTAACCGCACCAGCTGGCGAAGACCTCGATCACGACCGGCGAGCCGCGATGGTCCGCCAACCTGAAGCGGTCTTCTGGCCCCGACGCAACCGGCAGCGCGAAATCAGTGGCCTCGCTTCCGACGGAAGGGCCAGACTTGGCCCGCGTCAGGTGCGTCCAGAGGGCGACACCCACGGCCACCAGGATGGCGCAGACGGTGGCGACCTGGGCCCGGGTGCGGGCACGGCGCGTGCGCCAAGTGGGGCGATTGCAGAGGGCGGGGGTCATGTTCTGATTCGCGGTGGCTTCCGACTGGCCGTCGAACGCGGGCCCCCGGAGCGAACGACGCGGGCGGTGAACCATGTAAGTGTAGGGAGCGAACCGCAGCCACTCACAGAGGGTGCGGCTTCGACTACTACGGACACTCGTGCAAGGGGGATAAGTGCCGGGGCTCTAGCCCGACTGTCCCGCCAGGACGATGATCCACCGCAGGGACAGGCCCCCGACCAGGATGAGTGCCGGGGCCATGATCGTCGGTCGAAGACCACGGCGCGATTCCAAGAGCTCCAGCGCCAGCGGAACCAGCAGTCCTGCGCCCACCACCAGCGACCAGAAGGCAGCCGTGAACTCGCCGCCGGTGAAGAGGTCCATGGCGGCCGCGCCCGGCGCGCCACCGCTCACGCCCAGGCTGAGCAAGAAGAGTCCGAGCAAGAGCAGTTCCGCACCGATGGCCACCACGTCCCAGCGCCGCAGCCGCTCGTGCTCCGTTTCGCGCAGCGGAAGCAGCATCATGAAGGCCGCACCGGTGGACAGCCCGGAGGCGAGGAAGAGCGGGGCGAGCAGAATGGAGTTCCATGCGGGCCGTGCCGCCAAGGTGCCCAACAGTAGACCCGTGTATGCGCCCAGACCGACCCCGAGCACCACATTGGCCCAGGCGAGGGCTCGCCGGCGTGCCGCGGCCCAGCCGCACAGGGCGGACACTGCGCCGTGGAGCCGTAGCCGCCCGATGCCCTGCCTGCCAGCGATCCACTCGACGTCGGATTTCGTCAGGAGTCCCAACCCCAGCAGCACGGTCGACGGATAGATGGCGATCAGGATCCAGGAGCCCCATGACATGGGAGAGAGCGGCTGCAGGGTGAGGTAGAACCGATACACGTGGGCCTTGAAGGCGAGATCCAGGAAGAGGGCGCCCATGCCCAAGGAGATCAATACGGGGGCAGCGAACGGCAGCCACCTCGACCACTTGCTCAGCGGCTCCTCTTGGGCGCGCAGCGCCGAGGCCGTCGCTAGGATCATCACCCCGGCGGCGATCCCACCGAGAAACAGATACACTGGGATCTCCCAACCCCAAACGTGCAGCTGGGGATCGACGGCGAGGTTGTTGCGGTATCGCTCGAACTCGTTCATCGGCATGCTCGCGACACGGCCGGGTCAGCCGCAGCCGCCTCCCTTCTTGCGCTTTTTCGGTACGAACTTGGTCGCTGCTCGCGGTGCCGCTGGTGCAAGCTTCTGATTGGAGAGCGCAGCTTGAAGAGCCGCACGGAATTGGTGGGCGGCTCGCTGCTCGCCACTGGCCCCGGCCGGTAGGGGTGGAGGGGAGGTGAGGGCGAACGCCCTCCACGCCGCGAATCCACCCTGTAGCACCAGGACCCGCCCGGTATACCTGACGGAAGGCAGCGGGCTGCCGGCCTTCTCGCCCACCAACACGAGATCGCGACGGTCCGGCGACTCTGCTAGCCCCATTTGCGCGAGTTCCTCGGCGCTGGCGCACAGCGAGCCCGGGATGCGCTTGCTCTTGCTGCAGGCAGTAGCGTCGCGCAGATCGATCACCCGCAGGCGCCACGGCTCGTCGACCACCCGTTTGGCGAGTTCCTCAGCCGAGATGGGCAGCGGGGGAACGGCTTCCGGACGGGCCGAGCTGGGGACGGGGAAGACGAGCGTGGCTCCCACGGCCAGCACGACCGCCGCAACCACACCGAACGCGAAGCGACGCGGTTGCCGTGCTGAACGAACCTGTTCGTCCACGACGTCTTTCGCCACCGCGATGCGAGCCGTCATGATCTTTTCGACTCGCTCGGCCCCGACGAACGCCGCTACGGCGATCACCGCGACGCCGACCGCGACCCATGCCGGCGAAGTCCCCAGCCATTGGTAGAGGAAGAACTGTCCTTTGGCGCCACTGGTGTGAAGTGGTGCCAACACGGGGAAGGCCTCGGCGTAGAGCAACGAGCCGATGCCGACTCCGGTGATCGTCACCACCGCGTCCAGGTGTCCCGAGGCGGCACCCACCAGCGAGGTTCCCGGACAGTACCCCGAGATGATGAAGCCGGCTCCGAGCAGCACGCCGCCGAGCAGCATGGGCCAGATGAAGGTATCCGACACGGCTCCTGCCGAGAGCACGCCCAGATCCACCAGGCCCAGACCCGAGGCCAGCACCACCCCCAGCATGGCCGTGACGATGGCTCCGAACATGACTTTGAAGACGGTCATGTCGAACAGGTAGAACTGCGCCGCGAGCTTGGTGGCGCGTCCAAACCCGGCGCGCTCGAGCACGAAGCCGAAGGCAAACCCGATGAGGCCACCGGCCAGAAGCCCCGCCTCGTGCCAACGCGCCGCCAGCGCTTCGATGGGCAACGTCATGTCCACTCCCTCCTCACGAAGTACGCCAAGGCATAACCGCCACCAAAGACACAGAGCATGAAGATCCAGCTACCGGCAGACATCAGCGCTCCACCGCTGAGCGCTTGACTCGACGTGCAGCCGCGACTCAGCCGAGCGGCAAACCCCATGATGATGCCACCGGTGAGCGCCAGCCCGAGGCGGGCGCCGGCGCTGATGCGAGGGCCCCGCACCACACGGGCGCCCCAACGCCCTGCGGCGAACGACGAGACCAATCCGCCGAGGAACACGCCGAGCAGCATGAAGACGTAGAAGCTATCCAGGGCCGAGCCGCCGGCGGAGGTCTCTCTCATGTAGGCGCTCTGACCGACGTGCGCCGGGACCAGGCCGTCGAGTAGCGCCACCCCGACGCGATACACACCGCCGGACGCGCCCAACCCTCGACCCATGATGAGGAACGAGGCGAGCAGGACCAAGCCGAGCGCTACGCCCGCCAGGTATGGGTTCCAGAACTTCTGTTCCTTGCCGTTCATCGCAATCTCCAACGTCCGCGCTCGACGTTTCAGTCACCCGCCGGCGCCAACGGCGCGGTCGGCAGGAGGAAGTAGAGCTGGGGCTCGAGCCCCAGGGAAGGTCGCTGCACCATGTGGCGGCGCGAGCTCAACTGGCGTGCCACTTCGCTGGCCGGGTCGCTGAGGTTGCCGAAGGTGAGCGCCCGGGTGGGGCATACGGCGACGCACGCGGGCGGCAGGTTGCGCTTCACCCGGTGCAGGCAGAACGTGCACTTGTCGACGTAGCCTTCGGGACGGACGTAGCGAGCGTCGTACGGGCACGCCGCCATACACGCCTTGCAGCCGGTGCACTTGTGGCGCGTCACCAGCACCGTGCCGCCGTCGGACACGTGGCTGGCACCGGTCGGGCAGGCGGTAACGCACGGGGCCGTCTCGCAGTGATTGCAGCGATGCGACCGGATCTGCTGGGTCAGGTGGGGGAATTTTCCCCGGGTTTCCACTTCGATCCAGTCCCGGAACCCGTGCTCCGGGAGGGCGTTCTCGCCCTGGCACGCGAAGACGCAAGCGTGGCAGCCCACGCAGCGGCTGGTGTCCATGGTCATGGCATACCGAGGCTGGGTCATGACGTCTTCTCGACTCGTTCGATGCGTACGAAGTTGGTGTTCATCCCGGTCCCGCCCATGATCGGATCGACCTTGGCTCGTGTGACCAACTGACTGTCCGAGGCGCCACGGCCGCGAGCGAACTTGAGCCCGTTTGCGGTGTGGCCGAAGCCATGCACCAGGTAGACGCAGTCGCCGCGGATGCGCTCCGTCACTTTGGCCTTCACCGGTGCCGACCGCACGCCGTCCTGATTGACGAGCACCACCAAGTCCCCGGACTCGAGGGGCGAGCTGCTCAGAACCTCGGCGGCCGCGCTGGCATTCACCCACACCTGGTTCTCACTCATCACCTGCGAGAGAAAGCGGTTGTTGGTGGTGCGACCGAACGTGTGCATGGGCGCGCGTCCGAACAGCAGACGGAACGAGCCGGGCGGAGGTGGTTCGGGGGCGCGGAACTCCGGGAGGGGGTCGAAGCCGAGTTCCTTCAGCGCCTTGCTGTAGAGCTCGATCTTGCCACTATCCGTGTCGAAGGTGAGGCTGAGACCTTCTTCCTCGCAGTTGGGCGTGCGCTTGCCCGTCACCACGCCGGTCTCGCGCAGCACGTGGCAGTCGTACCCGGCTTCGGTGACCCGGTGTTGGGCGTACTCGACGCTGTCTTTCCAGGGAAAGAAACCACTCAGGCCCATGCGGCGAGCAACCTCGCGGGCGATCCACCAACCTGGTTTGGATTCGTACATCGGCTCCACCACGGGCTGCCGAATGGCCAAGAACGGCTGCTCGTAGGCGGGTGCCCACACCTCGTCACAGCGTTCGAGGTACGTAGCTTCCGGCAGTACGACGTCGCTCCAGCCGCAAATCTCTGCGGGCAGCACGTCGATCGAAACGATGAAGTCCAGCGCCTGGATCGCCTTCTGGGTCTGGCGCGGGTTGGGCAGGCACTGCAAGAGGTTGGTCCCGTACACCATCCAGGCCTTGATGCCGCGGCCCTTGGTGCCCGGAATCGACGCGTCGCAGACGCCGGAGGCGAGCACCTCGTCGGCCAGCGGATACTGGCTCGGCTTGGGTCGATCCAGCGGCTCGCTGCCCTTGGGATACGCTTTGGGCTGCGGAAACGGCGGGATCTCCAGGGCTCCGGGAGAAAGGATTCCGCCCCGCCGGCCCCAGGAACCCAGCAATGCGGTCAGGATGGCCATGGCTCGGACGCGCTGCGTGTCGTCTCCGTACCAGGTGGTTCGACGCCCCGGGTGGACCAGCGACGCCGGTCGCGAAGCGGCGATGAAGCGGGCGGTCTCCCGGATGAGCTCCGGCTTGATGCCGGTGAGGGGGTAGGCCCAGTCCGGGCTCTTGTCGGCGACGTGCTGCTTGAGCTCGTCAAACCCGAGTGCGTGTTTCTCCAGGTACTCCTTGTCGTAGCGCTCCTCATTCACGATCACGTGCATCCATGCCAGCAGTAGGGCGATGTCCGTGCCGGGTTTGATCGGCAGCCAGTAGCGTGCCTTGCCCGCTGCAGTGGAGAAGCGCGGGTCCACCACCACGAGCTCGGCTCCCCGCCCAATGGCCGTGGCCAGGTCCTGCACCTGGGTGTTGTGCATGTTCTCGCCCAGGTGCGAACCGATTAGGGTGATGCAGCGTGCGTTGGCAATGTCGACCGGCTCGGGCGAGCCCATGCCTCGACCAAAGGTGAGGTAGTAGCCTACCTCCCGAGGCCCGCGGCACTGCGCGTAGGAGGGGGCGCTGATGTTGGCGCTCCCGACGGCCTTGAAGAGATGCTTGAACCAGCTGCCGCCGTAGCCATGGGAGAACAGCGCCAGCGCCTCGGGGCCATGCTTCTCCTTCACGCGCAGGAGCTTCTCGGCCACCTCGTCGAGAGCCTTTTCCCAGCTGACTTCCTCGAACGCCTGCTCCCCACGCTTCTGGATGCGGATCAGCGGTTTTTTCAGGCGGTCCGGGTCGTAGAGCAGCCCCGTTCCCCCGGTCCCCCGCGGGCAGAGCCGGCCCCGCGACAGGGGATGCGCGGGGTTGCCGGTGAGCTTGGTCACGCGCCCGTTCTTGACGTGCGCCAGCACGCCGCACTTCCAGAAACAGAGCTCGCAGAACGTGGGGACGACTCGGTCGCCATCGGTGGCCGGGTCCGGGATGGGATCGGCGTCCAGCCCCCACCACCTCGAACCGAGTCCGCTGAGTGCAACAGCACCCACGCCGCCCGCAGCAATCTGGATAAACTCTCGCCGTCTCAGTGCCATGTGCACGGCTCCTAACGATCTTGCCCGCAGACGCAGTTCCTCATGCACGCCAGGAGCTGGCGAAGCTCGGGTTCGGCGAGCTCGTTGACCATCAAGCCGTTGGCTCGACGAGACTGGACTAGACCCTGCGCCCTGAGGATGCGCAGCTGCTGCGAGACGATGGGCTGCTTGACGTCCAGGCGCTCGGCCAATGCGCTCACGTGAGTCGGTTCGCCCGCCAGCACGTCCACGATGCGCAGACGCACCGGGTGGGCGATGGCCTTGAGCACCTCTGCCGCCCGGGCGGCAAACGGCGCGTCGTCTGCGATCCTCGTTTCGACCATTTTCCGATCGGGTATAGGCTTATAGCTAGATAGCGATAATCTAATATCACCGTCGGACGTGCTGATCAAGCCCAAGCGCGTCGATGAATGCTCGAGGGCGAGTCAGGGCTCAGAACGCTGCAACCAGTGTCAGTCCCCGCGCCGTCGGGGTCAGCATGGGCGCGATCGCCACGCGGCCCGGCGTCGATCCGCCAAAGCCGTAGTGCAGGAGCCTCGGCACCAAGAATCCCGACACCGCGCCCACGGTGGATCCCAGGGCCACGTCGGTGGGCCAATGGCTGTCGGACATCACCCGGAACGCCGCCACCGTCGTGGCGGCGAACAGCCCGAGCGAGCACGCGACCACGTCGCCCGCGCCGCCCCCGTAGAGCGGTAGCTCTGCATGGTGCGTGCAGATGAGACCTGCAGCGGTGAAGGCGGCGGCACTGTGCCCGCTGAAGAAGCTCTTGTTGCTGCCTGGATCGTCACACCGCGTATTGGTCGGGTCGTCTTCGCAGCCCAGCTCGCGGGGACGCTGCCTGCCCGCGAACGAGATCGCCGTGATGGTGATGGCGCCGGCGAGCGTGAGGGATTGCAGACTGATCACGGCGGTCTGCGCTGCGACGTCGGAGCTACCGTGAATGCCCCAGGCGACGAGCCCGCTGTCGATCACCACCGCGTAGATGGCCATCAGCGGGTAGATGACGTCGCTCACCTTGGCCACGCGGTCTTGCAGCCCCGGCTCCTCGAGGCGCACCGTGTCCCGCACCGAATCGTCGAAGAGGATGCCGCCGGTCCACCGTCGTTCCGGCGAGGTGCCGAGCGTCAGGCCCACGGACGTGGCGGCCAGGGCGCCGGTGGCGGCCAGGTTCCATCCGGTCGCGCGCTGCCAAGCGCTCGTTCCACACCAGGCGTGCGGTCGCAGGCTTCTCGTCCGCGTGCGCGACACCAGTCACCAGGGCGAGCTGAGTCGCTACGGCTGCGGTGGCGATGAGCGTGCGCATGGGGCGACCAGTTGCTCATCATGCCAGCGCCGCGCCCCGGAACCGCCGAGCGCACACGAAACGCCGGCGACTCCCGAACTCAAGGCTCACAAGCAGAATTCGGTGCGCATCCCCCGTCGGCGCAGTTCTCACTGTAGCAGAGCGCGTCGCTGCTACAGGTGTCGCCGAGCTCCTGGATGGCGCGGCAGTTGCCCGTAGCCTCGTCGCAGCGCGTGTAGGGTGCGCACAATCGGTCCTCGAAGCGAGCCGCGCAGGGCTCGCCGTCGCCAGGCAGTGGCTCGCACGTGCCCTCCAGGCTGTTTTCCGGGACCATGCAGTACTCCCCGGTGGGGCACTGCTCGGGGAAGCCAATTCGGCAATCCTCGCCCGAACCCACCGGATCGGCGCATTCCATGGTGAGCACTTCACCGACCACCGCAAGCACCGTGCACGACAGGCCGGGTTCGCACAGTGCCGTATCCAACCCGCAGCTGGCGCCTGCGGCGCGAGAGAACCCGTCGTCCATCGTCACACACGCGCCTGGCGTGCCGGTGTTGTCGTCGTTGCCGAGGCAGAATAGGCCCGGTTCGCAGTCCGGTTCGACTCCCCCCCCGCACGCTTCGCCTTCGGCGACCGGCTGCACGCAGCGGCCGGTGACGTCGAAACACACTAGCCCATCATCGCACTCGTCGTCGCGCTCGCAGGTGGTGCCGGCGCTCCCGCGCGGAGTGCAGGTACCCGGACACTCCCCGTCGAACTTGCAGACGTTGAACCCGACGCACTCCCAGTCGGCGGTGCACTCGCCGTCCACGGCGACCGTCCCTTCGATGGCGTTGTCACATTCCGGGATCGAACGCTGGTTCATATCGGCGCAGTCTCGGTCCTGCCACACTTGCAGACAGGCGGGTGCGAGATCCGGGTGATACTCGACCCGGCCGGCATCGACCATGTCGAACAAAATGCCAAACTCGCCGGCGAGCTGGGTTTCGACTCGCGTCTCGCAGGCCTCGCCGGCGAACATGACGTCGAACAGTGGGCCCACGCAGTTGGCGTACGCGGCGCACAGTGCGCTGGCGGCCTCGCCGGCTAGGTCGTCCCTTGAAATGGACGTTGCATCTACACCGTCCGCCCCACCGCCGCCGTCGCCGCTGGAATCACCGTCACTGCCGCAGCCACAGGCAGCCAAAGCTGCCCCCAAAGCCAAGATCGCCAAGTCTCTTCTGGGTCCGACCATCTTCCACCTCCCGGCGCCCCTGCCGCGCGCGAGCCACCGTAGCGTCACTCTGCCAGCGCCCGACCGCTGGGTCCAGCCCGGTCACATCCTTGGCCGGACCGCGCCTAGCGGCGTCGATGTCCTGGACTTTGTCGCCACTATGCTTCCTGGGCGCGCGTGACCTATTGCGCCCAACTCACCGACCAACCATGGTGGATCTCCCGAATCTCCCGGCGAATCCGGATGAACCCCCGTGGCTCCGTCGACCTCCAAGCTCGCCCTCCTGCAAGACCGTTCCTCGCGCTTGGCTGGGCGTGCGCTCGGAATGGTCCTGTCCGCCATCGCGCGAGCGAGTGATGGTTGGCGCGCCTTTCGAGGGCCGGATCGGTTCCCAGCAGCACGACCGAGTTGGCTCAGCGAGCAAGGCTCCGTCGACCTGGGCCGACGCGGTGTCATCAGCGAAGTGACGGAGTACGTTCGCCGGACGATCGTTTCCGACCCGAGTGTTCCGCTGGAGGGCGAGCCGCAGGGGCCCAACCCGGCGAGTCCAGCGCAGGACACGCCAGGGGTGCCCGCGCAGCCGACCGTCGAAGCCGGCCCGTCGCCACATCTTCTCCACGTGACGGAGACGGTCGAGCGTCGATTGCTCCAGCTGCATGCCCACCGGGATTTCAGCTCGGCTGCCGATCCCGTCGAGGCCGTACACGACCTACGCGTGGCCTCGCGCCGACTGCGGGCGTTTTTTGACACCTTCGGCCCACAGCTGCCGGCCAAGACCGTTGCTCGAGGACGGAAGCGACTTCGACGAGTCACGCGAGCCGTCGCCGAGTTGCGCGAGTGGGACGTGAACGCGGTGCAGCTCAGCGAGCGTCGCCAGCTGGTGGACAACGACGCCGAGCGGGCGGCACTGGAATACCTGCTCGATCGCATCGATGGTCGGCGCGCCAAGTTGCGCAAGCGGGCGCGAGCCCAGCTGGCTCGGATCGATTTCGAAGGTATCGACCGCGCACTTCGCGACGGCCTCGATCAATTGGCACTTCGCGAACGGGCTCCCAGCTCGAGTTTCGAGGTGGTGGCGTGGGTGGCGCTCGAAGCGGCCATCCATCGCGTGGCGGAGGCGCGTCCGCCCTCCGACGGCCAAGAGCGCCCTGCCGAGCTCCATGCCCTCCGCATTGCGGCCAAACGGCTCCGGTACGCCCTGGAGCTCGTCAAGCCGGCCTTGGGCGATCGATACGGTGAGCTCCACGAGCGCATCAAAGCCGTGCAGGAGCTGTTGGGAGACCACCATGACCGAGTGGTCCTGCAGCGCCATGTCGAGAGGCGACGGGCGCAGCTCGAAGCGTATCGGTCCGGTGTGTTGGTGCAGGGTATGGGCCCGCTCGTCGAGCACCTGGTGCGGGAGCGCAGGCGCTCGTACGAGGGATTCTGCGAGCTGGAGACCGGGCTGGGGCGCTCCGGACTTCGGCGTGAGGTGCGTGCGGCGCTCGGGCCGCGCGCTACCGTGTGAGTCCGGCTCGCCAACCCGCCCAAATGGCGTAAGACTCCCCGGCCATGTTGCGCGTGCGGAGCATTCCGGGAAACGAGCAGAGGCTGGACGGTGGCGCCTGTTTCGGCAACGCACCCCGTGCCATATGGAGCCGGTGGTGCCCTCCAGACGAGCAGAATCGCATCGTCTTGGCCTGCCGTTGTCTGCTGGTGGAGGACGGGCACCGCCGGGTGTTGCTGGAAGCTGGCGTCGGGGCTTTCTTCGAGCCCAAGCTGCAGGAGCGGTTTGGCGTCGAGGGCGGCGGGCACCGCCTACTGGCTGAGCTCGAGCGTTGCGGTTTGGGGGACGCCGACATCGACGTGGTGGTGTTGAGTCATTTGCACTTCGACCATGCTGGTGGGCTGCTCGCCGCCTACCAGGCAGGGAAGGCGCAGCGCCTGCTGTTTCCCCGGGCCCGTTTTGTCGTGAGCCGCGCTGCCCTGGAGCGCGCAAGCGCGCCTCACCCGCGTGACCGAGCCTCCTACATTGCCGACCTGCCGGAGTTGCTCGAAGCGAGCGGCAGGTTGGTGGTCGTCGACGATGCGTGGCCGCCGGAGGATCTACTCGACGAGCGCTACCGTTTCTTCTCGAGCGACGGCCACACTCCGGGCATGCTGCTCACCGAGGTCGTGGGTGCCAGCCAGCGCATCCTGTACTGTGCGGATCTCATCCCGGGCGTGCCGTGGATGCACCTGCCCATCACCATGGGGTACGATCGCTACCCTGAGCATCTCGTCGATGAAAAGACGGCGCTCCTGCAGGGCGCCGCGAAGCACGGCACCTGGCTGGCGTTCGCCCATGACCCCGTGACGGCTTTGGCGACGGTGAAGCACGATGAGAAAGGCCGCTTTGGCCCCGGAGAGACCCGGAGCGACGCAGCGGCCGATCTCGATCTCGACGAGTAGATCGACCCCCAACGAACGCCAGCGGTGGTCTCGACCGCCGAAGGAGCCGGGCTGCGCGCTTGCAGTTGCGATGCGAGTGCTGAGCTGCGACCCGCCCCGGTGGGCTCGCCGCTGCACAGCGTGCACGGGGCTGCACGCACCGTGTGCAGAGCGTTGCACACCGGGGGCTGAATCGCGCTGGTGGTAGGGATTTTTGGGGTGTGGGAGCGGGTGGCACGTGCCCTGCAATAGGCTGGGGTATGACCACGCAAAACTCCTCCCCCCGACCTCTCCTCACCCTCCGCAAGTGGAGTGCGATTGCACTTGCAGCCGCCAGCCTGATGGGATGTGCGGGATCGCGCTACGGCCTGGAGGCACCCAGCGGCAGCCCGCCTGAGATCGACGCGGCCCGCATGGAGCTCAAGGTGATCGACACTCGTGGTGCTCCCGCCGCGGACCGCATCGAGCTCAGCGCACCGGCCCGTCTGGAGGACGGGGAGAGTTGCCGCGTGCCGGTGGGACTGACCACCGGGTACAAGCTGGCTGCAGCGAGGCGTTTGCAGGGCATCGTGGACGGCGACGGCTCCACGCTCGAGGTGCTGGTCGAGGTCAACCGGGCCGAGGTCGAGTGGTCGTCCACTCCCGAAGGCCCTTCAGCCCGGGTTCGCGTTGCCGTCGACCTGACGGTGTACGACGCCAACGGCTCAGTCCTGCAGCGAGGCAAGTCCAAAGCTGAGGGGACCGTCGAGGCGGGCGACGTGACGCCGACCGAGCTCACCCAGGCGGTGGAAGCCACGGCCCTGAACGCATTCGACCGCTACTTTGCGCGAGAGAAGACGGTGACGGCATTGAATCGAGCGCTGGGAGGTCGCGGCTGACGCGGAGATTGGGCTCGCCCCTAGATCGTTCGCGGCGCCAAATGACGCAATTGACGGAGGCTACCGCGGCCGCTGGGCGT
>CAZSVU010000217.1:0-14649 GCA_964610275.1 uncultured Polyangiaceae bacterium | reverse complement strand
ATGGGCGTCTACACGCGCACGCGCAAGAACGGTCGGAAGGTGCACTGCATCAGTTTCATGTTCGAAGGCAGGCAGGTGCATGAGCTCGTAGGCGCGGACAGGCGCATGGCGGAGCAGCGCTACCGACAGCGGAAGCGCGAGGTCAAGGCGGGCACGTACTCGCGCGAGCACAAGAGCGGTTCGGTCTCATTCGAGCAGTACGCTGGGACCTGGGGCAGTCGCCGCAGGACGCAAACTGCGGCTGGGGATCGACAGATGCTTCGTGACTATGCTGCAAAGTTCTTCAAAGGCCGGCGTCTCGATTCCATCAACGAACGTGACCTCATTCGTTTTGCCGAATGGCTGAAGACGCAGCCAGTGAGCATCAAGACTGCGAAGAACATCTACGGTGTCGTTCGAACGTTGTTTCGGGACGCCAAGCGGGAGGGTCTGATCGCCAGCGATCCATGCGATCTTCCCCGTGGGTTCTGGGGCAAGACGCGCGGTGTCGAGCGCAAGCCATATCTAGCCGACGAAGTTGTTGTGCTGACGACCGACTCGCGTATCGGCGCGTCTCGGCGGGTCTGGAATGGCCTGGCCTTCTACACCGGCATGAGGATGGGCGAGGTTTGCGGTCGTCGCTGGCGCGATTGGGACCGTCGCGCAGCCCCGTTGGGCTCGCTTGAAGTGAATTCGCAGTACCGGGACCAACCCTTGAAGCAGGCAGATCAGCCGCGCCGCGTGCCAGTCCACCCTGCTCTAGCCGTGCTGCTTGAGTGGTGGTGGGATGAAGGGTTCCTGCTGACCTACGGTCGCCCCCCGACCGAGGATGACTGGATCATCCCTCAACAAATAGACGTTGCGAGTCCCCACACGAAGAGCAGCGCCCAAAAGAGGTTCCGGAAGTCCTGTGAGCTAGCTGGGATGAAGAGCCGGACCGTCCATGCAACCCGCCACACCTTCATCACCTGGACTCGGCGGGGCGGTGCTCCGGCCGACGTGGTGGAGAGAATCACCCACAACGCCCGGGGCAACATGATCGACCAGTACACGCACCTGGACTGGGAGCCGCTCTGCCAGGCCGTCAGCTGCCTGTCGTACCAACGGCCCGGTCTGCCTCTGGCACCAGCCGCGAATGCGCAGGTCAAGGTGGCCGCCGGGGCCGAGTTACATGACGCGGAGCATGACGCGACCCGTGGGCCAAGCTGTTTTGATGCTGGAAGAGAGTGGAGGCGCCGGGAATCGAACCCGGATCCGCGAGGCGTCGCTGCAATCTTCGTTCACGTGCGTAGTCGCATTGCCCAAGCGACGGGGTTCGTAGGTTCGGCTACGACCTAGCCTTCGCTGATCTCGGTCACGTTATCGAAGGCATCCTCACGTGACCCAGCCTTAGTGCTGACGCCCTTCCGTTACCAAGACAATCTCACGGTTGGACGGCTCTACGGTTTTTTAGGCCGCGAGAGCGAGTGCGTTATCGTTCGCAATTATTGTACGTCCCGATTTTGGGTGGGTCGGGAGCCACCGCACGCAGGTTGGAGTTCAGTCCCCACGTCGAAACCATGTCGCCCCCAGGGGGCCTTTCGGCGCGGTTCGGTTGAGAGTCGTGGATTCAAGGATAGGGACTCGGGCGCTCGGGTCAAGGCGCATGGGGTCGCATTCCACGGCGCACACTACTGAGCTGCCCGAACCGCGGACACAGCGACGCGCGCCCGCTTGGGTGGGAGGCGCGCGTCGGAAGGTCGGCGTTGGATCAGGTTCCCGGCGGGAACAACTTGTTCGCCAGCTGGGCGAGGGATCCGGCGGTGTCCTTCTTCATGCCCACCGAGGGATGCGGCCAGGCGAACCCGCCGGCGGCAGCCACCTGGTTGCAGGAGAAGGAGATGAGCACTTCATTGGCCTGCGGACTGGTCTGGGACGTGAAGGCGAGCCCCAGCTCTGCGTAGAGGCAGTTTGCGTGCTCGTTGTCGAAGTTGCTCTCGTCTCCCAGAATGTCGGCAAGCTCCTCCTTGAGGGACCCGTCAACGACCGCCGTCTGGCTCAGGATGCGGAAGCCATCCGGGCGGTTGGGAAACCGAGGAACCTGCTCCACGACGGGCTGTGGCGCCGGAACGGGTGCGGTCGGCGCCGCGCCCGGCAGCAGGTTCGGCGGCAGCTGGATCCCCGGAGGGATGAACTGCTGCAGACCCTGCGCGCCCTGCTGAACCCACTGCATGATCTCCGGGGGAATGCCCGGGACCGCGCCTGGTGTGGCAGGCTGCCCTGCGGCAGGTGCTTGTTGCTGCTGCGGCGGCTCGTAGTTCTGCAGGCGGAACGCCGTCAGCTGCGAGTCAGGGAGAGTGTCGAATGGTGGCGCAGCCGAGGCGCAGCCTCCTGCGAGCAGCGCTACACATCCGAGCAGCCCATGGGTTTTCCACGTCATGCCCGATCCGGTATCACCTTTTCGTTGCGGAAGCAGCGCCCCTGGCGTCGACACGCGCGCAATGCTTCGCGGGTTTCTTCCTAGGAGCCGATTCGGCCCGCCTGCCCTGGCGCCACATCTCACCCGGACGAGCCCGAACTGAGGTAGAAATGGGAGGCTGGCCTTTGCGGCCGGTAGGCCGATGCGGCGCTCGACCTGGTTGGAGGACGAGGCCGGGCAGCAGGCGGTGCGGAGCTTGTCGATGGATCTCGGAGCGGGCGCGGTAGTGAGAAGGCGGAAGCCGTCCGTTCTCGGAGGCTCATGCTGAGGGCTGCGTTCAAGCGGGTGGGGGCCGCGGTGGTGATGGTCGCCGTCGTGGTGCTGATCGGGGCGCTGGCCATCTGGGTGCTGGGCCACGAGTACTCGTTCTTCGACGCGGTGTACTTCGCGGTCATTTCGGTTACCACCGTAGGCTACGGCGAGCTGCCGCACATGGAAGCGCACCAGGACGTCCGTGCGTTCTCCATCGTGCTCATCGTGGCCGGCGTGTGCGCAATAGCGTTTTTTCAGTCCACCATCACGGCGATGCTGGTCGAAGGAGTGCTCGGCAAGGCGTTTCGGAGGCGGCGTATGGACAGACGCATCAAATCTCTCTCCGGCCACCTGGTGGTCGTGGGCTGTGGGCGGACGGGTCACTACGTGATCGACGAGCTGCACACAGTCGAGCAACCCTTCGTGGTGATCGAGCGCGACGGAGACAAGATCGAGAAGTACAACCAGGAGGAGTACGGTGGTGAGCTGCTGTTCATCGTCGGCGATGCCACCGAGGATCACACCCTCCGGGAGGCAGGAATCGAGCGTGCCGTCGGGCTGGTGTCGGCACTGACGGACGATCGCGACAACCTGTTTGTGACGCTTTCTGCCCGGGAGATGAACCCCAAGGCGCGCATCGTCTCGAAAGTACTGGACTCGGAGAACGAGCCGAAAATCCTGCGCGCAGGAGCCAACTCCACGGTCAGCCCCACCCGAATCGGTGGTCTCAGGCTTGCCAGCGAGCTGGTCCGCCCCAAGGTTACGGAGTTCCTGGACCAGATGATGCGCCTGACTGAGAAGAACTTGCGCTTTGACGAGGTGGAGCTCCCGCCGGACTCCGTCTACATCAACAAGAGCCTGGCCCAGATCCCCATTCGCCAGAAGACGAACCTGCTGGTAGTGGCGCTACACGAGCCCAACGGTGACTTCATCTACAACCCTTCGCCAGATCAGCCGCTGCAGCCTGGCATCCAGCTCATCGTGATCGGAGAGCCCGGGGAAGTGCAGCGCCTCCGCAAGATGGTGGCGGAGACGAACTGAAATCCTCCCGGTCGACCCATGTACCGCGTCACGTCCGGCATCCACATCCACTTTGCTCACCACGTGCGCGGGCACAGCGGCCCGTGCATCTCCCTGCACGGTCACACCTGGAAGTTCGAGCTCACGCTCGAGGCCGAGACACTGGATGCTGAAGGGTTCGTGGTCGACTTCGACCTGGTGCACCAGCAGGTGCTGATGCCGTGCCACCTGCTGCTCGACCACTCGCTGGCCCTCGGGGAGCAGTCGTATGCCGAGAACCGGACGCACCTCGAGGCCATCGGCAAGAACCTGGTCGCCACCCGTTGTGAGACCATCGGCGATCTCGGCCAGGCGCCGGCAATGCGGGAGGCGCCCCTCGGCGGGGCACGCAACGAGTCACCGGGTGGCATCAAGCTCGCGGTGTTTCCGTTCAGCCCCACCTCGGAGCGGCTGGCGGAGTGGCTCTACGGAGTGGCCATGACCGAAGTGGGCGACGCGCGAGTGGGCGTGGCCAGCACACGGATATTGGAGACGCTGCACCCGTCGGAATGCGTCGCGGAGTACCTACCCGCACGGTAGGGCGGTGCGGGGCCGCTTCAGTCCGCGGGCGCGAGCGTCTCGCAGTTGGGAGCCCCCGTCTGCGGGTCGAACTCGGCGCGCCACCGGCTGTCCGTCCCGAATGAGCCCCACTTGCTCTCACCAAATTCACACCCGTAGCCACGCTCGGAGACCGGATCCACGAACCGCACCGTGTAGACGGCGCTCCGCTGACCTTCCCGTTCACATCCGTCGCACTGGCCGCGCTGCTTCAGCTTGGGATCGGGCCACTGGATGTCGTCGGTGGTGTTCGTCCCCCGGTTCTGTTCCACGCGAGTCACGATCCACTTGTCGCCGGTGAAGGTCTGGATGTCGATGTTGCGCTCCCACTCGTGACCAATCACGCGGAGCGCAGTATCTCGAGTGCGCAGCTTGGCCATCGACACGACGACCGCGGCTGCGATCAGCACCAGCAACATCAAGCTGAGTTGACTACGCCTGATCCGCAGACCCTCGAGCATCGCTCACTCCAGCCGCACACGGTGTCGCGCTGCCGTGTATCACTTCGCGATGGCAGCTTCTACGGCCTTGATTTCCTCGTCCGAGAGTTGCTCATCTGCCGCCGCTGCGTTGTCCAGGATGCTCTCGGCTCGTCGCGCTCCGGGTATGGGTATCACCACGGGGCTCTTGGCGAGCATCCACGCAATGAGCAGGCGATAGGGCGAGATGCGTCGCTTGCGAGCCTCGTCTCCGAGGTGCTTGTGCTTACTGAGCGCCGGCGCCCCGAGCGTGCCACCAAAAGGCGAGAAGGGCAGGAAGGCGAGCCCGTGTCGGGTGCAGTAGTCGAGCACGCCACCCGTTTCGGGAGTCCGGTCCGCGATATTCCACCGGTTCTGCACGCTGACGACGGGAACGACCTGTCGCGCCTGGTCGATCTGGGCGACGGTCACGTTGCACAGACCCACGTGGCGGACCTTGCCCTGCTCGCGCAGCCTGGCCAGCGCCCCGACCGTGTCGGCGAACGGAACACGCGAGTCCGGCGCGTGCAATTGCAGCACGTCGATGGCATCGACGCGCAGGGCTTTCAAGCTGGCCTCGGCGGCCTGGGTCAGTGCGCTGGGGTGACCGTCGACGGTCCAGGCCCCGCCGGGTCGCCGACAGCCGCACTTGGTGGCGACCGTCACCTGCTCCCGGCGTCCCTTCAGGGCCTTGGCGATGAGCTCTTCGTTGTGGTTGAAGTCGCGCTCATTCAGGCAGTAGCAGTCGGCGGTGTCGATCAGCGACACGCCGGCCTCGATGGCGGCGTGGAGAACGGCAATGCCCTGATCCTCGGGGGGTCTGCCCGAGATGCTGAGCAGCATGCCGCCCAGCCCCACCGCACTCGAAAGGGGGCCATCGGGACCGAGCCGTCGGTAGTGCATCGTGGCCATGAGCTTGTCGCGCGGTGGCTTCATGCTGAGGTGGGGAGAGCTGGATGATCGCTGTCGATTGCGGCGGCCAGTGTGGCGCCGCTACCACTCATCCTAACACCGCTTCTGCTGGAGCGGGGGCGGGCGGCGGCCGGGCCTTCAGCCGGACCCAGAGTAGCGCTGATTTGGCCGCGTTCGACAGCGCGCTCAGGTGGCATCCCAGTGGCGCCTCCGGCGACACCGTCGGCGCCTCCGAAACCCTTGCCTGTGGATCGCGGCGGCGACGCGGAGGTCACCGGCTGTGCCCGCTCTCGCGCAACCGAGCGCGCGCAGGTCTGCGGAGACGTCTCGTCGAGGCAGACACGCACGGCGTGGCGCGCAGCAGCTACAGGGCGCGTCGCCAGCAGGAGGTAGTAAGATGGTAAGGAAGGAAAACAGGAAGGAACCGAGCCCCAGGCAGGGCACGGGAGGAACCCGGACGGCGGTAGCTTACGCGAGCGCCGGGATAGGTAGACGTAGTCGTTCGAGGAGCTTCCTGAGTCGCCGCATGATGGCCTCACTGGGCTTGCGGATAGGGGGCTATCAGAAGGTGCTTGCCGTGCACCTGCCCACAACCCGCCGCGGGACTACCCGAAACGGCCGAAAGACACAAGTTTCTAACGAGCGCGGTTGGCCGCTCCCCATGTGCCCCGGCCCGTGCCTCGGCTCAGTCTTGGCCCCGAGGGTCGCCAATCCGGGCCACGGACTCGGTCTGCTCCGCCCGGAACTGCTTCACGGCCGCCTTGATCTCCGGATCGTGGTTGGCCATGAACGCAGCCGAAAGCAGGGCCGCGTTGACCGCGCCGGCCCGGCCGATAGCCAGCGTTCCGACCGGAATCCCAGCCGGCATCTGCACGATGGAGAGGAGCGAATCCAGGCTGCCCAGGCTCTTGGTCTGCATGGGCACCCCGAGCACCGGTACGGTGGTTTTGGCCGCGAGCATGCCAGCCAGGTGTGCCGCCATTCCCGCTCCGGCGATGATGGCTTGGAGCCCGCGTGCTTCGGCGGTGGCAGCGTACTCAAAGACCTGATCCGGTGTCCGGTGTCCGGAAAGGACCTGCACTTCGTGCGGGATACCGAGCTTCTCGAGAGTGTCCACGGCGTGCCGCATGGTCTCCCAGTCGTTCTGTGAGCCCATGATCACACCAACTTGTGCGGGTTTCTTCGGTGAGTTGGCCACGGGGCAAGCAATTTAGCCGGCACGGCCCCGCCCACTCAAGAGCCACGGGCGGAAACCGACCGCCGTGGGGCGAGGGCGATCGGGTAGCCGGATGGCGCCGCGTCTCGGCCATGCCGTTTTCCTCGCAACTCGGGTACACCCGTATCGATGTCGCGCCACCACCGTTCTCGCCCGCGTCGGGAGACCCGCCCGGCGCTCCGCACAGCCGTCTCCGTTACCCTCGCGGCGCTGTTCGCCCCCGTCGTCTCGTGCGCCGCATCCACGCCGGCTCCTGCAGCGGCGACTCCCGTGGACGCACCGCCGGGAGATGCGGCGGCCGCGGACGACGGTCCAGCGCTGTCGGCGCTGACGGAGCGAGAAGCCGAGTTGGTCAGCGAGCTCGAGCAGGAAGTGCGGCAGTTGGCCGGCGAGATCGGAGAGCGAAACACCACCGAGGGTTGGAATCTCGCTTCCACCACCGACGCGCTGGCCGAGAAGCTCGAGCATGCTGGCTACGAGGTGGAGCGGCAGGGATTCGTACACGCTGACGACGCCGTCGTTCAGAACCTGGTGGTGACGGTGCGGGGCGGAGTGCGAGGCGACCAGATCGTGGTGGTCGGTGCACACTACGATTCTGCCTTGAAGTGCCCCGGTGCCGACGACAACGCCAGTGGCGTTGCCGCCCTGCTCGCGCTCGCACGCAGGTTTGTCTCGAAGAGACCGTCTCGCACGCTCCGCTTCGTGGCGTTTGCGACTCAGGAGGAGCCGCACTGGCGCAACGCCGAGATGGGCAGCACCGTCTATGCCAAGCGTCTCGCCGCGGCTGGCGAGAAGGTCGTGGCCATGCTCAGCCTCGAAAGCGTGGGCTACTACTCGGACGAGCCAGGCAGTCAGCGGAGCGCGGACGGGTGCCCCGACTGCTTTGGTCCCATTGCAGACTACGCTGCCGTGCTGGGCAACGAAGCCTCGGGCAAGCTCGTCGACGACATGGTCCGTGCACTCGCCACCCACTCCAGCTTGCCCGTGCGAGGTGGTGTGCTGCCGGGCGATCATTCCGTCCTCGCCGCAGCCGATCATTGGGCGTTCTGGCAGGTGGGATATCCGGCAGTGGTCGTGACCGACACCGGACCTTTGCGCTACGCCCACCACCATCAGCAGACCGACACCCCGGAAAGACTGGACTACGAGCGCATGGCGCGGCTGGTGGCCGGGCTGGAGCTCGCCGTCTCGGAGCTCGTGGGCTCTCCGGCGACAGGCTGATGGCGCGGCCCACGGAGCCATGGAAGAATCCTCCAGCAGAGGAGTGAAGAATGGGACCTTGTCGTCTGGTGCGGCGTCCTCGTGCCGGCCTGGGCTGGGTCGGCCTGGCGGTGGGACTCGCCGCTTGTGGCGGCTCCACCAGTCGCGCTTCCGGATCGACTGATACGGGGGCGAACGGAGGAACTCACGCGGGTGGGGCTGGAGGTGGCAGCGGGGTCGAGTACGACTGCGGCGACGGCGTGCTGGAATTCGGGGAGGAATGCGACGATGGCAACTCGGCCGACGGCGATGGCTGCAATGCCGAGTGCCGGTTGGAGCCATCGGTTTGTGGTGACGGCGTGCGCGAGGGCAGTGAAACCTGCGATGACGGCAATTCGCAAAGCGGCGATGGTTGTTCGGCAGACTGCAAGTCCGACGAAAGCTGCGGCAACGGACAAGTCGATTTCTGGGTGGGGGAACATTGCGACGACGCCAACGGCGTGTCCGGCGATGGCTGCGACGCCGCTTGTCAGGTGGAGGAGGTTGCGGATTCAGGTTGCGGAAACCTCACCTTGGATGCCGACGAGGAATGCGATGACGGCAACGCGCGCAGTTACGATGGGTGCTCCAGCGGTTGCACCCGGGAGCGGCCCACGTGGCGCGAGATCAGCACTTCGACGCAACCGCCGTCGGTCTCCGATGCAGTGATGGCCTACTACCCGAGCATCGATCGCACCGTGCTCGTCTCCGACGGGGAGTGCTGGCTCTTCGACGGGTCGGACTGGGTGCGTCACACCACCATGAGCACGGCGGGTTCCGAGGCCATGGCCTTCGGTGGCTTGTACGACGGCGTGCTGCTGTTCGGTGGCGATGACGGTTCGGAGCCTGGTTCCTCGGCCAGCGCGCTCTTCACGGGGCTCGCCTGGCGGGAGATCGCCCCCGACCGTTCTCCGCCCGCTCGCATGTCGCATGCCATGGCGTACGATTCGGCCCGGGCGCGCGCCGTGCTCTTCGGCGGGTGTTCAGGCCGCAGTTGCTCGCCCTGGCTGCGGGACACCTGGGAGTATGACGGCGCGACTTGGGTTGAGCGCGACCTCGCGCTGGCACCGCCGGCCCGCTCGGGTCATGCGATGGCCTACGTCGCCGCCGTGGGGCAGGTGCTGCTGTTCGGCGGTTGGAATAGCGTCGGCATGACCGATGCGTACTTCGACGACACGTGGAGCTACGACGGCAACGAGTGGATTGACCTCACCGCCGGCGAAGCCCCGAGCCCACGCATCTCACCCGCGATGGCCTACGACGAGCATCGCGAGCACCTGATCCTCTTTGGAGGCTACGAGCACAGCGCCGGGTACCTGGGGGACACGTGGGAGTACACGGCCCCCGGCTGGGAAGAGATCACCCCCGGCACGTCGCCGTCGGGTCGCTCGGTGCGAAGCATGACCTACGACACTCTGCGCAATCGAATACTGCTGTACGGTGGCTGTGCCGAGGGGACACAGGACTGCTTCACCGATACCTGGGTCTTCCGCTGGGAGAGCGATTGGCCTGACGAGATCTGTGGCAACGGGACGGACGACGACGAGGACGGATTCGCGGACTGCACCGACCCCGACTGCTTCGGACCGGCGTGCCCGGCCGGGCGGTGAGCCGTCCACTGCTCGTTCGGTGCAGGTCGGTACGCCGCGCGCCGACCGCGGGTGCTGCGCCTTTGCAGGGGAACAGTGGGTCGTGTATGCACGCGTGCATGCGCTGGCTCACCGTTCTTCCCGTCGCCATCATCGTTGCCTGTGCCGCGGCGCAACCTCCCGAAGCGGAGCCGCCGCCGGGCACCGCCCCGGGTGCTGAAGCGTCGACGGCATCGGAAATGTCGGACGCTGCTGCTCCCACTGCGCTCGCAGCGGAGGGGCCTGCCGCCGAGCCGCCTGCGGGAGCCTCCGACGCGGCGACGGAGCCGCAGGCGGCGAGCCAGGATGCCGGTGCCTGTCCCGTGGGCATGGTGCTCATCGAGGGAGACTACTGCACCGACGTCGAACAGAAGTGCCTCGAGCATTGGTGGGACAAGTCCAACAAGAAGAAGGTGTGCGAGAAGTTCGCGCCTCCGAGCAAGTGCGTCGGTGAACGCGTGCACAAGCGGTACTGCGTGGACATGTACTCGTGGCCCAACGTCAAGGGCGTGCGGCCCGAGGTGATGAACAACTTCTTCCAGGCCCAGGTCAAGTGCGCTGCCGTGGGCAAGCGCATGTGCACCGAGTCGGAATGGACGTTCGCCTGCGAGGGCCCGGAAATGAAGCCGTTTCCCCACGGGTTCGTTCGGGATCCGGACAAGTGCAACGGCGACCACGAGTGGGATCACCCCAACATGACGAAGGTTGCCCAGCGCGATCCCAAGGAACTCGCGCGGCTCTGGAAGGGCGTGCCCAGTGGCTCACAGCCGGAGTGCATCAGCGACTTCGGTGTGGCGGATCTTCCGGCCAACAACGATGAGGTTGTCGCCAACGAGCAACCCGCCGGCAGCCGTTGGGACCTGTACAGCAGCGTGCACACCGGAGGCCCCTGGTACAAGGGCGTGCGCAATCAGTGTCGCCCCAAGATCTACACGCACGATGAAGGGTTCTACTACTACTTCCTGGGGTTCCGGTGCTGCTCGGAGGCGGACGGCAAGGCGAACGACCCGCGTACTGCGCGCCAGATCCGCAAGAAGCGGAAGTTCGACTACGTCGAGCGCCTGGCCCAGTTTACCGTGGAAGAAGTTCAGGCGAAGCTCGAGCTCAAGAAGACGCACCCGGACTGCAAGTGCGAAGAGATCAAATCCCGGCACAAGCGTATGCTGTGCCAGACGATCTGCGGGACGCTGTTGGGACCCGACGCCAAGGACGGCAGATAGCGCCCGAGCTTCAGCGCGAGACTCATGGAAGCGCGTAGATACGCGTCTTGGCGGGTTGCTCGGGGAAGCGCTCTGTGGCGCTTCTCGGGGTGGTGCAGAAGGTGTGGACGGCGGTTTGGTGGAGAGCCCGCTAGCTGCGCTAGCGGGTGATTGACTGGGCGCAGGCTTTCTAGCCCGACAGGAGTCGGGCCAAAAAGCCTGCGGTGACCCCAGCGGCGATGTCGTCGGCCATGATGCCTAGCCCGGCCGGCTGCGCGCGTTCGGCCGTGCGAATCGGGCCCGGCTTCCAGATGTCGAAGAGCCGGAAGAGCGCCACCGCCAGGACTTCTGCCCGGAGGCTCCGGCCGCGCACGAATCCGAGCGCGAGCAGCACGCCAGCGACTTCGTCGATGACGACGCTCGACGGGTCCTCGTCGTTCAGACGTTCGGCCTCGTGATTTGCCGCCCAGATGCCGACGGCGGTCACCATCGCGGTGACGGCGAAATACGCGGGTGGATTGAGCCGTTTGAGGGCCCAGTAGAGGGGCAGAGCGCCGAGCGTCCCGACGGTGCCTGGTGCGACCGGAGATCTTCCGCAGCCGAGCCAAGTCGCCAGCCCACGAATTGCCAAATCCTTGGGGACCATGGTCGGGACGTTAGCCCGGGTGAGAGCCCGAGTCCGCGGATCCGGTCGGCGCTCTATCGGCCACGTAGTCGGAGGTGCGGGCCCGTTTGGCAGCCTCCTCAGTGACCTCACGCCCATTCACTGCGTACATCATCTCGTCCCGAGCACTTCGGCCCTGACCGGGCACCAACGGCCAAGCGCCCCGAACCCGCCTAGAATCGGCGTTGCCCAGCTTGCGCTGGGCTAGACGGAGAACTAACTGACAGTCATATTCTGACTCCCCAGTCATTCCAGGAGCCCAAATTCCATGCCCGTGGCAGCCAGACGCCGTCGAGAGAAGGAAGAGAGACGCTGCGCCATATTGGACGCGGCTGAGCAGGTCTTTCTTTCGAAGAGCGTTCGCGACGCGACGATGGACGAGATCGCCCGCGCCGCCGAGCTCAGCAAGGGGACCCTGTACCTCTACTTCGACAGCAAGGACGATCTGTTCCTGGCGATCGCCTGCCGGGCGCTCAAGAGCTTGCTGGCCGAGTTCGAGACCACAAGGGCCGAGTCGCCGCGGGGGGCGGACCGGGTTCGGCGTCTCCTGCGTACCTACGTCCAGTTCGCCATGGACAACCGTGAACGATACCGTGTTGCCATGAGCTGGCTCTTCGACGACGACTCCAGCCCGGTTCAGAGCCCCCAGTTCGCCGAGCACCAGAAGCTCTTGCGGACCATGGCGGGACACCTGGTGGAAGCCATTGCCTTGGGCCAGCGGGATGGTTCCGTGCGCGGTGACCACGACCCCCGCCGGCTCGCGGTCCAGCTCTGGGGGGGAATGCTGGGGCTCTTGCTGCTGAACGCAAACGTGGAGCGGGTTGCCAAGCGCGCCCCCTTCGAGTTCGACATCACCGCGGTGGTGCCGGCGTACGTCGACCTGGTCATGGAAGCCGTCCAGTGCGGCACCGCTTCGGTCGGTGCTCTGGCAGTCACGGGGTCGGGTCGGGGAGCGAGGGAGGCATCGTGAACCGGCTGTTGCAGCAGACCCTGAGGGCCCTGTTGGTGGTGGCGGTGCTCGGAGCCGGTGGAGCGGCCTTCCTGACCTTGACCAAGAGCCGATCGACCCCCGTGCGGAAGCCCGTGGAAGAGCGCGGCGCGCTGGTGGAGGTGATCAAGATCGAAGCGTCCAACGAGAAGCTCGCGGTGCGCGCCCAGGGCACCGTCACGCCTGCACAGCGCGTGGTGGTCATGCCCGAGGTGGGCGGACGAGTGGTCTGGCAGAGCAAGGAGCTGGTTCCGGGCGGCCGCTTCAAGCGGGGGCAGGCCCTGGTCCGCATCGACTCGAAGGATTACGCATTGGCGGCGCAGCAGCAGGAGGCTGTCGTGGACCGAGCCCGCCTGGAGCTTCAGCTCGAGCAGAGCCGGAAGGGGATCGCCAAGCAGGAGTGGGAAATCATCGGAGAGGACGCCAACGCCTCTCCGGAGGACCGCACTCTGGCCCTGCGCGAGCCGCAGCTGGAGGTGGCCAAGGCTGCCGTGGAATCTGCCGAAAGTGCGCAAGCCCAGGCGAAGTTGGCGCTGGGGCGCACCTCGCTTTCCGCTCCGTTCAACGCCATGGTCCAGTCGGAGAACGTCGACGTCGGGCAGCTCGTGTCACCGGCCAGCCAGCTTGCGGTGCTGGTGGGAACGGACGCGTACTGGGTGCAAGTCTCGGTGCCCGTGGAGCAGTTGGCGTGGATCGACGTTCCCGGGCAGAACGCGGAGAAGGGCAGTGGCTCTGCAGCGCGGGTCTGGCAGGACGTCGGGGGCGAGCGTGTCGAGCGGCCGGGCCGAGTGGTTCGACTGCTGGGCGATCTGGACCCCGTGGGGCGGATGGCCCGTGTGCTGGTCGAAGTCGACGATCCGCTCCGACTCAAGGAGAACGGCCATCGCAAGACCGTTCCCATCAAAGAGAAGCCGGCCCCGGCCAAAGCCTTGCCCTCAGCGCAGCGGTTGCCCTTCCTGATTGGGGCGTACGTCAACGTCGAAGTCGAAGCGCGGCAGGTCAACGTGCCGGTGGTCGAGATCCCTCGAGTCGCGTTGCGTGATGGGTCGCAGGTGTACGTCTACGGCGCGGGCGACAAGCTGGACGTCCGCAAGGTGGACATCGTGTGGCGGAGCGAGGACAGCGTGTTGGTCCGCGCGGGCGTGAAGCCAGGGGAGTTGGTGATCACCAGTCGAATCGCAGGAGCGGTGCCCGGGATGCGGCTGCGCAAGGCCGCGCCGCCGGTCGGAAAGGCGCTGGGCAAGCGGTGAGCGAACCGAACGGACAGCTGCCGCCCGCGCCCGAGGGCGGGAATCGCGACACGCCGCTGCCCGGCTCCAGTCCACCGGGTGAGTTGGAGCGTGCGAGAGCCGAGCAGGACTCGGACACGAAGCTGAGCAAGACCGGGCCGTTGGCGTGGATGGCGAGCAACTCGGTTGCGGCCAATCTCCTCATGATCGTTCTGGTCGTCGGAGGTCTGCTCCTGCTGTCGAAGATCAAGCAGGAGGTGTTTCCCGAGTTCGACCTGGACATGGTCTCCATCAGTGTTGCCTACCCGGGCGCCAGCCCCTCCGAAGTCGAGCAGGGGGTGATTCTTGCCGTCGAGGAAGCCGTGCGCGGGGTGGATGGAGTCAAGGAAGTTCGCTCCAACGCGTCGGAAAGTGTCGGGTCGGTGGTGGCCGAGGTCAACCTCGGTTCCGACCCGGAACGCGTGCTGGCCGACATCAAGAGCGCCGTGGATCGAATCACTTCGTTCCCGCAGGACGTGGAGCGTCCCGTGGTCAGTCTGCCGCAGATCCGTCGGGACGTGATTTCCATCGTCGTGTATGGAGACCAATCCGAAAAGTCGCTGCGGCAGATCGCCGAGCGCGTTCGAGACGAGTTGCTCCAAGACGAGGGGATCACGGTGGTGGAGCTCGACGGAGCCCGGCCCCTCGAAGTCAGCATCGAGGTGCCGCAGGAGAACTTGCGCCGGTACGGTCTCACCATCGAGGCCATCGCCGCCAAAGTCAGGGCGGCCTCGGTGGAGCTTCCCGGAGGCGGGGTCAAGACGGACAGTG
>CAZSVU010000216.1:0-14709 GCA_964610275.1 uncultured Polyangiaceae bacterium | reverse complement strand
TCTACCCGTCGCCGTCGCGGGCCCGGTCACTGTCCCCGGACCCGGTCCCGAAACCATCCCATGTTTCGGCGGTCGCTGGCGGCCGCCGAAACATGGATCAAGGCTGACGGTCAGCTCGGGGACATTTATCGATTGTACCGGGCGTGGTATTCAGGAGGTATCGTCCCGCAGTCGCGGGAAACAGGGCAGAAATCCATGACAGTCGGGCACCGCAGCCGAAGTCCAGAAGCCCAAGCCCTCGCCGAATGCGCGGAGCTCACCCAAGCCAGTCCCGCCGCTGCGCTCATCAAGGGCAAGCTAATCGAAGCCACCCACAACAACAGCGCGCGCGTGCTGACCCATCTCGCGCACGCCTACACACACCTTGGTTTGACGGCACAAGCCACCCGCGTTTCCAAGCGCATCGAGGAACTACAAGGCGCCTCTATAGAGAAGGCACCTGCGACGGGTTTCGACGCCGAGCACAATGAGTGGGACCAGGCCACCTCCGCCATTCCCGCGCAAAGCAGACCCAGTGCCGACTCGGGTTCCCATCAGCAGGCGCAGTCGTCCGCATTGCCACCACCGCCCAAGCCACCGACCGCCAGAGGTTCGCTGCCACCACCACCAACACCGCCACCCATGCGCGCTACGGGACCCGCGCCCCCGAAAAGCCGACCACCACCCGCACCCAGCCGAGCCCCCGCGCCCAACCAAGCAACACCGGCAGCCGGGAGCGACGAACAGCACTACGTCGCGGACCCCCAATCGAGTGCACTACCGAGCTCGGCACCCCCGAGCACGTCAGTCACGCCCGCCGCTGAACCAACCACCAACGAGGTAGCAACCGAGCTGGAGCCAGAGGAAACTGCAGCCGACGAGTGGGCTCACGTCGCAGGCAAGAGGCGCCGTTTGCCGCGCTTCCGCCGGTGGTATCTCGCTGCGGCCGCGACAGCGTTGCTCGCTGGCTTCTGCGGCTACTCCTCGTTCGTGGACCACCGCCTGCGCTCGCGACTCGCGGACGCCGAGCAGCAAATGTCGACGGGCACGCCGGATGGTCTCACCGGCGGCATGCGTGCGCTCGAGGGCGACTTCAAGCTGAACTGGCCCGTCCGTATCACAGCCGATCTGATCGCCGGGCTCCCCGCAGATCGTCTGCCGACTGACGTGGAGGCTTCGATCCTGGGCTTGGAGCACGCCGTTACCCTGCGACTGATGGGGCAGGCTCACGAAGGCAACCTCAAGGATGCGGCCGACCAAGCCGAACAACTCGGCGCGCCTCCCGACCGCGTCGCCTTCGCGCGCATCCAGCACGCCTTGGACCGGAAGGACCAGCAGAAGGCGCTGTCCCTGGTTCAAACGTGGGACGAGAAGACGGCCCAGGACGCCTACTTTCAGTTGGCAACAGGCACCGCGCAAGCGCGTGCCGGGAATGCCGCGGAAGCATTGAAGCGTTACGACCGCGCGCGCAAGCTGCTACCAAGCTCGCTGACCCCGCTGCTCCTGGCCGCCGAGCTTGCCGTCAGCGAGGATCCGAAAAACTCGAACGAGCGCCTGAACGCATTGGGCAAGTACGACGCCCGCGTCGCGAAAGTATCGGTGCGCGCCCTGCGCGGGTTGAGCTGGGCTCTACGGCCAGTCGATGACGGCCCTCGGCTTCTGCCGGAAGCGCTGCGCTTATCAGAAGAGCAGTACCAGGAACTGCCCGAACGCTTGCTCCACGTGCCCGCGATCATCCGCGTCAAGGAGGCCGTGATCGCTGCTGCGCCAGCGGACGATGCGCTGGAACGTGGGCTCGGTGGCGCCCAGCATGCCAACATCGTCATCACGTTAGGCCGGATGGCGGTTGCGGTCGGCAAGTCCAGCGCGGCGGTGCGCGCGCTGAAGCGTTTGCGCGAGGTCGCCCCCAACCACCCCAAGCTTGGCCGCTTTGGCCTGGATGTTGCGTTGTCCACCAATGATTTGGAGCAAGCGCGCAGCATCGTGAAGGGTGACGCGACCAGCATGGCCATCGTGGAGGCGGTACTCGCCTACGAGAAACTCGACCTGAGCGCGCTAAAGGCGCAACTACCCTACCTGAGAGGCAAGGAACGCACTGCAGCCATCTTGGCAGGTTTGGCAGTGCAGACCGGCGAGCGGCTGCTCAGCGAGAAAGACGCGGCTGATCTCGAGGACTCCGTTTGGGGACTGGCGGTCCAGGTGGACTCGGCGTTGTACCGGGGCGAGCTGTCCCGTGCGGAGCGGCTTCTCAGGCACTGGAACGAGCCAGGGTCCAGCGCGTACCTCGCGCGCAGGGCCCAGCTCACCCGCTACCAGGGCGATGCGGAAGCCGCGCTGATGCTCGCCCGTCAGGGCAAACCGGAGCAGAATCCGCGTGCGCTCCGCGAGGAACTGCTCGCGCTGGTGGCCGCTGGCAAGCCGAAGCAGGCACTGCAGATCATCAAAGACAAGGAGCGCAGTAGAGTCCTGGGCCACCTGGAGAAGTGGACGCGCAATTTCATCACCGGCAAGTCCCGTGGCCGGACGGCGGCCCTCGCCACGATTGGGCACTTGCCCATGCCCGGTGGCAGCACGCCCATTGCCGTGCGTGTGATGGCCGCACGAGCCATGAGCACCGCCGGTGATGCCCGCGCCAAGAGCATGATCGTCCTACTCGAAGCGGTGGTCCCCCGACACCCCGAGCTCGAACTAGCGCGACAGGACTTGGAGAACCGCTAGCGATACTTCTGGCCAGCGCAGGATGGACGAAACCTGACGCGACGCGCAGCTACGGATTCCACATCCACTCCGACCGAGCGTTTGAGCACGCCGAGTTGGTGGCGCAGAGCGAGGATCCACCCAGCCAATTGGCGGCAGGTTCTGAAGCAGGCGAGCGCGACCAGCAGCGGGGAGCGCATGAAGTTCATCGCCGGTGGAAACGTTTCCGGTCTGGCCGCGGCCTCAATGATTTCGCGGTGAATGAGGTTCTCTGGACCAACGAGCACGGGGCGTTTTTTTGGGGGGGGGAGAACAAACTCCTCTCCCGACCAGAAAGTGTGCGTGTCAATACCGCCACTGGGAGCAACGCTTGGGCGCGTAGGGCATCGGTGCATCGAACCAGGCGCTGCCTACCGTTTGACGTGGACAAGCAGCATGCAAGCCAATCGCCTCTCTGCAACGTGGTTCGTCAGTGCAGCGACCCGTGCGCGTGTGCAGCGCTGGGCCACGCTTCTGGCTCTCCTCCATGCGATCTTACCGGGCTGCGTCCACGGGTCGCTGGAGCTGCCCGCGACCGACTCCGCTGCCGGCGCCGGATCCGTCGGGAGCGACTTCGGCGCCGGTGGCGACTCGCTCGGTGGCGGCGTTGTCGCAAGCGGCGGCGTTGTGGCGGAGATTGGGGGCCAGGACGTAGGCACTGGCGGTGAGGACGCAGGCACTGGCGGTGAGGACGTGGGCACTGGCGGTGAGGAGGTGGGCTCCGGCGGTGACGACGTGGGCACTGGCGGTGAGGTCGTGGGCACTGGCGGTGAGGTCGTGGGCACTGGCGGTGAGGTCGTGGGCGGTGGCGGTCAGGCCGCCGGTGCCGGTGGCCAGGTGGTTGGCGGCGACGGTGGGGTCGCCGGCGCGGGCGGTGAGGTCGTCGGCGCTGGCGGTCAGATCCCCGGCGCTGGCGGCGCGATCGCTGGCGCTGGCGGCGCAGTCGCTGGTGCTGGCGGTGGGGTCGCCGGCGCTGGCGGCGACGTCGCCGGCGCTGGCGGTCAGGTGGTGGGCAGTGGCGGTCAGGCTACTGGAGGCAGCGGCACTGGCGGAACTGTCTACGCCGCTTGCCCTGGAGACGCCGCGGACGCCTACCTGGAAAACCCCAGCTCGATTCCCGGCACCATCGAAGCCGAGGACTTCGATTCGGGCGGCTACTCCGACACGACGGCAGGCAACGAAGGTGGAGCCTATCGCACCGACGTCGACGTGGACATCAAGGAGTTCGGCAACGGCTTTGCCGTCGGCTGGATGACGGCGGGCGAGTGGCTCGAGTACACCGTCAGCGTTCCGCTCGAGGGCGACTACGGCGTCACCGTGCTAGCCGGTGCAGTCGATGCCGACCGCACGCTCGAACTCTCGCAGTGCGGCACTTCGCTCACGGGACCGATTGCCGTTCCGCAGATCGCGGACTGGGGAGAAGTGGGGACTACCACCGCGAGTTCGGTGCATCTTTCAGCTGGTTTGCAGGTGATCCGGGTCACGGTCGGGGCGAGCGACTACATTGACTTCGACTCGATGACGATCGAGTAGGCTGCCAGGGTTGACCGAGCGGTTGAGCACGCCGAGTTGGTGGTGCAAGGCGAGAACCTCCGCGGCGAACGGGCGCGTCGTTCTGAAGTGGGCCGGGCCGGCGAGGACCGACGAGGGGCGCAGGTCGAGCACGACCCGGGACGGCTGCCTGGCCCGCTCGAATCTCGATGATTCCGCAGCGGACGGGCTGTGAGGACCCTCGCCCTGAAAATGGCCCATCGCGCCGTGCCCGACGAAGCCTCGGGCGTAGACATGGGGCGAAACATCTTCCAGAGTGACGCGCCCATGGCCATGATTCACTCCGTACGCGCCATCGTGCACGACAGTCTCGAGCCCGACCAAGCGCTCGACCTTCACCAGACGATCCAGCACCCGCTCGCGTCGCAGCAGGCTGGCTGATACCCCGTGCTCGTCGAGGAGACCCGCCCATGAAAGTCGCTATGTGGTACAATAACGGCGACCTCCGTATCGAGGATCAGCCACTAGGGCGGCCAGGCCCCGGAGAGATGCTGGTCAAGGTTGCCTCCTGCGGCATCTGCGGCAGCGACATTGTCGAGTGGTACCGGCTGCCCCGTGCGCCGTTGGTCCAGGGTCACGAGCTCGGGGCGGAAGTGGTGGAGACCGGCGCCGGGGTGACGCGCTTTCGACCGGGCGATCGGGTATTCATCGCCCCCAAAGTTCCGTGCCTCGAGTGCAAGTACTGTCGGGACGGGCACTTTCCTCAGTGCGCCGGGGTGAAAGAGCGGCTGCCGGGAGGCTTCGCCGAGTACGTTCTGGTTCCACCTGTCCTGCTCGAGCGCGGCACTCATCTCCTGCCGGAATCGATCTCATTCGACCAGTCCACCTTCATCGAGCCCTTGGCCTGCGTCATCCGGTCACAGTCGATCGCTGGTCTGCGGGCTGGACAAGCGGTAGTCGTGCTGGGCTGTGGGATGTCGGGCCTGTTGCAGATACAGGTTGCCAAACGCCAGGGTTGTCGAGTGGTCGCGACAGACATCGACAGCCAGAAGTTGGCGCGCGCCGCTGAGCTGGGTGCGGACCTCACCATTGTGGCGACCGAAGACGTTCCCGCGCGGCTCGAGGATTTCCTCCAGGGCAAGGCTGATGCGGTGATCGTCTGTACGGGAGCGCTCGCGGCCGTGGAGCAGGGGTGGGCGGTGGTGGACAAGGGCGGAGCGGTCGTCTTCTTCGCTGTGCCCGGACCCGAGCAACGAGTCGAAATCCCGATCAACGCCTTCTGGACACAGGAGATCCGCGTTCTCACTTCCTACTATTGCGGTCCGCCGGACATTGAAGCGTCGATGCGGCTCCTGGCCGCCCATCAGATCGACGTTGATTCCCTGGTCACTCACCGACTCCCGCTGGAAGACATAGCCCGGGGCTTCTCGCTGGTGATGGAAGGCCGGGAGGCCATCAAGGTCATCATCCAGCCCCATGGGGCAGCGCGCTGAAGCAACAACCGGGAGTCTTCGTGGAGGACGCCAGCATGAAGGTACGACACATCGGGATCGTCTGCCGCCGCGAAGCGGCCGCCAAGAGGTTCTTTGGTGACCTGCTCGGTTTGAAGCAGGCGGACACCAAGACGGTCTCGGCTGCACTTTCGCAGCAGCTCTTCGGTGTCGACGCTGAGCTTCGCATCGCGAACTATGTCGGCAATGGGATCCACTTCGAGATCTTCTTCCACGATGATCCGCCAGAGTCTCCAGGCCGTATTGCTCACGTCTGCCTGGAAGTCGCCGAGCTGGACACGCTGGTGGAGCGAGCCCGGGCCATGAAGGTCACGGTGCTGCGAGTCTCCAAAGGCGAGGGGTGGGTGACGTTCATCGAGGACGATGACGGCCACCGGTTCGAGCTCAAGCAGGCCTGAATCAGCGAGCGGTCCTCGGTCGGTCTTGCGTGCCCCCGGCAGGGCTCATGATGGATCGGATCTCTGCAGCTGCGACCTGATCGTCTCGGTCCACGTGAGCCCCCGCACTCTGGCATCTTTGGATTCGGTTCCGCGGGTTCTTCCCTTTGCTTCGTAGCCGTGCTTCCCAAGAAGACGTGTTGACTGCGCGCCCGGCGCCGTTCTACGCCTTGCCGATGAGCTGCGCCCAACCGTATCGAACTCGCCTCCACCTCGTCTTGTCGTTGGCGTCGCTGCTCTTGGCGTGCTTCCCCAGCGCGTGCGGCTCGGATTCATCGGACGGAGCATCCACGGCTGGGACATCCGGCACGGGTGAAGTGGCCTCCGGCGGCCGCAGCGCAACGGGCGGGGCCACAGCGATTGGCGGCGGCAGCCCCGGTGGGGCGAGCACGGGCGGAGTGGCGACCGGCGGGGCCACGGCGATTGGCGGTGGCAGCTCCGCTGGCGCGAGCACGGGCGGAGTGGAGACCGGTGGGGCGAGCACGGGCGGAGTCGAGACCGGCGGGGCCACGGCGATTGGCGGCGGCAGCTCCGGCGGCGAGAGCTCCGGCGGCGAGAGCTCCGGTGGTGCGAACTCCGGTGGCGAGAGCTCCGGTGGCGAGAGCTCCGGTGGTGCGAGCTCCGGTGGTGCGAGCTCCGGTGGCGAGAGCTCCGGCGGGGCAAGCTCCGGTGGCGAGAGCTCCGGTGGCGAAAGCTCCGGTGGCGCCAGCACGGTCCTGGACGGCCCACGCTGGTTGGGTCGCGTCGACGCGACTGATCCAGAAGCGGTGCGTTTTGCCTGGCAAGGCGCCGGTCTCATCGCCACCGTAGACGGCCCCGAGATCGCCGTGACACTCCGCACCGAGGGGACTGACACGGTGTTCTTTCAGTCCCTCATCGATGGCGTCGAAGCGGCACGCTTCGAAGTCACCTCGGGCGCCGACCGCACCGTGACGCTGGCCAGCGGGCTTTCCGCGACTGATCACGTGGTGGAGCTCCTGCGCGACACCGAAGGCATGTACGGCGTCAGCACGTTCCTCGGCTTCGCAAGCGGGACCGTCGTCGGTGCACCCGCTGCCAGCGGTCGACTCGTGGAGGTAATCGGTGATTCGATCAGCGCGGGCTACGGAAATCTCGGCGTTGAGCCGCACCCGAACTGGGTCGCCGATCCCGCCTGCCACTGGACGGCAGAGAACTCGTCGTACTACGCGACCTACGCCGCCATCGCCGGACGAGCACTGGGCGCCGAGGTGAGCACCGTTGCGCGCTCGGGGTGGGGCATGTTTCGAGACCTGGACGGCGATGCGAGTGGCGTGCTCTCCTCCGTCTACGGCAACGCGGTGGGAACGGACGACAGCACGCCCTGGGGATTCGCCCAGGAAGCGTCCGCGGTCGTGATCAATCTCGGCACCAACGACCAGGCACAGGGCGATCCTGGCGCGCCCTACGAGGCGGCGTATCTGGACTTCTTGGACGAGGTCCGCTCGCACAACCCAGACGCCTGGATCTTTCTCGCCATCGGCTCGATGCTCTCGGGCGCTGATCGCGACGCCATCCTCAGCCACCTGGAGACCGTGCTTGCCGCGCGCGTGGCCAGTGGCGACGCGCGCGTGAGCGTCCTGGATCTCGGTGTGCAGGACCTGGGCTCGGACGGCTCAGTGCCATCGGGGTGCGACTGGCATCCGAACGTAGCCGATCACCAGCGGATGGCGGCAATTCTGGAAGGCGAGCTCAACACCCGCCTGGGGTGGTAACCCAGCTGAGAACAGATTCCTGCTGTTCTTCCGGGGTCTTCGCCAGACCCCGCCCCGCGAGCGGGGCCCCACCCCAAACGGCCGGCGCACAGCGCAGGTCCGGGCAGTGATCGACATTCACGCTCCCTGACTTAGGTGGCGAGATGTTGCCGGAGCGCGAGGTTCTCGAGGGCCAAAGCGTGGCGCAAGGTGAACTGGGCGCGGAGAAACCAGGCCAGTGGAGCGACGAGACGACGCATGGCTGGACCAGCCTGCTCCCGCTCGGGATAGCGTCGATCTACCCACAGATGGGGTCTCCACGGAGGACGGGGGCACGGCCTATTGGGCCGTGATGTTTGCAACTGCGAAATCAATGCTTCCGGTACCGCCCCCTGATTCTATCAGAATCTTGGCCTCTAACATGTTCCCCAGTGTCATGCCTGCGGCCGTCCACGCATCAAAGTGTTCGGTAATGGATATTGTCCCGCAGTCGCGAGCCTGATGCCGAATACTATAGTACTGCATCCAACTCGAAACGCCGGAGCATCTCGAGCCACCGGTTCCGGTCGTGTTGCGCGTATAGAGGGTGTACGTCCCCCCATCAATGTCAGCTGTGCCCATGTTGGTGGTATTACCCGGATTGACCGGCATCCCGTTGTACGAGTCATCGACGATGTAGTATTCAACACATGGCGAATTCGTCCACCCGTAGATTCCTACATATGAGTAGCCGCCGGCGGTTCCCGATTTTGTCTCGGCGAATTGTGCCGTAATCGTGCCGTACTGGTCGTAGCTCTGGCCACTGCTGCCCCATTCCAGCCCGAGACGGCCCAGGAAATCCCCAGAATTGTTCCACGATGCGCTAAACGCAGGAGTGTCGTAGGTGGTAATGCATCCTGGACCCGTGTTCGACCAAATTTCCCATCTGAGGCCGGCCGCGCTGCCCGTAGCATAGGTTGCACATTGCTCCGTGCCGCCGGTCGGCATGGGAGCGTTGCAGTCGACTGTGCCGCTGCCGCCTGTGCCGCTCGTAGCGCCGCCCGTGCCGCTCGTAGCGCCGCCCGTGCCGCTCGTAGCGCCGCCCGTGCCACTCCCGCTGCAACGACCGCAGCTCTCGTCGCAGTAGTGGTTGTCGATCATCCACGCTGCGCTGCATTCGCTGGTTTCGCTGGCCCACTGATCGCAAGTGGCTTCATCCCACTCGGTTCCGGTGGGACGAATGTTGGTGCAAGTGGTGCTTGCCCCGCCTGTGCCTGCACCGCCCGAGCCCTGATCGCCACCTACGCCCGAGCCGCCGACGCCTGCTCCGCCCGAGCCCAGGTCGCCTCCAGTGCCCACACCACCTGTTGCCGAGCCACCGCCAGAGCTGGCGCCACCGGTTGGCGGGCTGCCCGCCGCGCTCCAGTCAGTGCTCTGCTCGGAACTGTCGCAACCTCCCAGAGCCAACACGGCCAAAGTGGCGAATTCCACTGGACGCACACGCATTACAACCTCCGACGCTCACGGTCCTGCACGAAGTGACTTCGATCTGTCTTCTGGGAGCCACACAACCCACAGCTCATCGCTCGAAGTGGGGGCAAGCTCATTGGGTCGTCGTCACGTTTGCCACCGGGAAATCAACGCTGCCTTGGCCAGACGCTGCTTCTACGACAATCTTGACCTCTAGCAAGTTCCCCAGGGTCCAGCCTTTGGCGGCCCACGCATCGAAGTGATCGGAAACGGTAATGGTCCCGCACCGGCTACCCTCCAACCGGATACTGTAGTACTGGTCCCAACTCCCGGCGCCGCCGCACCGGTCGCCACCGGTTCCTTGAGTGACGCGGTGTACGAGGTTGTATGTAGCCCCATCAACCTCAGCTGTGCCACTTGGGGCGGTACCGGTATTGAACGGCATCGTGTGGAACGAGTCCTCAACGATGTACCATTCGACACAGGGGTTATTGGACCACCCATAGACTCCTAAGTATGAGTATCCGCCGGCGGTTCCCGACTTGTTCCAAACGTAGTCTGCCTTGATCGTGCCGTAGGCGGTGTAGGCCTGACCGCTATTCCCCCATTCGAAGCCCATGCGGCCCAGGTAGTCTCCCGAATTGTTCCAAGATGCATTGAATGCAGGAACGTCATAGGTGGTCAGATACCCCGGGCTCCCATTCGTCCAGATCTGCCAGGCGAGGTTGCCCGAGCCGCCCTGACCCCAAGTCCCCGAGTGCTCTTGGGCGCCGGAGGTCGGCATGGCCGCGTCGCAGTCAACTGTGGCGCTGCCGCCGGTCCCGGCACCGCCTGTACCGGCACCGCCTGTACCGGCACCGCCGGTTCCAGCACCGCCGGTCCCGGCGCCACCCGTGCCACTCCCGCTGCAGCGACCGCAGCTCTCGTCGCAATACCCGCCGTCGATCATCCACGCGGCGTCGCATTCGCTGGTCTGGGTGGCCCATTCATCACAAGTGGCTTCGTCCCAGTCGGTTCCAGTGGGACGAACGTTGGTGCACTCCGTGGTTGCCCCACCGGAGCCAAGGTCACCGCCAACGCCCGAGCCTCCGACACCTGCGCCGCCCGAGCCCGGATCGCCACCCGAGCCGGTAATGGTGCCGCCCGCGCCCAGGTCGCCACCCGAGCCGGGAATGGTGCCACCCGCGCCCAGGTCGCCACCCGAGCCGGTGAGGGTGCCGCCCGCGCCCAGGTCGCCGCCGGAGCCGGTGAGGGTGCCGCCCGCGCCCAGGTCGCCACCCGAGCCGGTGATGGCGCCGCCGACGCCGAGGCCGCCGCCGATGCTCGAGCCGCCCAACCCGGGATCGCCCACGCCCGCGCCACCGACCGCCGTGCCACCGCCGGAGCTGGCACCCTCAATCGACGGGCTGCCGGCTGCGTTCCCGTTGGCGACCGGCTCGGGACTGCCGCAACCCACTGAAGCGAGAACACCCAGAGCAGCGAATTCCACCAAACGCAAACGCATCATGACCTCCGAAGCTAATCGTGCTTTGTCCCAATTCCCGCGGACGTCGCACAAGATCGCGCGATCCGACCAAATATGGGAATTCCGCCTGGGCGCGGAGCTCGCGGGAAGGATCCAGAGACGCGCCAGGTGACGCCGAGCCGTGCTGTTCTCGCTGCCGCACGCACTTGCACAACGCCATGTGTCTTGGTTTTTCCGGCAGCTTCAACTGCGCTTGAATTGTATCTCCAGCGCAGCAGACGGCGACATCCGGAACCGCACATCAAGTGTCGACACCTCGTGGCCTCGCGCTGAGGGTGGCCTGGCCAACAGCTCCGCCCTATCAGAACGAGTACTCGGTCAGTGGCTCGAAGTCCGCGCAGTCCATATCGAGATACTGCGTGCCGCAAGGCGTCTCGGTAGTGACGCCGTCGGGGTGGGCCGCGAAGAACTCCTGCACCTGTTCACAGCTGTCGAACTGGGTGATGCACCGGAGCCAGGCGCCGAACGTGGCAATGCATGGCGCGCCCTGGGTCAGCGGCCCCCATGTCCGGACGTCGCGCGCACACTCGGCAACGCGCGTCGGTGCTGCGCATCCGCAGAGTCCCCCGTCGTCGCACAGGCATTGCGGAATGCATCGGGCCTCCATGTCGCAGTAGGCTTCCAAGAGTTCGAGCGGGACTCCGCTGTCGGTGTTCGAGCCGAGCCCTGCTGCCCCTGCGTCGTCCGCGTCAGCGCCTGCGCCTCCGCCACCTCCAGAGCCGGCCTGGCTGGTTTCGTCCAGCCCGTCGGCGCCTGCGCCTCCGTCACCTCCAGAGTCGACCTGGCTGGTTTCGTCCACACCGTCGTCACCTGCGCTACTGGCAGTCGCAGGCTCACTGCCTGAAGCCCCGGCCTCGCCGACCCGTCCTGAGTTCGTGGACGTATCGCTCGAACATGCATTGGCAACGGCCATCATCACCCCCAGCACCACGCTGCCGACCCACCGCATGAGAAAGAGACTCCCTTCCGGCTCCTCAGCCCATCCAGCATACTTGCTGGCTGGCGTCGCGCAAGCCAGGGGCGCAATGCGCTGGGCCAGCCCTTGATGAGGGCGCCGTACCAAAGTATTCAGAGCGGCACTCATCGACCACAGACTTCACGTGCCGCGCACCGAGGATGACGACGTGATCGTGGGCGTCACGCCGTTCACTTCCCAGTGAACGTCCGCACACGGAATTCATGAAAGGTGCCTCTGAGCTGCTGCCGGAGCAGCGCTGTCCCGGCGAGCAACTCCCTACGCAACCTGGTCGGGGCCAAGGCCAACTCGGCGACAAGCGGCAGGGGGCGTGGGGCCTCGCGGAAGGCAGACTGGACGCGGTCCACCGCCGCGGTCACGGCGGCTCGAAGGCGGCGTCAAAAGCTAGACAGCACGGGAAGCGATTGGGCCGAAGGCCAGAGAAGCTGCAAGCTTGTGCCATCAAGAAGCCTGAATGATCATGAGGCGAACGAGACCCGGAGCCAGGACACCGCCCGGAGCACGAGGAGGCACGACATGAACACCGACGCAACGGCATCACCCAAACGAGTCGCGCTGGTCTGTACGAATTTCACCATGCAGAGCGCGTTCGGCTTGCTGATCGTTGCGCTCAATTCCGTGCGGCTGGGCTACCATACGATCATCTACTTCACTTTCGAGGGCCTGCACATGATCCGTCCAGGTCACCTCGAACAACTGCGCTACTATCCGACTGGTGTCGACCCGTCGGAGGTCGAAGTTGACCGCTATACGACGGAGCTTCGCGACAAGATGGACCGCAAGGACATTCCCTTCGTCGAGGACATGCTCCAGATGGCGCAGTTCGAAGGGGTTAAGCTTTTGGCCTGCAAGACGAGTGCTGACCTGTTCGACCTCAACGAGGAAGACTTCATCGACGGCGTGGAGATCATGCTTGCCGGCGACTTCATGAAGCAGGCGACCGGCTCGGACCTTCACCTGATGTTCTGAGCGCGTGCTGCGCCGACGAGTCCACCGAGTGGCTCGCGGCGCAGGGTACGCTCACGCTGAGCGCTCCGGCCTCCACTCGGCCCGCTCCGTACCGGGGAGCGACGTGCTCAGCAAGCCCACGGACGCGAACGACGAGGTGGGCGCGCTCAGCACGGCCGTACTGATCGTTCTCGCAGCGCGCTTCTGCCGCATCGCGCACACGGGCGGAACGACACAGAATCAGCGGCGATGTTGTCGTGAGGCACCTCGAGGAGTGACATAGAACGTCACAGGGCACTCCGGACCAGGCAGACTCCCCACCCAGCGGGTGGTACAAGTGGTGGGCCGATGACGAATTGCCGTCTGAACGCTTCTGAAACCTTGGAATCAGGGCATCCTATCCGCCGGGTTCTCGCGCGCCGTCGTTCGCGCTACGAAGAGGGCCCCCTCCTCCTTCCGTTTGGCAACGAAGCAGCAGCCGTGAAGCCGCCGCAATTCCACGTATCGACCATGGATGCCGTCGAGTGGCTTCGAGCTCTGCCGGACGCCAGCGTCGATCTCGTGGTCACTGATCCCGCCTATGAGTCGCTGGAGAAGCACCGCGCGGTGGGAACCACAACCCGTCTGAAGCACAGCAAGGCGTCCAGCAACGACTGGTTCGCAATTTTCCCGAACTCCCGGTTTGGGGACTTGTTGCGCGAAGTCTACCGAGTGTTGCGCCGGAACCGCCACTTCTACCTGTTCTGTGATCAGGAGACGATGTTTGTTGCCAAGCCCGAAGCCGAGCGGGCTGGCTTCCGCTTCTGGAAGCCGCTCATCTGGGACAAGCAGAAGATCGGCATGGGCTACCACTACCGGTCGCGGTGTGAGCTGATCCTCTTCTTCGAGAAGGGCAAGCTGAAGCTGAACGACCTGGGAGTCCCCGACATCATCAGCCACCCACGTGTTCACCGCGGATATCCAGCCGAGAAGCCGCCCGAGGTGTCCGAAGTGCTCATCCGGCAAAGCACCCAGCAGGGAATGCTCGTGGCGGATCCCTTCATGGGATCGGGCTCTGTGGGCGTCGCGGCGGCACGACTCGGCCGCGACTTCATGGGAAACGACATCTGCTCCGACGCAATCGAGGTGGCCGGACAGCGCCTCGCGACCACGGGAGCAAGACGCACGCGCCGTACGCTGTGCGCATCCGGGAGGAAGCGATGACCGGCGGAGAATACAAGAAGCTCGTGGGCCGCTACATCGTATCCGCTTACGGTTCGCGAGGGATCGAAGTATACGACGAGGTCAACGTCGGAACGTCGATCATCGGCAAGCAACGCCGCATCGACCTTTTCGTGCTGCAACCCAACACGAAGCACGTGCTGGGAGTCGAGTGCAAGTACCAGGACTCGGCCGGCACCGTTGACGAGAAGATTCCGTACGCGCTTCGCGATCTCGAGGCCATGCGAATGCCCGGGTGCATCGCATATGCTGGCAGCGGCTTCTCGGAAGGGGTCCTCCACCTGCTGCAGAGCTCGGAGCTGGCCGCCTATTGCCTGCCCGATTCAGAGACGCTCGAGCCGACACCGAGGAAGAGCGGCGCGTCGATAGACAGTGGGACGTGGCAGCTCGATCACATCCTGGCGATCACGTTCGGCTGGTGGGACATGCTGCTGGCTTCGAAGAAGCCCCTCTCGGCAACAGCTCGGTGATTCTCATCGGCGGCGGACCACGCCGCTTCGCTCGGTCAGCCGTCTCCGGCCCGTTTCACCGGGCCAGCTGTTGGCCAGCATCAGCGGGACAGTAGTGTCCGAGTGGTCGACGGACGGCTCTGTTGGCTGCCGAGGTCATCCGTCCGGTTCACGCTGCCGCGCGCCGGAGCTGAGTCTGCACCATTCACTGCCTTGCCGCCACCCTCGCTCGGAGGTTGGGCCGGGCGGCGTGAAGATGATGGAGCAACGTCGGT
>CAZSVU010000215.1:0-14728 GCA_964610275.1 uncultured Polyangiaceae bacterium | reverse complement strand
CTCCCGCGCCAATTTCCGTTTGTCCTCGCGCAGTTGCGCGTTTTGATCCGGGAACTACCTAGCGACTGATGCTGGCACGAAGTCGCTTGCGCAAGCTTTCGAGTGCCGCCTGGGCGTCCACGGCAACCGGACGCGGACTGGGCTCCCGCAGGGCCTGGGACGACGTCCCTCCGTCGTTGTCCCAGGCGTTCGCCGTGCCCAGCAGTAGCTCGGTTATCTCAGGGCGCCCGTTGAAGTCGAGCTCACGCACTTGGCTGCGGCAAGAGGCGTCGATCGTGCTGGTTGCGTCGCGGACAAACTGTGCCATGAGCTCGATGCCGCAGGTCTCCGTGCCCAAGTCGTCCAGTGGGGACTGCAGTAGCACGCCGTGGGCCGATCGCTCCACGACCACGGCGGTCTGGTGGTCGGCTGAATAGTGATCCAAGGCGGGTTGGGCGACCAAGAGCGGCGTCTGTGGATCCAGGGTACCGTTCAGGAGTAGCAGTGGCGTGGCGGTGCTGGGATACTGACCGTAGTATTCGTCCCGCGAGTAGCGTGGCCAGTCGGCATAGTGCGCGATCAGCTCGGGCCCAGAGTCCCGAGACACGTAGAGTGTGGCCACGTGATCGAGGACCTGCTGCAGGGACGGCACGGGCTCATCGAGGAATTCGGCGTAGGCGATGTTCGTTGCCAAGACGACGGACCCGTAGGGGTCGGGAACCAAGATTTCCCCGAGGACCCTGGCGAGCCACTCAATGGCTACGACGTCTTCGGTTTCGCACCGGTCGATGCGGTAGGCCAGGGCAGGGAGATAGTCGCGCAGCAGCCAGTCCATGCTCATGAGCGCCAAGAGCTGTCTGAGCGTCGCGCGGTCGAACCCGAGATCGGGACAGTGCCCGTCGTCGAGCTTCGCGTGCAACTCACCTAGCCACGTCCATGGATCGCCGCCGAGCCGAGACGCGCAGTCCGGGTCGGCCGCGCACACGTCCAACAAGCGGTGGCCGTTGTCGTCGAAGCCGGTGTCGTATTGCAGAGCGAACTTGCACGCGCCCGGCGAACAGATGGAATCCAGCACCACGCCATCAGCCTGATTCGGGAACCAGTGCAAGTAGCGCTGGGCCCAGACCGTTCCATACGAGACCCCGTACAGGTAGATTTCGTCGTCGTCGTAGCGCGTGCGCTCGATGAGCTGGCCAATGTCGCGGGCTGCCTCGGTGATGGTGAAACCGCCGAGCGCACTGCCCCATTCGGTTCGGGCACTGGAGAGGCAGTCGGCCATTTCGTCGAGGGTGACGCTGATGCCGCCCGGGCTGTTTGCCGCCTCCTGCTCAGGACACCCCAGGCGGGAGGCGGCACGCCCGGTGCCGCGATGGTCCGGCATGTAGAGGACGAGATCACCGGACAGCTCATCCAGGATGTCGACGATGCTTTCGAAATCCACGCCGGATCCTCCGGGCCCGCCGTTGAGCAACCAGAGTTGCCCTCTCGGGTGCGGATTGGTGCGGTAGCGCTTGACGAACAGCGGAATGCTCTCGCCGTCCGGATCGTCCCAGCGCAGCGGCACCATCACTTCGGCGCACTCCGCCGCGTCACCGCTGCCGTCGGTCCGCAACGGACACCGCTCCCAATCCAGGTCGGCGTCGGGCGGAGGGCGTTCGTCCGGGATCCACTCATCGGATGGAGCGGCGACGTCGATTCGGGGAGCTCGGTCTTCACCACCGCAGGCGACGGTACAGACGGCGCACAGCAGAATCCCCGCACCCGTCGCAAGCGGGTGGCTGGCTCGAACACGATCACGCCTCATCGCTGCGCATGGTAGCAGCGTTCTTGGGCACAACCAGCCTGAGACTGGCATCGCGGTCGTCCAAGATTGCCCTGCCTCCGGGGCACATCCCCGCTGCGCTTCGGGCGACCGGCGGCGCTCGGCGCAGGTTTGGGCTCGCTTGCCTCAACGGTGCTAGAGTGGCAGCGATGTTGCACAGTGGGAGGAGGCTTCTGGTCCTCGCGGCGCTCACGGTCACGGCTTGTGGCGGCGTGGTCACCAGTGATCCAGAGGGTGGTGACGGCTGGGGCCTCGGTGGCTTGAACGATGGCGGCTCGGGGCTCGCGCCGGGCGACGGCGGCACCGGTGGGCGAGCGACTGGAGGCGCCTCTTCGGGGGGCGCGCCTTATGGGGTTGGCGGGTGGACACCCGGTTTGGGTGGCCGCGTCGGCCTCGGCGGGTGGATCCCCGGGTTGGGCGGCGCCATGGGTCTCGGCGGGTGGTACCCCCCGGGGTTGGGTGGAGCTGTCGGTGTGGGCGGGTGGAGACCCGGGGTCGGTGGCGCCATCGGAATTGGCGGGTGGATCCCCGGATTGGGTGGCGCGTTCCCGGGCGGCACTGGGGGCTGGTGGTCCGGAGGAACCTCCCCGGGCGGGACGTCACCGGGCGGGACAGGGGGCTGGTGGGTGGGCGGCAGTGGTGGGGTCGTGCCCATGGGTGGCAGCGCGGGCGCGCCACCGACTTGTGAGCGACCGTGCCACGACAACGCAACGTGCCGCTACGATCTCGCGCCGCCCATCTGCGTGTGCAATCCCGGGTACGTTGGCGATGGATACTCGTGTGAGCCGGCGGACCCCTGCAACCCGCAGCCCGTACGGTTCAGCAAGGCGAACCATGCGGACCCGTGGCTGCCGCAGAACCAGGATTGCCTGGCACCAGGCGTCTGCCTCACGCGCGGCGACTATGGGCCGCTCTACAACGCGGCCGTGAGCGACCACGCGACCGAGTACTGCAACGACCAGGATCCGGTGGGCACGCGATGGGCATGGGGAGCCTGTGAGACCACGTCGCCCAGTGACTTTGGCTCGCTGTTCACGGATGTCGCTGGCTGCTACCCGCCGGGGCTGGTGGGAGTTCCACTGTGTCTGCTGATCCCCGCCACCGGGCAGGCTTTCAACATCACCTTCAGTTCCTGGACCAGCGGCGGCATGGGTCCAGGGGGAGGCGGGTTCACCTACGTTCGCACGCCAGTGCCCTGCGGGCTGATGGATGCGCAGTGCCTGGTGACGCCCGACGGCAGGTACACGTGCGACTGCCCACCTGGCTATGAGGTCAATACCAGCTCGCTCCTGTGCGTCGACATCGACGAGTGCGCACGCGGCACGCACACCTGCGACCCGAGTGCCATCTGTCAGAACAGCCCGGGGTCGTTTGGTTGCGTGTGTTCCAGCGTTCAGTTCAGCAAGCCGGACTGGGTGCCCTGGTCCGATCCAGCCGCTCAGGACTGCATCTCGCCCAACGTGTGCATCACTCGTGATTTTCAGCAACCGCTTTTCAACGCGGTGCTGGAAAGCTCCCACAGCGGCAGTTGCTCGGGCATAGCCCCCCGGGGGACGGAGTGGGCCCTGGTGCCCTGCGCGGCGGCTGACCCGTGGGACTTCGGGCCGTTCATCGGCGAGACCTTCGCCCAGTGCTCCCCGCCTTCGATCGTCGGCGTGCCGGGATGCCTGCACTTGACCTTCGACGATCTGTACTTCGACATCGTGTTCTCACAATGGACCCAAGGGGGCAACGGCGGAGGGTTCACCTATACGCGGTCGGTGGTGGTGCCCCCCGGCGGCGTGTGTGAATGAATGGAGCGCGGCCCGCGGTGAGGTGGCTGCTGTTCTACTCACGTACACACAACGGTTGCGCGCCCGGTACCGTGCAGACGTCACCGAGACACGAGCCGCTCGTGCAGGCTTCCGGAGCCGTGCAGCTTTCACCTAGGGCGACCTGCGCGATGCAGCGAAGACCGTCGCAATAGGCTCCGTTCACACACGGATTGCCGACGGCATCCGCCGAGCAGAACTCGCCCACCTCGATGCGCGCCGAGCAGACACCCTGGATGCAGGCCGCGCCCTCCACACACTGGTAATTCCCGCTGCAAGCTTCGCCGACGGCGCCGAGCGGGGCGCAGTTGCCCTCGAAGCAGCGGTATCCATCCCCGTAGTAGCAGGCGGCGTCTCCCGAGGTGTTCGAGTCCATCACACACAAGGGATTGTCCAGCCCTTCGACGATGCGGCAGGTGCGGTCGCAGGCAGCCCCGGGTTCAGTCTGATAGGTCTCGGCGGCCGTGCACTGCGCCTCGCAGCGGACCCCGAGGTCATAGGAGCCTTCGCACTGCCGGGCGCTGGTGCAGTCTGCACCGAGTGGCAGGGTGCCCTGCCAGGCGGCCGCGCAAATCTCCGTGTAGCCTACGTCACTGCAGCTGGCCGCTTCGATGTAGTCGATGCACGCCCGCGCGCGGTTGGCATCGTACACCACGCCATCGAGTCTCGAGTTGGCCTCTGCGAGCGAGGCGTAGAAGTCGGACACCTGATCGATGCAGGCGCTGCGTGAGCCGGGACAGCCGGGCAGATCCATGCACAGCCGATTGTCACCCCAGCTGCACTCGCACGATTCGACCTTGCCGCAGATGACCCGCGCCAACGCGGCCGGCATGTCCGTCGACGTGATTGGACCTGAGCCCGAACCGGAATCATCGTCATCGTCACTCGAACCGCAGCCCGTGACCCACCACGGGGCCGCCAGAGCTGCGACCAGTAGCTTCGTCAGTACCTGTGCACTCACGCGCGCCTCCCGTGAGTTGATTTCCTCTGCCGAGGCCAGGATAGCAGAAGCCCTGGTCAAGCGCAGCTGTGGCGAGGGGCGACGCTCGCGCCGGAGGCGAGGCCACGCCCAACTACTTTTGGACAACTCCAGACGATTCTGAGAAGCGCGCCGCGTGAATCGACGCCGCAGTGATCCACACCTGAGGCTCAACTTCTACGCGACACCGCTGGCCCACTTGCACGACGCCGTGCTGCCCACTCGCATCACGCACGCGCGGCATTGGCGAATCGATGTCACCGAGGAAGAGCGGGCCGCCCTCACCGCCGAGCTTGCTCCCCATGACGCTCGGCTCAGCCAACTTCTCGGCCGCGGCCGCTGGGCGTCTTCAGCCGCCGAGCGGCCGAACCGGTGACGGGCAGCTGAAGATTTTTTTGAACGCCCCGGCGGGCGTCGGGCACCCACCAGCAAGCTCGCCACTACCCGAGCGCAGGAAGCGGCTGCGCAGTACGAGCGGTCCGGCGCCGGTGAACCCGGCGTCGACCTTGCGGCCCCTCCGCAGCGCCACGAGCGCAGTCGAGGGCGAGCCCCTGGGAGAAGAGCATCGTGCGTTTCCACCAAAATCTTTCCCTGGTCGGACTGGCCATTGCGACCTCGGTCGCGCTGTACGCCGTCCCCACCCGAGCCCAGCCCGACCAGGACCCTGCAGATCGAGCGGCACCGCCATCGGTGACTCCACCGAAACTCACGCGCGCCGCGAAAGCCATCCTCCCAGCCGGCGCTGCGCCGGCGGGGGAGCCGGTGGCGGTGTTGCTCGAGCTGCTCATCGATGCCGAGGGGAAGGTGAGCGAGGCGAAGGTGGTCGAGTCCGCCGGGGAGCCGTTCGACGGAGCGGCATTGGAGGCCGTTCGGAAGTTCGAGTTCGAGCCTGCCCGGCGTGGTGAGGAGGCCGTGCCGGTTCGTTTGAACTATCGGTACGTGTTCGAGCCAGAGCCGCCCACCAAACCGGAACCGGAGCCCAAGCCCCCGCCGCAGTCGGAGCCCAAGCCTCCGCCCGAGCCGGCGGGGGAGCCGCCGGTGGCGGTGGACCCAGAACCCGATCCGGACACCGAGCCACTGGCACAGGAGAGCTTTGGCGCGGTGGCCGAGATCGACGCCCCGCCCCGCGAAACCACCAAGCGCGTAGTGCCTCAGGAGCAGCTTACCAAGATCCCCGGAACCGGCGGCGACGCCATGCGGGCCGTGGAGGTCATGCCGGGCGTCGCGCGCAACGGCGACTTCGGCGGAGAACCGATCCTGCGCGGCGCAGCCTGGAACGAGAGCACCGCCTTCATCGACGGCGTGCCCGTGCCCATGCTGTATCACTTTGGAGGGCTCAAGAGCTCGTTCAGTTCGCACCTGCTGGAGCGAGTGGAGCTCTACCCGGGCAACTTCTCGGCTCGGTTCGGGCGAGTGACCGGAGGGATCCTCGATGCTCGAGTGCGTGACCCGCGCACCGACGGCTGGCACTCCATTCTGGAGCTCAGCGTGCTCGACAGCTCCGCGCTGGTGGAGGCACCCATCGCGGACAAGGGCGGCATCGCGTTGGCAGCGCGGCGCAGCAACATCGACTTCTTCTTCGAGAACTTCGTGCCCGAGGACGCCTATGACGTCGTGGCTGCGCCCCTGTACTGGGACTACCAGGCCATCGGCACCTACCAGATTCATCCCGACCATCGGCTGCGGTTGATGGGGTACGGCAGCCGCGACCAGGTCCGACTGATCTTTTCGGACCCCAACGTCTTCGACCCGGCACTCCGCGGTCAGTTGGAGTTCGGGATCGAGTACCACCGCGCCCAGATCGACCTCCAGAGTCGGCTCGCCGACAACGTGCGCCAGAACCTGCAGCTCACCTACGGCAAGACCGTGATGACGCAGAAGATTGGACCACTGGATGCCAACTTCGACGGCCACGAGCTGTTTGGACGTGGCGAGTGGAGCATTGACGCCTCCGAGGCGGTGCGCGTCAACTTCGGATTCGACTTCGACTCGATGTTCATGGTCGGCCGCTACCAGGGCCCAGCGCCGCCTCAGGCGGAGGGCGATCCCAACGAGAACACCACCTTGGCCGAAGAGGATCTGGTGACGGTGGACTTGGAGGACGACAGCATAGAAATCATCCGACCCGCGGGATACGTCGAGCTCGAGATTCGTCCGTTCGACCGCGTGCTGCTCGTTCCGGGACTGCGCTTCGACTACTACGGGTACGTCGGGGAGTGGTCCCTGGACCCGCGCCTCTCGTCACGCTTCGAGGTCACGGACAGTACCGCGATCAAGTCCGGCGTCGGGCTCTACTCGCAACCGCCTATGTACTACGAAGCGATTCCCGGATTCACCAATCCGGATGTCGAGCCCTACCATGCGCTGCACACCGGTCTGGGCGTGGAGCAGAAGCTGGGTTCGAACTTCGAGGTGGGGGTCGAGGGGTTCTACAAGCGAATCATCCACCGGGTGGTGGCAACTCCGGGAGGAGCGCCGCCCCGTTTCGAGAACAACGGAGTTGGCCGCATCTACGGAGCGGAGCTGTCCGCCAAGTACCAGAGCGAGGATGCCTTCGGCTACGTCGCTTACACGCTTTCACGCAGCGAGCGCAGGGACCGGAACGAGGAGTGGCGATTGTTCGAGCAGGATCAGACGCACATCCTCTCCCTCGTGGCCAGCTACGATCTCGGTCGTGGCTGGGAGGTGGGCGGTCGGTTCCGCCTGGTGAGCGGCAATCCGGAAACTCCAGTGGTCGGCGCGGTCTACGACGCTGGGCCGGGGGTCTACCGGCCCCTCTGGGGTCCCATCAACAGCGAGCGTTCCCCCATGTTCCACCAGCTCGATCTGCGTGTGGAGAAGCAGTGGCAGATCGGCGACGTGAGCTTGGCGGCGTACCTGGATCTGATGAATGCGTACAACGCCAAGAACGAGGCGGGGAAGAGCTACAGCTTCGACTACTCCGAGAGCGAAAGCGCTTCAGGGCTGCCCATCGTGCCGAATCTCGGCATTCGAGGTGAGATATGAACCCGCGAGTCGAGACCGGCTCACCCCGTGGCGTCTCAACGGCGCTGGCAGCGAGCGTCCTGTTGTGGGCCTGCGGTGACCCCATCAAAGATCCCCAGCTCATCGAAGAGACCCGAGTGCTCGGCGCGCGGGTCGAGGTGGAGGGGGAGCCGGACAGAGCCACCCCGGCACCCGGAGAAGCCGCCACGGTGCGTTGGCTGGTGGCGGATCCAGACCAGCCGCTCACTCGGACGTGGGCGTTCACGGTGTGTGCGGCGTTGGACGTGGCTCGCGGCACTCCGGTCTGTCTCGCTGCACCGTTCGCGACCTTCGAATCTCGCGAGCCGACGCTCGAACAACCGGCATTTTCCCTCGCCCTGCCCGAGGCCACGGAGCTCGACGGCGTGGTGCAGTTGTCCGTGCTCGGGGTGATATGCACCGGTGGCCAACCTCACCTCGGCGCCGACTGGGCGGATACGGGCTGCGAGGGTGACGTCAGTCAGGAGTCGCTGGTCAGTTTCGACATTCGCCTGCAACGTGAGGAGTTTACCAACCTCAATCCCTCGCTGGCCGAGCTCGACTTGCGACTGGATGGGGTGAGCTGGCCGGCGCTCGATCCGTCCGCGGCAGTCCAGAGCGACTGTGCCAGTCTCGAGGCAGAGTTGCCTCGAATCGCTGCTGGCACCAGCGAGCTCGCGGTGGAATTCTCGCCTGCTGCCGAAAACCAGGAGCCGCTGCCCACGAGCCACCCTCAAGACGAGCCCGCCGAAGAGCTGCAGCTGCAGCACTTCGTGACAGCGGGGGAGCTCGAGCGCGCCTACTCGAATCTGGATCATACGACGGCGGGAACGGAGGTAGAGCTCATCTGGGATGCCCCGACCGAGGTGCCTGCCGACGGGCAAGTCGTGCGCTTCTACCTGGTGGCCCGCGACCTTCGCGGCGGGGTGGGGTGGACCGAGCGCACCCTTTGCGTGACGCCGTGAACGGTTCTCGGATCACCGGGCACGCATCTGTGGAGGATTCGAAGAGAGCCGTGGTTTCACCCGGCACGAGCAAAGGATCATTCAATGGACATCAATGCAGCACTCAACGCATTCACGAGTCTTGGGGCCCGCTGGGTGCTCTGGCTTCTCGCCGGGCTTTCGGTGGCCGGTGTCGCGGTGATCATCGAACGCGCCGTGTTCTTGCTCGCGTCGCGTGACGACGTGAGCCGTCTGCAGAAGGAGCTGCGGTCGCTTCTCTCGCGGGGCGAGCTCGATCAGGCCCGCCACCGTCTGGAGGAATCACCCTGCTTCGAGGCGCGGGTGGCGGCCGCCGGATTGAACGCGGACGGAGCGGGCAGCGCCGAAGAGCGGATGGTCGGAGAGAGCCAGCTGTCCAAGCTCAGGATGGAGCGAAACCTCGCCTATCTGGGTACGCTCGGCAGCAACGCGCCATTCGTGGGCCTGTTGGGTACCGTCATCGGAATCATCGGCGCGTTTCACGAGCTCAGCGGTGGCGTGGGACAGGTGTCTGCGGGGCTGATGTCGGAGATCGGCGAGGCCCTGGTGGCCACGGCGGTGGGACTCATCGTGGCGCTGCCCGCCGTGGCGTTCTTCAACCTGTTTCAGCGCGTCATCGCCACTCGAGTCGGTCGCGCGGACGCGCTGGGGCGGGAGGTCTTGGCCCATTTCAAGTCGATTGCAGAGGAGGCCCGCGAGGGGATGTCCTGAGCGGCGAGGAGACGAGTCATGGGAAGCGCGAGCAACGGAAACGACGGCATCATTACCGGCATCAACGTCACGCCACTCGTGGACGTGGTGTTGGTTCTGCTGGTCGTTCTAATGGTCACGGCGGGGTATATCGTCTCGCAGACGATACCGGTCGAACTCCCCAAAGGAGCCACGGGGGAGACTGTGTCCTCCACCCTCGCCATCTCGGTGGACGAGTCGGGAAAGACCTACTTGGACGCACGCCCCGCAGACGAGAAGGAGTTACGCCGCCACATTCAGCGGGCGCGGAAGGCCGACGCGGACACGCGCGCCGTGATCGCGGCGGACGGCAGGACCGATCATCGCTTCGTAGTGGGGGTCATCGATCTGTTGCGGCAAGAAGGGGTGAACCGCTTTGCCATCAACGTTCAACCCGAGGATCTGGCGAAGAGTCCTCTCTGAGGCGCTCATGCGAGAGCATCTGACGTGGCTGCAGGCCTTGGCGTTTCTGGGTAGCCTGGGCGTGCATGCGGTGGCGTACGGCGCCTTGGGCATGGCCGGCGGCGCTCGTCCAATCGGCTTTGGCACTACTCTAGTGAACTTTGAAGTGGTGGCGCCGCCCCTTCCCACCGATGTGGCCGAGACTCCACCGTTGGAGGAGGAGCCCCAGCTCGAGGCCGAGCCGGTCGAGGAGGCTCGACCGGCCGTGGCCGAGCCGGAGTCGGGATCCGAGCCCCCGCCGGAGTCGCCCCCGGTGGACGAGTCGGCACCCCAGCCCGTCGATTTGACCGGAGTGACACTAACCAACGATGGCTCCGGTGAGGGATGGGCGAGCGTGGTGGGGGATGGCAGCCGCATGGCTGGCGCGCTCGGTCGGATCCGCACCGGGCGGCACGAGCGCCGCGACGCGCCAACAGCAGAGCCGACCCAGCCCACGGCGCGGCGTGTCGTACGTGCGAAGCCCAAGCCGGCTCCCGCCGTGGTGTCGGTGGCCAACCTGTCGCGGCGGCCCCGGCCGCCCTCACTCAACGCGGTGTTGCAGCAACACTACCCTCCGGACGCCCGTCGCCGCGGGGAAGGGGGCCAGGCCGTGGTTTCTGCGCGGATCGATGCCGACGGACGCATTCGCCGGGCCACTGTCGCGTCCCAATCCGGCCCCGGCTTCGGTCAGGCTTGCGTGAACACGCTGGTGGGCTCGGTCTGGTCGCCGCCACTGGACCGCGCCGGGCGCCCGGTCGCGACGCGGATCAGCTACACCTGCCAATTCCGAGTCAACCGGTGACCCGGACTTGAACGCGCCACATCGGATCGGGCACAAACGGTAGATGCGTCCTCTCTGGCGGCGAGCCACCCCCCGCGTGCTCGCGGCCGCACTACGCTGCGGCTCGTTGGGCGCGTGCGCCGCAGGGGTGACGACGCTGGCAGCGTCGTCGGCCGAGGCCGAGGTCGAATCACCGCGCGTCCTGGTGGTCGCGGTCGACCCGGGCGCGTCGGGTCTGGACCCTGAAGCGGTGCGCGGTGCCATCGCCCGAGAGCTCCGGGTCGACGTGACGGTCGAACCTTCTCCGAACTCCCTGGGTGAGCTCGCGGTGCGAATTGCTGGCGGCCAAATTCAGATGAGCTTCGTCAGTGCCGACGGCGGAACAGTGCGCCGTACCGTGGAGCTGCCACCCGAGCCCGAACGTCAACTCGAGGTCGTCGCGCTCTTGGCTGGCAACCTGGCGCGCGACGAGGCCGGGGAGCTCCTCGCGCAGTTTGCTCGGCAGGAGCCGGAGGAGGGTGCGGAGCCTACCGAGCCGGGAGCCGCGGAGGATGCTGCCACCGAGCCCGAGGCCGAAAAAGAGACCCGGCCCGAGCCGTCGAAGCCACCGGCAGCGCCAGCCGCTCCCGCGCCCGCCGCGCCACCGCCGGAGGAGCCTGCTGACGACGAGGAGCTCGATTGGCTGCCCATCAATCTCTCTCTCGTCCCGCCGGCAACCCTGTATGCCGATTCGGAGCGGTACGAATTCAGTCTCGAATTCGGGGTGGTCCGCAGCCGCATCGGGGCCCTGTACGGCTTTGGTGTTACCGCGTTCATCAATGAGGTGGACGGGATGGTCCGCGGCTTCACTCTGGGCGGATTGATCAGCCGCACGGGCGGCGACGTCTACGGCGTGCAGGTCGCGGGTATCGGCAACTACGGAGCGGGCGTGCTGCACGGTGCCGACATTGCGGGTGTTTTCAACATCCGCACCAACGACGTCTGGGGAGGGCAGGGGGCCGTCGTGTTCAACCTGGCGCAGGGCGACGTGCATGGCATTCAAGGGGCATCCGTGTTCAACCTGGCGAGTGGGGGGGTCGAAGGTGGCCAGGTGGGCGGTGTCTTCAACCTGGCTCACGGTCGTGTCGAGGGCGTTCAGGTCTCCGGTGTGTTGAACATCGCCGACGGCTCCGTCGAAGGCGGGCAGCTGTTGGCCGTCGGCAATTTCGCTCGTGGCGACGTGGAGGGAGTGCAACTCGGGGTGGTCAACCACGCGCGAGACGTGGACGGCGCGCAGATCGGTGTGATCAACGTCGGGCGCAACGTGGATGGCGCACAGATCGGCGTGGTGAACATCTCCGATGACGTGGATCTCTTGCCCATCGGGTTGGTTAACATCTCCAAGCGCGGCCGCAACAGCGCCGTCATCTGGGGCGACAGCCACGGCTTCGCCAACGCCGGCCTCAAGTACACCGGACACGGCCTGTACACGATGATTGCCACGGGCTACCGGCCTAGTCCCGACGAGATGACCGCCAGCTTGACGTTCGGGGGCCAGGTCGATCTCGACCCCATCTTCCTCAGTCTCGACATTCAGTCCGGGATGAACACCCAGTTCGAGCCCGGCTACGACGACGACGACCCGTACACTCGCCTGCGCGCCAGTCTCGCGTGGCAGCTTCACCCCGCCATCGCCGTCTTCGCCGGTGCCGGCCCCGAGATGGAAGAAGAAGTGGCTGGCGAGTTTCACATCCGCGGCTACGGATTCGGCGGCGTGCAGTTGTTCTGAATTGGCGAGCGATGCGCGACTCGGAACTTTGGCGGCCGGGCGGGTGTCGAATTCGAACGGAAGGCTGATTCGCCCCGGAGGTGATACGAGCGCGGTGGCCACTCGCCCAGACCGGTGGCGGGACACTCAACGACCTCAGTGTCTTCCCAATCCTCCGCGCCCTGCGCGACGCACTCAGCGAAGAAGTAGCAGCCTGGGAGCCGCGGGTGGCGCCGCCCAGAGACCCGCGGGCGTACGCTGCACGCGACTGCGGAAGGCGCCGCCCGCCTGGTGGTTGCCTGGGCCCTGTGAGGGGCCCCGCAACCGGGCGGGCTACGCGCGGTGAGGTGGCAGCATGAGTAGGCGCCGATCGCGGGCACCCTTGCCCTCAACCTTGCCCACGCCCACGCCCACGCCCTCGACCATGCCCATCCCCCCAACCTCGCCCGTGCCCGTTCCCTTCACCCCCTCTTTAGCACTCAGCTGCGACTTCTCGCGCGTTTCCTGTCAAGTCATCGCAAGACCAGACGCGGCTCGCTTGCGAATCTCCGGTTGTGTCCGCGCTGTTGCGCGATTTCATCCGCGAACTAGCTGCGCTAGCGGGCGGGCTGGCGTTGAATCGGAATGTGCGCCGGGTGGGGGTGCAGCAGTAGGGGGGGACGGCGGTTGGTTGGGAAGCCCGGGAGCGTTGCTCCCGGGCTAGTCACACCCGGGCAGCTGTGTGTTCAGCGTACCGGGTTGATCGGCTGGGAGATCCGTCGTGGTCAGGGTCGGGACGTCCGTGGCGACGGTGACCCCACCATCCGCGTCGGTGACTCGCAGCGTGTACGGGCCCGTTCCGAACCCGCTCTCCGCGACCCAGTAGTTGTAGTCGGTGTGTGTCAGCGAGACCCAATCGGTGTCGTTGGTGCTGACTTCGACGCTCACGATCGGTACCTCGCTGTTGCGGATCAGGACGGCCGACCACCAGATGTTGCTGCCCTGCTTCATGATGTACTCGAGGTTGCCGCTGACCGTGCAGGGCACGTACCTCCAGGTGAGGCCACTGAGCACGCCCTGGGAGCTGGGGGCGAAGTAGTTGAACGCGGTTTCATTCAGGTCGAGGTGGTTCGAACCGGCGTAGCACCACTCCTCGTTCCCCTGGTACGGACATTCGTCGACGACCTGCACGACCAGGCTGCTTCCGCCGTAGGTGACTTCCACACAGGCGCCACAAACGTCGGCCGTGCCGTACTCCTCGTCGTACATGGCCGCGTAGTACTGAGGCAGGGTGTTCTGGGGGTACCCGCAGGCGGGTAGCGACGCCAGCGCGTACCACGTGGCCGTACCGCTGCGCACTCCGCCGCCTCCGCAAAACTCGCTGGCCGTGCCGCTGCTTCCGCCGGAGCCAGAGCCACCCGTGCCCGACCCACCCACACCGGTGTCCCCGCCGATCCCGGTGGTGCCGCCCACGCCGGTGTCCCCGCCGATCCCGGTGGTGCCGCCCACGCCGGTGTCCCCGCCGGAGCCGGTCGTGCCGCCGGAGCCAGTGTCACAGGTCTGCCCGGAGGGGCATTCACAGGTGCCGTTGTTGCACCACTCGCCTCCTGTGCACGCATTGCCGCATTCTCCGCAGTGGTCGTTGTTCCAGGCCACGTTGGTGCAGACTCCGTCACAGTCGAGCTGTCCCGAGGAACAGACGCAAGTCCCGAGGTCGCACCAGCCGCCGCTGGCGCAGGCGTTGTTGCATTCGCCGCAGTGCGAGTTGTTGTAGAGCGGGTTCACGCACTGGCCATCGCACATGACTTCCCCGGGCGTCGTGCAGGGATTGCCTACGCACGCACCGTCAACGCAGGTGTCACCGGTGTCGCAGACCGTGTCGCAGTCGCCGCAATGGCTTGCGTCGGTCTGCGTGTCGACGCAGGCGCCGTCACAGACCTCACCGCTGTTCAGGCAGACGCAGGTACTGCCGACGCAATCCTGGCCGGTTGCGGTGCACGCTGCGTAGCAGGCGCCGCAGTTGTCGATGTCACTCGTGGTGTCCACACACTCGGTGCCGCAGGCCGTCTCGCCCCCCGAACACACGCAGTCGCTGTCCACACATTGCTGTTCGGTCCCACACACGTTGTCACAGGCGCCGCAGTTGTTGTCGTCGCCGGTGGTGTCCACGCACTCGCCGCTGCAGTCGGTGGTTCCGGCGGGGCATTCGCAGTTGCTGTCGACGCACTGCTGCCCGGCAGGACAGGCCTGGTTGCAGCCGCCGCAGTTCTGGTCGTCCGAGGAAGTGTCGACGCACTGGCCGTCGCACTCGGTGCTGCCCGTGGGACACTCGCAGAGGCCGGCGTCACAGCTCTGGCCGCCGGAGCAGACGATACCGCACCCGCCGCAGTTGTCGTCGTCGGTCTGGGTGTCGACGCAAGCGCCGTTGCAGAGCTCCTGGCCCGGGTCGGGGCATTCGCAGTCGCCACTGACGC
>CAZSVU010000214.1:0-14819 GCA_964610275.1 uncultured Polyangiaceae bacterium | reverse complement strand
CCCGGATCGGAGTACTCACCTTCTCCCAAATTCAAAACCGTTGACGAGGCGGCTCTCACCAGCTGTACGGCTAGCGACCGATCGTGGCGCCGGATACGCGGCACCAGCGCCGGCCATCGCGGGCGCACCGCCGCTGCAGGCGCAGTGCCAGCGCAGCTGGCGCGCGCCTGCTTCACGCCGTCGCCGACCCCGACCCGGTCACCAGACCCCGCCACGGGCACGGTCGCCGGATCCCGACCCGGTCCCGGTCCCCGTCCCGGACACGCAGTGCGAATTTGTCCGCCTCCTCTTCGCCACTCCTCCGCAGCACTCAACTCAGCGACGTTGCTCCATCATCTTCACGCCGCCCGGCCCAACCTCCGAGCGAGGGTGCGGCCTGGAGCACAAGGTGCCCGCGCTCAATCGCCCACGAGTCGATTGTAGAGACCCGCATCGGCCATCGCTTCGCGCCCTCGATCGGTCAGCACCATGACCTCCTCGCTGTCGAGCGCGATCAGGCCCAGCTCCTCCAGCTCGCCGAGTGCCTGTTGGTACTCGTCCGGCTCCATGTCGACCTCGAGCCGCATGGGCCCGACCGCCCACATGCCATCGCCCATGTCCTTGTCCCGCACGTCGCGTCGCATCGCAGCCAGGATGATCCGCGCTTCGACGGAGGCCATGGCCTGCGTCTACCAGACCGGTGCCGTCGGTGACAGAGCCGGGCAGCCCCGACCCGGCGCGCGACACCCCACGCGTCCGGGGGCGGCGACTCCGGCACAGCGTGGCACAAGCGGATCGCGCCAACTCGGACCAAGTGCGTGCAATTTCAACGAGATGAGCCGATCCTCACACCTGGCCTGGCGGTTGCACGTTTCCCAGTGGTGGAGGCCCCCATGAAGTGCACGACCCCGAAGCTGGCAACTCGAACCCGTCTTGGAGCGGCACTGATTCTCGCTGCGCTGGCCCCTGCCTGTGGCGGCAAGGGAGTCGGGACCGGCACCGACCCCAATGGCCCCGAAGAGGTGGGCAGCGACTTCGAGTCCACCAACCCCGGTGCTGGCAATGAGGGGGCCTACCGCGCACTGGCTGGCGATGCGTCGGTCACCCTGGAGGCCGCACCGCAGGGCGCGACGGGCGAAGTCGTGCGCGCCATCGAAGAGGCGGACATCTTCCAACTCGCGGGCAACCTTCTCTATGCGATGTCGCGCACGGGGGGGCTGTCGATCATCGACGTCTCCAACCGCGACCAGCTGACCCTGCTGGGCCGCTTCCGCATGTCCGCGGAGCCGTTCGAGATGTACGTGCGCGACAACGTCGTCTTGGCCTTGTTCACGGGTTGGGGCACGTACGAGTACGACGAGGCCAGCGACAGCACCCAGTGGGTTCAGACCAGTCAGGTGGTCGCTCTGGACGTGGCCAGTCCGAGCAACGTCGAGATCATCGGTGAGTTCTCCGTGCCGGGCGACATCTCCGACTCCCGCATCGTCGGCGACGTCCTCTACGTGGTCGGTTACCAAGACGGCTACTGCTGGCGCTGCGCCAATACTCCGCAGACGTCGATTGTCTCACTGAACGTCGCCAGCCCCACGGCGATCGAGGAGGTCGACCGACTCGCATTCGTCGAACCCGAGCAGAGCTGGGGCTACGGCCGACGCAGCGTCACCGTGACCACCGAGCGCATGTACGTATCCGGACCGCGGTGGAGCAGCGACACCGACAACACATCCACCATCCAGGTCGTCGATATCTCCGATCCGGCTGGCGACATGGTGGCCGGTGCAACGCTCGAGGTGGAGGGCATGATCGAGAGCCGCTGGCAGATGGACGAGCAACAGCAGATACTCCGGGTGATCAGCCAGCCCCCGAGCTGGAGCCTGGAGTCGCCACCCATCATCCAGACGTACGAGGTGGTCTCTTCCCAGGACCTGCAGCCACTGGGTCGCGCCCCAATGACCCTGCCGCGACCCGAGCAACTGCGCAGCGTTCGCTTCGACTCGGAAAAGGCCTACGCCATCACCTTCGAACGGACCGATCCGCTGTTCACCATCGACCTGTCGGATCCCAGCAACCCCAGGCAGGTGGGCGAGCTCGAAATCCCGGGCTGGGTCTATCACATGGAGCCCAGAGGCGATCGGATCTTCGCGCTCGGATTCGACACTGCCAACGCGGACGGAGCACTGAACGTGTCCCTGTTCGACGTGTCGGATTTCGCCAACCCCGCCCTGCTCGATCGGGTGAACTTCGGCGGCGATTGGGGCAGCTTCGCCGAAGACCAGGATCGCATCCACAAGGCGTTCACCATCCTGGACGACCTGGGTCTCATCTTCGTTCCCTACGGCGGCTACGAATACGAGACCGACGACGCCTGCTACGGCCGCTACCGCAGCGGAGTACAGCTCATCAATTTCACCGCCGACACCCTCACGCTGCGCGGCGTGGCCCCGCAGCGTGGCGAGGCGCGGCGTGCCTTCCTTCACGACGAGCGGATGTTCACGGTGTCCGAAGAACGCGTTCAGACTTTCGACATCACCGACCGGGACCGTCCGAGTCTCACCGCCGACCTACCCATTGCGATGAAAGTCAATCGCACTCTGTCGGCTGGAGACCACGTGCTGCGGTTCCGCACCGACTGGTGGTCGGATGAGGTCACGCTGGAAGTGGTGAGTGCGAGCGCCCCGGACGCCTACGATCCGCTGGGCCGTCTCGATCTCATGGCCGAGCTCGAAGCCCGAGGGTTGCTCGGTGACGAATGCTACTCCTGGCGCTTCTACGACATGCCGGCCTTCGTCAACGGGACGATCGCGTACCTGCTCATCTCGTCCTACGACTACTGGACCTACGACGCCGAAACCGACGCTCGCACACCCCGCACCATCGCACTGGCGGTCGACTTCAGTGATCCGGCCGAGCCGGCCGTCGTCGACGCACGCACCTTCGAATTCAGTCTCGACCTGTGGAGCTACTACACCTACAGCAATGCGAGCTTGATCGACACCGGAACCTCCGTGGTCCAGCTGGGGTCTACGGTGGTCGTGCAGCACACCACCGCCAGCGACCCGTACGCCTACTACGAGCCGGGCCAGGAGCGGCGGACACGCCTGGAGTTCCTCGACTTCTCCGATCCCACCGAGATCCGCCACGCCGGCACCGTGATCGGACCGCAGGGCCTCGGGCACACCGGCCTGATCGTCGCTGATTCTACCGTGATGAGCACCCACTGGCGCGCCGTCGGCGGCGACCTCGACCGGGTGCGGTTCTACGTGGATCGAGTGGACGTCGCCAATCCGCACGCGCCCGAGGTGCTCCCGTCGGTGAACGTGCCCGGCTCCGTGCTGAGCTACGACCCGGATTCCCAACGCCTGGTCACGGTCGACTACCAGCCTGCCAACGCTCCGGCCGCTGACTACACGGAGTGCTATGCGGACCATCCGTCGAGCTCGACCTTCGACTCCGATACGGGCCGCTGCCAGTGGGTGAACCGCACTCTGCACCTCGTGGCCCTGGAAGAGCGCAGCGCCAGCCTGCTCGACACCGAGCCACTCGACGAAGACGGGTACGTCTCCGCCACCGCGCTAGGCGACGATTGCGCGTTTCTGGTTTCGCGGGAAGAGTACTACGGCTACGCCGTGGCGATCGACGGACCTGTGGGAGCAGGCGGCGTGGAGCCAGGCGAAGTGCGCGTGACCACCGTGGCGCCCAGCACCGACGAGCTGGTCGTCGGACAGGTCGTGGCGGAACGTGACGACCCGTACTTCTCCTACTACTCGGGCAACCTGGCCGCCCAAGGCACCCGACTCGTGCTCGGGCTGGGGCGCTACTCCATGGGCGTCGTCGACGCCGCCGATGTCGCCTCCCCCACCCTCGAAGAAATCGGCGCCGTCACCTCGGGCTACGGCTACGTCAGCGACATCACCATCCACGACGACGTGGCGCTCTGCTCCCTGGACGCCTACGGCCTGGAAGTCGTCGACCTACCGTGAGCGCCGTCGGCGCCCACGAAAAGGCCACCGTCACCACAGCAGTGGCCGCTTGAAGCACCAGAGATCGCCCGCTGGTTTCTCGACGGCAGCTACCATTTCCCACCCCTCCGCGCCGGCGTGGTTGAGCTCCTCGATGCTCCCCTTGCCAGTATCCAGGTGCCAGATACACGTGTACTCGAACCTGGGTGGATTCGTACCCGCGCGTGCCGGTGGAATGAGCCAATGGGACGCCGCACATCCCATGCCAAACCCCAGGCACAGGCCAACTCCCAGCATCGCTGTCTTCGTCATGCCGCGATGAGTAGCCCGACGCTCGACGGACGTCGAGTACGACGCGGCCGGCACTGGCGCGTTCGCCCCGCCGCGTTCGGGAATGATCGGTGGACTGCTCCCACCCGTGCCGTTGGGATGGAGCTAGACTCGGCCCATGCTGAGAACGACGGCGTGGAATCGAGCAGGTTGGACCATTGCGCTGCTCGTGGCGACCGCGTGCGGCGGTGGCAGCTCCTCCGGAGACGATGACGACTCGGCTGCCGGCGCAGCTGGCACCACCGCACCGGGCAGTGGCGGGATCACCGGGAGCGGCGGCGACAGCGCCGCCGGCGAAAGCAGCGCCACCGGTGGGACGACCGCGAGTGGCGGAGACAGGGGGGACGCTGGAACCCCGGCAGCCGGAGCTGGACCAGGCGGTAGCGCGGGCGTGGCCGGTGGCCCCAGCGCGGGCGGTGCCCCGGGCAGTGGCGGAACCGTGGGCAGCGGTGGCGACGCAGGCGCGGGTGACGCAACCGCCAGTGGTGGAGATCCGGGCAGCGCCGGGACGGCAGGCACCGGTGACGCAGCAGCAGGTGGCGGCGATCCGGGCACTGGCGGACAGGTGGCGAGCGCCGGCAGCGCCGGCGCGGCCGGCACTCTGGACGGCGGTGGCGCACCGGGCAGCGGTGGTACGGTCGGAGTCGGTGGCGGCGCCGGAGCCGGTGGCGCCCCCACACCGCCCGCTCCTTGCGGCGGACCGCTACCCACCGGGCCCACCTACTACGTGGCCACGGCCGGCAACGACGACGCCAGTGCCGGCACGGAGCAGAATCCCTGGGCCACCATCTCGTATGCGCTGCAGAACGTTCCGGATGGCAGCGTGATCGTCGTCGACCCGGGCGAGTACTACGGACGGGTACAACTCCGCGGCACGTTCGCGCAGGGCGTCGTGGTGGTCTCCGAAATCCCCTACCAGGCCCGGCTGCGCAACCACGCCACCGTGGTCACCTGCTACTATGGTCAAGGCATCACCCTCGAAGGGTTCGACATCGCCCACGACGCTGCCGGCGCCGACGCGCTCGTCGTACAGATCCAGAATCTACGCGACTCGAGTGAAGGTCGGGTGGGGCGCATCGTGCTCCGCAACAACGTGCTGCACGACAGCTACAACAACGACATCCTCAAGGTGAACAACGGAGCGGAGTTCGTCACCATCGAGCGCAACATGTTCTACAACCAGACGGGGTCGGACGAGCATATCGACATCAACAGCGTCACCGACGTGGTGGTGCGCGACAACGTCTTCTTCAACGACTTCGAAGGCAGCGGGCGTAGCAACGCCAACGACACCAGCAGCTTCATCGTGATCAAGGACAGCAACGGCGACACCGACGGCATCCTGGGCAGCACTCGCATCACCGTGCAACGCAACGTGATGTTCAACTGGCAGGGGAACACGGGCACGAACTTCATCCTGGTCGGCGAAGACGGCACCGCAAACTTCGAGGCCACCAACGTGCTCATCGAGAACAACCTGCTGCTCGGCAACTCGCCGAACGACCTGCGCGCCGCGTTTGGCGTCAAGGGCGGACAGAACGTGACCTTCCGTAGCAACACGGTGGTGGGGGACCTTCCGAGCAACGCATTTGCGTTTCGCTTGAACGTCGAAGGCTCGAATCCGGCCAACGAGAACATCGTCTTCCACAACAACATCTGGTCCGATCCGACCGGTAGCATGAACGACTTCTCCGACACCCCGCCGGGAGAAACCACGTCGTCCACCCTCTTGCACAACGTCTACTACAACGGCGGATCGGCCATCCCCGTCGACGGCACCGACGCCATCAACGTCACTGACGACACCGAGTCCATCACCGGGGATCCAGTGCTGGCCAGTCAGGCCGGTCTCGTGCTGCCTCGGTGGGAACCGGGAAGCGGCACCTTCGCCGATGGCTCTGCGAGCATCTGCGAGGTCCACATCAACACCGCGACCACCTACGGCACTCCCGGCTCGGGCAGTGTGGCACTCGACGCGGCGCTGGCCTCGGAGTGCCCCCTGGAGGACCTGCTCGGCAATGTCCGCGGCAACGCACCGGACGTCGGCGCAGTGGAAGCGCCGTAGGCATTCCGATCCCACGCGTCGCACGCGCGATTTCCGCTGCCCGAGCTCCGGCGCCCCTGCCCTGCGATTGGCGACTCGCTTGGCTGTGGCCTCTGGCCCGAACCCGCTGGGCGCGACGTCGGTGCAAGAAGACCCGGCAGGCCGCGACCGAAAGCCCAAAGACTCCGGCGCCTTTGCTCCTGGGAGGAGCAATCGGTTGTGCTGCCGGGCTCCGGGCGGTTATCATGTAGAATCGTCAGTTGATCTCGGACCAATCAGGCAGGCATAGATGGCAGATTATGGGGCAAAATGGGCGGAGCTACAGCGAGAGCTGGAACTCCAGTCCGATGCCCCGGTGAGCTCGGTCGGCCGGTCCCGATCCGATCGCACCGGCAGGTACTTGACGCTCTCGGCAGGAGTGCTCGACGTGCTGAGCAGCAACCTTCCGGCCGATGACGCCGTCGGGCAAATCCTGGATCTGGTCCAGAAGGCCACCGCATTCGAGGCGGTCGGCGTGCGGATTGAGACCAACGGTGACTACCCCTATCGAACGACCCGAGGGTTCTCCGACGAGTTCGTCCAAGCCGAATGCAGTCTGTATCGACGCGCCTCGGACGGGAGCGTCGCCCGCGGTGCCGATGGTCGCGCCGAACTCGACTGCATGTGCGGCGCGGTCATCCGAAGTCGCGGCAACCCGAAGCAACCTTGGTTCACCACCGGCGGCAGCTTCTGGACCAACAGCACGACGCAGTTGCTCGCCGACCCCGCCTATCAGCCCTGGTTGCAGGGCGCGCGCCAGCACTGCCACACCGCGGGATACGAGTCCATGGTGCTGGTGCCCTTGCGCTCGGCCGGCAACGTCATCGGACTGCTCCAGCTGAACGACCGACAGACGGGCAAGCTCACGCTGCAGGACGTTCGCATGCTGGAGCGCATCGGGACCAGCGTCGGCATTGCGCTGGAGCAGCGACAGACCGAGGAGCGCCTCCGAATCAGCGAAACCGTGCTCCGGGCCACCCTGGAGAGCCTGCCCTTCGACTTCTTCCTGGTCGGCGAGGACGGGCGCTACGCGCTGCAGAACAACGTATGCCGACAGCACTGGGGAAACGTGGTCGGGCGCACTCCCGGCGAGATGGCCCCCAACGCCGAGGTGCGAGAACGCTGGGAGTCCAACAACCGCCGCGCGTTTTCGGGGGAGACGGTTCGCGGCGTGGTCGAGTACACCCTCGCCGGGCAACACGGGTCGTTCTTCAACATCATCGCGCCCGTACGCCGCGATGGGCGCATCTGTGGGATCCTCGGACTGAACCTGGACATCACCGATCGCGTGCGGGCGGAGACGGAAAAGCTGGCCCTGGAGGCCCAGCTGCAGCGGGTCGACAAGCTGGAGAGCCTCGGCACCATGGCCGGGCGTCTGGCACACGACTTCAACAACCTCCTGGCGGGCATCGAGTGGAACGCCCAGCTGGCCTTGCGGGATCTGGCACCGGAGGCTCCGTCGCATCGCTATCTCGCTGACATCACCGACATCGTCGACGCTGCAGCGGAGCTCACCGATCAGCTGCGCGCCTACAGCGGCAAGGTCGACCTGGTGCGGTACGTGGTGAACCTGAACACGCTCCTGGATGAGACCCAGGCGTTGATACGCAGCGCCGTCCGCGAGCGGGCCGAGGTCGACTACGCGCTCGCCGACGTGGACCTGCCGGTGGAGGCAGACTGGACTCAGCTACAGCAGGTCCTGACCAATCTGGTGGTGAACGCATCGGAGGCCCTGGGCGAATCGAGCGGCCGCGTGACGATTGCCACACGGCGCGCCCACTGCGATCGCTTGCGGCTCGACCGTCTGCGGCCGGACACGAAGCTGCTGGAGGGTGACTACGCCTGCTTGGAGGTCATCGACGACGGCCCCGGCATGGATCCGGCTACGGCCGTCCGCGCCTTCGACCCCTTCTTCACCACCAAACCGCTCGGCCGTGGCCTGGGTCTCGCCACCGTGCAGGGCATCATCCACGGCCACGGCGGCGCCATCGAAGTCGACAGCCAACTCGGCCGGGGCACCCGCGTGTGCATTCTGCTGCCGTTGGCCCAAGCCGACAAGTAGCGAGGCGCCGCCAGGCTTCGGGCGCGCGCGAGCCGATCGGCACGGGCCACGTGGTTTGGCTCGAGTCAGCCGCCGGCACCCCCGGTCAACTGCGCGACACAGGTCATCACCGCACCCCACTCCGTCTCGCAACCCGCAGAGGTCGGTGCGCCCGCAGCGTCACACGTAATGCTGGGATCGGGACCCGTGCACGCCAGCAAGTCGTTGGTCGCCGGTTGGCAGAGTCCGGCCAACATGGGCAGGACAGCGACGCACGTAGCTTCGTCCGGCAAGTAGGTGGCGAGTGCCGCGCACCCCGCCGCAACGATCTCCGGGCACAGGTCCTCGACCGTGGCGGCCCCTGCGCCGCCCGTGCCGCTCCCACCCGCGCCAGTTCTCCCGCCGCTCGAAGGTGCCGCACTGCCGCCGCTCGAAGGATTGCCCTCACTGCCCGACGCTCCGCCCACACCGCTGGCGACCGTCCCACCGGATCCCGTCGCGGTGCCCGCCGCACCATCCGTCTGTCGACCACCCGTGCTGGTTCCGCCACAGCCGGTCCCAACGGCAACCCCGGCCACCACTACCAGACCGAAAGCCACTACCCCACGCATGTGCCACCTTCCCGCCGCAAGCCGCCCGCAGCAGCCGGCATGATACTCCATCAAAGGCATCCCGATCAGGACTTCCTGATTCTGGATCCCTCCACGGCACAACCGCCCGTGCGGCACGGGTGCCCAAACGGCGACTCAGTCGGTTCGGAAGGCCACACCCTGGCAGGCCACGAACACCGTGGAATTCGGCCAGGGGAGCGGTTGCTCTGCGTTGGCCGGGCTGACGAAGCGCAAGAGGCGACGCTGGGACGCCTCGCAGCCGACCACGAACTCCGGGTTGCCAAGGCAATCGCACCCTTCGGCGCCGCTCGAGTAGCACTCGGACGTGCAGTTGACCACGCCATCCTGGTTGAAGTCGGTCATACCGTCGATGTAGCAGTAGCCAGTCGCCGACTGGATGTTGGCCTCGGACTCGCGCAAGCACTCCTGGTAGGCAGGCTCGTTGACGTTCTCGGCCGCGGGCGTGAGCTGACACAAGGAGAAGAGGCTACACGGGGTCGTCTCGCCACCGCACATCTCCAAGTCTTGCATCTTGGCCAGAATGGCGTCGCGCACTTCTTGCTCCACGGCCGATCGCCCTGGCAGTCCGTCGCCGCACGGAGCCGGGTTCGGCTCGCGCGAGACTTCGACCACCTGGCAGAGGACCAAGCCATTGGAATCCGTGGCGAGCTCCCGCGGCAGGCAGGTGCCTTTGAGAACGCTCTTCAGCCGATCGATGATCGCAGCCACGGCCGGGTTGTATCCGCAGTTGATATTGTTCGGATCGTCGCAGCTCGGGTGCTTCGGGCAGATGGAGGCCACGATGGAGTTGGTGCCATAGTCCCGAAGCACCTCGAGGAAGCGCGTGCCCGGGTAGGCCTTGGCGTACTCCTGAGTGGTGTCGTTGCACAGTGGCCGGTCGGACACGCCCTCGACAGTCTTGCAGTCGCATCCCTCGCCCGGCTGCGGGGTCGCGCAGTCGCGATGTGTGGCCAGGGGGTAGATGCACGCATACTGCAAGTCCGAGTTGGCATCGATGCGGTACTCGTGGCCGTTGATCGGGTTGCCGCCCGGACCCGGCACCGGCGGGCTGATCGCAATCTGGGTCCGCGGGTTGACCCCACTGCGCGGCGCCACCGACTCGACCATGAACGGGTCGGACGGCGCCACCGGCGGGCTCGCGTCGGGCTGGCCCAGGATCTGATCCCAGATCCCCCGCGCCGAGATTTCATCGGCTCGAAGATAACGCATGGTCTCGGAGCTCGTGTCCAGCGAGTCGTCGGTCGCGATGTCCTGCCAGGGCACACCGACGAGGCCCGCCAGGAAGATCAGCGAGTTGTCCAGGCGCGGCACCAAGTCCGGGTAGTACTCTTCGTTCGCCGCGAACAGCGGGTTGACGGCGGGCTCGCCCGCGCGCGTGGTGAGCTCGTGCGAGGTGAGCGCCGTGACGTAGCGCGAAGTGGGGTGCAGGAAGTTCAGACCGAACCGCCTCTTCTGATCGTAGCAGCGCAGGTTGAGCCGGTCCTGCGAGTCGTCCACTTCGCCGTGGAACCACCCCGCCTGGCAGTTGGGGTCGCTCCGGGGATCGCTACACCCGTTCGGCCAGTTCGCCTGAATGCAGCTCAGGCAGCAGGGGTCGTTGGGGTCGGCATCGCACTGGGAGGTGGCCCGCGGCATGGCGCCGTCGTCCGTGTCCCCCATCCAATACCCGATACCGTGGTCGATCACCGAGCAGTCGTTCTCGTCGCTGAGCATGATGATCGCCACCAGCGAGTCGGGACGGAGGAACTGGGCGCGTTGCGCCAAGACGACGTCATCCACACCCACGCCCACCGACTCCCGCCGGGCCTCGTCGTACAGCACGTCCAGGGGCGGGTCCGGATCCACCAGGAAGCGGTACCAGGCCTCCAGCGAGGCTTCGTAGCCGCAGCCCTGCTCGCCCGCGCCGGTCACGAGGTTCTGGAAGTTGTCCACCATCGGGGTGGGGTCTGATTCACCCGGAATCGGTTCGGGGTTGCGCGCGCTACTCTCCGGATCCCAGGACAGGAAGCCCATGTCGTTCCAGGTGGTGGGCGGCGCGTCGAAGTACTGCGAAGGGCCCTGGCGTGAGATCAGCCGGCCCCGGTCGTTCTGGGTCTCGTTCCAGTAGCCGCCATGGTCTGGCGTGCACAGCCTGCCGCCGTTGCCACCCAGGCTGGAGGTGATGACCCCGATGTGGATATCCTGGACCGCGTTGAACTCGGGTTCGCTGCCTTCGGGGCACCCGTTTTGGCTGGTTTCCTGGACGACGACTGGAGGCTCCGAGCCCGGCTCGACGCACACCGGGTCGATCAATCGATTGAGCAACTGCGGGACGGCTTCGCGGAGCATCTCCTGCTTGTCTGCCATGGAAATCGAGTTGTCGATCATGAACAGGAGATCGATCTTGTCGACCACGTAGACCGTGATGCGGTCGACGAAGATATTCGTCGTGTTCGGGCTCACCGGCGACACCGGTCGATCGAGACAACCGGTGGCGAGAGCGCCAAATCCGACGGCGATGAGCAGCGCGGCAGCGCTGGCGCGCAACGCATGCGCCACCAGACTTCGTGACTTGGTTGAATGCTTCATCATGGTCCAAGCTCCTTGACAGCCGGCACCTTGGCGCGCACCGATCTGCCCAACCCGAGAGCGTGCAAACGGATGGATGACCCCGCCTCGAACCGCTCCCACGTGACGTGTGCATCGAGGTGAGAACGGCGACTCGAGGTCCAGTTCGAGGCAACGCAAGGCACGTGCCTGCCCGACGGGACGGGGATCTACGGATCCGACTGCGGTTCTCGTCAACTCGGTTGGCGTTCACCGAGCTCCGAGGCCAACTCGCAGCGCTGCCGCGGTCTCATGGTTTGCCCGCGTCGCCCAGCGCATGCGTCTACGCTGTCCGGTGGTAGTGATGCAGGCCAGCCACCAAGCACCGTCGATGCTTCGATGCCCCGCCCGTCAATGCAACGATCGGCGTCGGTGCTCCGCCTCATCGAGAGGGACGAGCCGCAGCACGAGATCCGCCCGTTCGGCAAGCAATGCCCCCGCAGCACAGGGCCCCGCCCGCAGGCCACGAGGAAGACCGTCCCGGAGAGGGGAGCACCCCAAGGTCGAGACCTGGGGGAAAGGTGTGGCACATGGAGCACGTCCCCTCTCCGGGACCGCGTGCCGGACCCGATTGCACGGCACGTGCCATGCAGAGCGAGCAATGACACAGCAAGAATCTCGCGCCTGCACCAGGGTTCCAGATCTCGCCCCGGTCAAATCCGGGCATGCGCTGGACGGATCCGACCGCGCTCCACCTTCCCCAGGGAGAGCCGCTGCCGCACGCGCCTAGCTCAGCCAGCAACTGCGACCGAAACCAGCATGTTTTCCGCTTGGTCACCGGTCCAATGGGCCCCGCCGCACTCGTCACGCCGATCGTGGGCCCGAAACGGCGGCGTTTCCGCACCCGGTCACGTCCCTCGGGGCCCGAACCTTCACCCGCACCGGCGCCAGTGCCCTCCCATCGCTCGCGCCGGTGGCGGGTGCTCTCCCGGTGCAGCTACGGCAGGGCGCGCTTGAAGCAGAGGACGGTGTTGAACTGCCCGCCGCCTTGAACGGTGGCCAACTCCCACCCCTCGCCTCCAGCCGTGTTCATATTCGCCAGCTCGCTTGCATTCGGAGTGGGTCCTGATGCGCGGGCGGGCAGCACCATGCACGTGTACTCCCACCGCGCCGGATTCGTCCCCGCGCGAGCAGGCGGCACCACGAAGCTGGAAACCGTAGCCGTGGTCCCCGCACCGTATCCCGCCCCGCGCCTGGCACCGAAACCGCGGCAGAGGCCGGCACAGGCGGCGGACGGGTGACCTACTGGTACACGCAGACGCTTTGGTCGCAGAGACCGCTGTCGCATTGGCCCGACTGCTGGCAGGCGTCGCCTTCCCACAGGCAGATCCCAACAGAGTTGTCCGCCACGCGCCTGAAGTATTGGACCTCGCCGGCCAACGTGTCCATGGGAGAGCTGAGCGCAGGCGTGTGGTCCCGGAGTCTGGTCGGTGCATGCCAAATCAATGACCATGTAGCGGTCGTTCACGGCTTTCGCTCCTGTCGTTACGTCGGCGACTCCCCGCCAGCCTGCGGATTCTGCAGAGGGGATGAATGCTCGGCAATTGCGCAGTTGGACATTGCCTGTCGCGCGGATCTTCACCCAACCGTTCCGTCTCTGACTTCTTGCGGGCCTGCTCTGCCAGTGGCCCCCCAAGAGCCGAAACCCCGGGGCTGTCGTTCCCAGAAACTCGATCCATGCGGCTAGGAGCCGACGTGACTGCACCGCGAGCACAGCCTCGGGCGATCGCACCCCACTCGTCGCCGATCGCCGATGGCGGCGCTGCCCAGGTGCGCGCGCAGCTCGACCACGGCGACCAGTTCGGTCCGCGCTGGCCACCGTGGACGCTCTTCGCCAGCGCCCAAGGGTTCGCCACCACACCCAAGTGCCGTTCAGCGACTCGCCAGCGCCGCCGTCCACTCAGCCGAGGCGATTTCACCCCCGCTTGGATGACCCACGCGCCTCATTCGGCCACGACGATCTCCCAGACTTGTTCGTCGCCGTTGGATTGCGCTTGCTGCTCGATGATGGCGCCGGGATCGGTCGAGCCGCCGGAGACCCCGATGCAATGGCCGCTGTTCTTGTTGCGTATTTGGTACTCGCCCTGCCCGATGTCGATGAGGCGCCAAGCCTGGTGATCTCCACCGTTGTCGTCCCAGAGATGCAGAGGGATACCGGCGTCGAGAGACTCGTCGGGCACGTCCAGCACCTTGCCCCCGGCTTCGTTGGTCAGACGGAAGTAGCCGGCGCCGTCGTAGTTGAGGCGCCAGATGTAGCCGTTCGCCACGCCCTGCTCGTACTGAACGACGTCGGAGCTGTTCTGGTCCGTTGGGCCCTCCACGGCCACCACCATGCCGCTGCTCCGGTTGACGAACATGAACGTATTGACCGAGCCGGAAACGCTACCCGCTGCCGCGTCGATCTGCACGGTGTTGGACCAGCTCATGGTCATGGTCGTTGGATCCGGGAAGGAAATCGGTTGCCACACGTACGCAGAGTCGTTGACGGGGCCACCCCAGGCTCCGGCCCAGCGGTCTCCCAGATACAAGTAGTCGGTGCCCTGGCTCCCGGCGACGGGCAGCACGTACGTCGACTGTGAGTAGAAGGTGTTGCCGTCGCCGACGTTGCGCATGCTGGACCAGCCGCTCGCGAGCGAGGAGCTCGTGGCGTACTGGGCCTGGTTGGGAGACCAGCCCGTGGCGCCGGAAGTGAACAGGAAGTAGGTACCAGCACGCTTGAACAGGGCGGGAGCCTCGCGGTGTCCGCCTTCGAACAGCAGGGCTTCCCGACGCGCGATCGAAAGGTAGTCGTCGGACAGCAGATACAGGTGCAGATCGTAGTTCTCGTTCGAGGCGGAAAGGAAATACCCCTGGCCATCGTCGTCGACGAAGAGCGTGCAGTCGCGCGACATGTAGCCGGGCCTTCCGTGATCCATGACCCCCGTGTCTTGCAGGGGTCGGAAGCTGCCGTGGTAGGCATAGTCGCCATCCACAGTGGCGCAGCTGGCCACGGCGGCGCGTGCTTCGCCGTAGTCGCTACCGTTCTCCCAGTGCATCCACATCACGTACCGCTGGGTGGCGGCGTGGTAGACGACTTTGGGACGCTCCACGTTGGCGGGACTCAAATCGGGATCGGAGGTCATGCTCAGTACGTCGTTCACGTACTCCCAGCGACGCAGGTCTCGAGAACGGTAGGCAGAGACGGCGTAGAAGCTGCCGTTTGGATTCCG
>CAZSVU010000213.1:0-15119 GCA_964610275.1 uncultured Polyangiaceae bacterium | reverse complement strand
ATCCATGTTTCGGCGGTCGCTGGCGGCCGCCGAAACATGGATCAAGGATGCCCCGTTGACGTTGGGAGCTGGCTTCTTGTACGGCCCGCTGTGGGGGACGGTGTTGGTGTCCGTATCGAGCGTTGCGGGTGCCACCTGCGCGTTCCTCCTGGCGCGTACCCGCTTGCGGGACTGGATCCACAAGCGCGTCGCCAACCGTCCCCGGATCAGGGCGGTCCACCGCGCCGTCGGGGAGGACGGCTTTCGCGTCGTGCTGTTGCTCAGGCTGACGCCGGTCGCGCCCTTCGTGTTCCTGAAGTATGCGCTCGGACTCACCCCCATTCGCCTGGGAAGCTACGTGCTCGCGTCCTGGCTCGGCATGTTGCCCATGACGTTCGTCTACGTCTACTTGGGGTCACTCCTCACCTCGGCGGCAGAGCTCGCCAGTGGCGCACCCGCCCAGGAGTCTTGGTGGACCCGACTTGCCTTGGCTCTGGTGGTCGTGGCCACCATCGGCGTGACCATCTACGTCACGCGCCTTGCGCGCAGGGCATTGGCCGGGCGTCTGTCTGAGGTTCCGACTCCGCTCGAAGGCGTTGGACCGCCATGACTGGGAGCGCGCATCCCGTGGCGTCGACTGCACCCGACTCGATTGCGGTCATCATCTCGGTGCTGGACGAGGCGAGCCAGATCGACGAGTTGCTCACCCAGTTGGATCGCGCCAGTGGCATCGACGAAATCGTCGTGGTCGACGGCGGGAGCCGGGACGCCACGCGCGAGCTGGTCCACCAACACAGCGGAGTGCGATGGGTGGAGGCCGCGCGGGGGCGCGCGACGCAGATGAACGCGGGCGCGGCGAGGACCCGAAGCTCGGTCCTCTGGTTCCTGCATGCGGACGTTCGCTTGCCGCCGGAAGCCGTCGAGCAGGTGCGTCGTGCGCTCGCAGATTCGGCCGTCGTGGCCGGAGCCTTTCGCACCTGGACCGTTCGTGACGATGGCCGCGCGGCACACGGATGGCTCTCGCCGTTGCTGCACCTGGCCGACTTGCGTTCGCGTTGGAGCGGCGTCCCCTACGGAGACCAGGCCCTGTTCGTCCGGCGGACGACCTTCGAGCAAGTGGGGGGGGTCCCGGACTTGCCCTTGATGGAGGATGTCGCCCTCAGCCTCGAGCTGCGTCGGCGCGGTCGAATCCGTCGGGTCCGAGCCTCGGTGACCGTTTCGGGCCGTCGCTTCCTGGAGCGGCCCGTCTACTACACCACTCTGGTCAACCTGTTTTCGCTGCTCTTCCGTCTGGGCATCCCGGTCGAGTGGATGGCACGTCGCTATCACCCGGTGCGGGCACGAGGCAGCCGTTCGCGCTCCGACACCTGAGTTGGATCATTTTGCGCTGGGGACGCCCAGTGAGAAGCGCACCCCAATCCCAGCGTTGGCCCCTTCCAGCGTGCCGCCGTGTTGGTCCAGGATGCGTGCAGAGATGCTCAGACCGAGACCGGTTCCATCCGGACTGCCGGAATGGAACGGGTCGAATAAGTGATCGAGCTCTTCGTCCGGGATGGGGGGACCGTCGTTCTCGATGGTCATCCGGTGCAGGTCCGTCTGGGGGTCGTCGCCTGCGAGCACCGTCACCACGATGCGACCTCCGCCGTCACCGACGGCGCGGACGGCGTTGACGACCACGTTGAGCCCGACCTGCGCCAGTTGGTCACGGTCCCCTCGCACCATGACCGCCTCTTCCGGCAGGTGGGTTTCCAGTCGCACGCCTCGCTTGCGCGCGTCGGTCTCACTGAGTTCCACGAGTCTCCGGGCCACTTCGCGCAGATCCAACGGACGCAGCTCGGGTGGCTTCGGGTTGGAGAAGGAGACGAAGCGCTCCGCCACTCTCCCCAATCGCTCGAGCTCGGAGACGTGAATGGTCCACAGGCGGCGTTCTTCCGCGTCCACGGGAATGAGCGGGTCGACGACCTCCGCCGTTCCCTTGAGCGAATGCAGGGGATTCTTGATCTCGTGGGCAATGCCGGCCACGACCTCGCCCAATGCGCTCAGGCGGCCAGCCCGAACCAGCTGCTGCTGCAATCGTTGTTGTTCGTCTAGGGCAGTCTCCAGTTGGGCTCGCCGACGACGCTCCTGGTCCGCCAAGTAGCCAGCGACCACGCCGACCACGTTGTACAGCACCATTTCCAGCCCCTTGTCCCAGGCGTCGCCTGGGTCGGAATGCAGCAGGTGGCCGAGGTGCAGAAACGCGTGCGGTAGGTAGGTGACGCACACCGCCACCGAGGCCATGAGGCCACCCCGGAGTCCGAGGTGGAAGGCTGCGAAGATGATGGGCAAGTAGTAGAGACGACGCAGTACGTTGTGAACCCACACGAGCTCGGTGTGGGTTCCATAGTGAAGGCTGCCGATCGCCAGAATCGGCACCCACACCAACAACAGCATGGTCATGGACCACGGAGTGGGTCGCGTCGGGGGGCTAGGATCCGACTTCTGCACGCTCGATTCCGTACTTTGCCATGCGGTAGGCCAGCACGTGACGCGGCACCCCGAGGTAGCTCGCTGCCTGGGTGACGTTGCCACGCTTGAGCCGCAAGACGCGTTCGATGACCCGGTTCTCCAGATCCACGAGGCTCAGGCCGCTCTCCGGCAGCGGTGGCCAGTCGTCCAGACTGGTCGTCGCCGCGGTCGTGTCTGCACGGCTGGTCCCGCTGCGGGGCAGGTCTTCAATCCGCAGCGTGTCGCCTCGGCACAGCAGCACCAGGCGCTCGCAGGCATTCTGGAGCTGGCGGACGTTGCCGGGCCACGGGCGAGCCTGCAATTCATCCAGCAGCTCGGCCGGGATCGACAGCTCTCTCCCCCGGGCCAACTGTTCCACGAAGTGCGTGACCAGATGCGGGATCTCCTCGCGTCGTTCCCGCAGCGGCGGAATGGCCACGTCGACGACATTGAGCCGATAGAGCAGGTCTTCGCGGAGGCTGCCCTCTCGAATGCTCGCCGCCAGATCCCGGTTGGTGGCCGAAATCACGCGCGCATCGACCGCCACGGGGCGATCACTCCCCAGCACGTCGACCGTCTTCTCCTGCAGCACACGCAGCAGCTTTCCCTGCAGGGGCAACGGGAGCTCGGCCACTTCGTCGAGGAAGAGCGTGCCCCCGCCAGCCTGACGGAATCGTCCAGTCCGAGACTGGGTGGCCCCGGTGAATGCGCCCTTGACGTGCCCGAACAACTCGCTTTCGAGAAGCTCCCCCGGCACCGCGGCACAGTTGACCGCCACGAAGGGGCCATCGGCTCGTTGGCCACGGGCATGAATTCGGCGCGCGATGAGCTCCTTGCCAGTTCCTGTCTCACCGGTGATCAGGACCGTCGCGTCACTCTCGGCGATGCGATCGGAGACTTCCACGACCTTCTGCATCGCGGTCGAAGCGACGACCAGTGGCCGTTCCACACCGGCTGCGCGGCGGCGGAGCACGCGTACCTCGTTGGCCAGTCGTCGGCGCTCGAGCGCTCGCTCCACGGCGAGCAGCAGGTGGTCACGATTGAATGGCTTGCCCACGAAGTCGTGAGCGCCCGCCCGCATCGCCTCGACGGCCACGTCCACACTGCTGTACGCCGTGACCACGATCACCGGCACGCCAGGAGCCCGCGCGGTGACCTCCCTGAGCACATCCATTCCGCTCACAGCGCCCATCCTGAGGTCGGTGATGACCAGTTCATGGTGCTGAGGGTCGAAGGCGGAGAGAGCCGCGTCACCGTTTTCGGCGGTGTCCACGGTGTATCCCGCCTTGCGGAGATTGAAAGCCCCCAGTTCCCGTGCCGACGAGTCGTCCTCCACCAGCAGGATTCGGGCCGCTGCAGCCATGCCGGCTGCCATCGTGAGGGACGCTTCGGCTCGAGTCGAGCGAAAATCGACGCCGCTCCCTGCGTGAGCGAGTGGATGCGCCTTGCGTCTTGCCGAGGACGTTCTATTTAGCGGACTGGAGGTGCCCCATGGCGGGAGCAGACTACGGCTATACCAAGCAACTCGGTGCGGTTTCGTTCGAAGAGGCAGCGGCTCGAGTGACCGACGCGCTCAAGCAGGAGGGGTTTGGCGTGCTCACCGAAATCGACGTCCAGGCCACGCTGAAGAAGAAGCTCGACGTCGACATGCCTCGCTACACCATTCTCGGAGCCTGCAGCCCGAAGCTCGCCCACCGTGCGATTGGCATCGAACCCGAGATCGGCCTGCTGTTGCCCTGCAATGTCGTGGTCCGGGAGACGGCCGAAGGCATGCTCGTCAGCATCGCCAATCCGCGAGCGATGTTCGGTGTGGTGAAAGCGGCGGAGCTCGAGTCCGTCGCAGTCGAGGCGGATGAGCGCCTGAGCCGGGTCCTCGCTAGTCTGTAACCAGACCGTCACGCCGCGAAAGTCGAGGAGTGCCCCGTCCACCCCGAGGCGGAACATGAGAGCAACCCCATCCTGGATTCTTGCCGCCACCGTCGCCGGGCTGATCGGACCCGTGGCCCCGGTGTGGGCGCAGCCGGCAGACCCTCCGCCAGCAGAGCCCGCGCCGCCCGAGGCCGGCAGCGAAGTGCCGGACGCTCCGGTCGACGGGGAGCCACCCCCGGCGCCGCCCGACGAGGTGTCCAGTGATCTCGGTCTGGGGCCGGCGGCTCGGCACGAGCCCGATCCGGTGGTCGACGCTGCGATGGTTCCGCCGGCACCGCTCGACGCCCCCGTGCCCCGAGCGCCAGAGTCGTCGGCACCGACAGCCCCCGAATCGGTGCCGGATGTCGCTTCGAGGTATCGCGAGCGGTCGCTGGATGTCACACCGGCGCTCTACCCGAGCGCATCGTTCTTCACCCGATTCGAGGCCCGCGACGGCTACGATCGCTTGGGGGTTTCACGTGACCGTTGGCTCGAGGGCGAGTGGGTCGCCTACCGCGCCCGGTTCGGCCTCCGAACCGCGCCCCTGCCGCTCGGCGAGGATTCTCTGGCCATCCTGCAGTTCACCCCCCAGGCGAGTGGTCTCTGGGGTGAGTTGCCCAGCACGGTGTCCGATGCTCAGCTCGGGCTGCACGAAGGCTACCTGCGGTTGAAGAACCCCTGGCTGGAGCTGGACTTGGGCCGGTTCGTCATGAATTACGGCGATGCTCTCGTCATCGGTAGCCTCGACTGGAACCAGACGGGTCGATCGTTCGACGGGGCGCGAGCGCGTTTCCTTCCCGGGGACTCGGGTCTGTGGATCGATCTCTTCGTCACGCAGCAGGCGGAGGGGTTGACCCGTGGCGAAGCTTCGGACCGACGCATCGAGAACGTCGGCCACGGCGACGAATACCTGATGGGCGCGTACGTCGGCTTGGGTCCGGGGCTCGGAGGCGAACTCGAGCTGGACTTGTACAGTCTGGCCCAACTCTGGCCGCGCACCACGGGGGTGCCGCTGGACGAGACCGATCCGCGCACCACCTACGTCACCTACTCTACGGCAGTTCAGTCCACGTCCGGGTTGCGCATCAAGCAGCGCGTCGGGCCGCTGGACTATCGCGCTGAAGGTGGAGTGCAGGTGGGGCACCGCCCTGCGCTCGCGGGCAAGCAGAGCGTTCGCGCTTTGCAGGCGGACTTCGAGCTCGGAGTGAGCTTGCTCAACGATCGCTTTCGACTCGCAGTCGAGGGCCTCTACGCCAGTGGCGACGACCGGACGACGCTGCTCGATGCGGAAGGGTGGGACCAGCTCTACCCGACCGCGCACAAGTGGCTGGGGTTCAGTGACATCATCGGCCCGCGTACCAACGTGTATGGACCGGTCGGATACCTGCAGGTGCAGCTGTTCGAGCGGTTGCGCCTCGAATGGCAGGGTCACGTCTTCTACCGGCCACGGCCTGCCGCCGGCGCCGACGCGTACGCCGGCACCGAGATCGACACCGTGGCCCGATACGGGTTGGGGCGAGGCCTGGAATTGCGGGCGCTCTGGGCTCACTTCACGGCCAGCGGCGATCACTTCGCCGAGGAGGGGACCGCTAACTACGGCGAGCTCGAGCTCGGCTATCGCTTCGGGCCCTGAGGTTGTTGCCAGGCGTCCGGCCGCCAAATCACCAGCAGAGCCGGCAAGGCGGCACTCGCTGATAATCGCGTCAATAATCCAACGATATCAAAGCGATACGCGAGGATCGCGGTTGACAGCGGCGCCGCGGGGCACAAGATTCCGGCGGGACCACGGTTGCCGCATTTCGGTAGTGCTCGTTCCCGCGGTGAAGTGATGACGGATCTCGGTACGCAAAGCTTGTCCTTCATCGAGGAGCTGTACGAGCAGTACCTCCGGGATCCGGCAGCGGTTCCGGAGCAATGGCGCGGGTACTTCGAGCAACTCGATGGTGCGGAAGGACGCCAGCCCGGTGACGGTCCGCGTTTTCTGATCGGCAGGGACCAGCTGCGGGAGCCTCACGGCCCGGGCGGTGCGAACTGCGAGCGGTGTGGGCGGACCTTCGCCATGAACACGCTGCAGTACCGAGTCACCGAGATGGTTCGGAACTACCGCGTTCGTGGACACCGAATCGCCAGCGTGAACCCGCTCGCTGCGCCCGCGTCCAGCCTGCCCGAGCTCGAACCGACCTACTACGGTTTCGTGGAGGCGGACCTCGACCTCGAGTTCTCCGCCGGCTCACTCTCGGCCACTCCGCTCGCCCTGCGCGAGATCGTGCGGCGACTGCGCGCCACCTACTGTGGGTCCATCGGGGTGCAGTTCATGCACATTGACGAGCTGGCCGAGCGGGAGTGGCTACAGGAGCGAATGGAGAGCAGCCAGAACCGCATTCGTCTCTCGCGAGAGCAACAGGTGCGGGTTCTCACTCGGCTGACCGACGCCGTCACCTTCGAACGGTTCGTGCAGACGAAGTTTGTGGGAGCCAAGAGCTTCTCGCTGGAGGGGGCCGAGAGCCTCATCCCGCTGCTGGACATGGCCATCGACAAGGCGGGCTCCCAGGGCGTTCGAGACATCGTGCTCGGCATGCCGCACCGCGGGCGCCTGAACGTGCTGGCGAACATCATGCGCAAGCACCCGCGCAGGATCTTCAGCGAGTTCAAGGATGTCCACGCCGAGCGATTCATCGGCCGCGGAGACGTGAAGTACCACCTCGGCTACAGCCGGGAGCTGGAGACGTCGGTCGGCGCGATGGTCCACCTCGACCTGATGTTCAACCCGAGCCACCTGGAGTTCGCCAATCCAGTGGCGCTGGGGTACGGGCGGGCGCGGCAGGATCGTCGTGGCGACCGGGAGCACGAACGGGGATTGGTGATCTTGCTGCACGGCGATGCGGCGTTTGCCGGGGAGGGGATTGTTCAAGAAAGCCTGAATCTGAGCCAGCTCACCGGCTATGCTGTCGGGGGTACGCTGCACGTCGTCATCAACAACCAGATCGGCTTCACCACGCTACCCGAGCAGGCACGGTCGGGAACCTATGCGACCGACGTGGCGAAGATGCTCCAAGTTCCCATCTTCCACGTCAACGGAGAGAGCCCCGAGGCTGTGGCGCAGGCCGTGCAACTGGCGATGGACTACCGTGAGGAGTTCAAGCACGACGTCGTGATCGACATGTACTGCTACCGGCGGCGCGGCCACAACGAAGGGGATGAGCCGAGGTTCACCCAACCGGCCATGTATCGTGCCATCGAGCAGCGCAAGACCGTCCGCGAGAGCTACCGCGATCACTTGCTGGAGATGGGCGAGCTCACTCAGGAGGAGACGGAGCGCATCGCCGAGGATCGCATTGAGTACTTGCAGCGTGAATACGAGCGCGTGGTCGATGGTGAAGTCGATGCGGAACCGAATGACGACATCGTCAATTCGAGCTGGGTTCACTACCGGGGGGGCTTCGACACCGAAGTGTCAGAGCCGGAAACGGGGGTTCCGCGAGAGCGCTTGTGCGAGCTGCTGGCCAAGCTCGCCGAGGTCCCGAAAGGGTTCTCGCCGCACCCCAAGATCGCCAAGCTGCTGGAGAGTCGACGGCAGATGAGTCGCGGCGAGCGCCCCTTGGATTGGGGCACGGCCGAGGCGTTGGCCTTTGCCACGCTGGCCGCCGACGGGGTGAGCGTGCGCTTGACCGGTCAGGATTCCGAGCGAGGCACCTTCAGCCATCGCCACGCCGTGCTGCACGATGTGCTCAGCGGCGCCCAGTATGCGCCGTTGCAGCATCTGGCCGAGGAACAGGCGCCGGTGCAGATACTCAACAGCCCGCTGTCCGAGGGTGCGACCCTGGGCTTCGAGTATGGCTACAGCGTGGCACGGCCGGATGCGTTGGTGCTGTGGGAAGCGCAGTTCGGCGATTTCGTGAATGCAGCACAGGTCTACGTCGACCAGTTCCTCGCCGGTGCCGAGAGCAAGTGGCAGATCTTGTCGGGCCTGGTTCTGCTGCTTCCGCACGGACTGGAAGGCACCGGCCCGGAGCATGCGAGTGCACGGCTGGAGCGCTTTCTGGCGCTGGCTGCCGCAGACAACTATCAGGTCGTCTTCCCGACCACGCCCGCGCAGTTTTTTCACTGCCTCCGCCGTCAAGTGCTGCGCCCGTGGCGAAAGCCGCTGGTCGTGATGGCGCCCAAGAGCATGCTCCGTCACCCGCGCGCCGTGTCGGCCCTGGACGAGCTTGCAGCCGGGAAGTTCGAGCGCATTCTTCCCGACGAGTCCGTGCCGCCAGCCGAAGCGGAGCGGGTGCTGCTCTGCAGCGGTAAGCTGTACCACGAGCTGGTCGCGCACCGGGCGAAGCTCGGTCGACAGCGCACCGCCATCGTGCGGTTGGAGCAACTCTACCCCATGCGTTGGCACGAGTTCGAGAAACGGCTCGAGCCGTACCCGGACGGGACGCCGATGGTGTGGGTCCAGGAGGAGCCGGAGAACATGGGGGCCCAGCCCCACCTGTCGCTCAAGTTCGGTAGGAGCATCAGTAAGCGGTGGGGGTGGCACCAGGTGAGCCGCCCGGAGTCGGCCACGCCTGCGACGGGATCGGCCGCCAGCCACAAGCTGGAGCAGCAGATGTTGCTCGACCGGGCCTTCGGCGCGCTAAGCTAACTCGGCCGCGCATCGCGCGCCGCCTCACCACTGTCAGGAGTCCGCACGAGATGATCGTCAAGCTCGAGGTTCCGTCGTTGGGCGAGTCCATCACCGAGGTCGAGGTGGGCAACTGGCACAAGTCCGTCGGCGAGGCCGTGGCGCGCGACGAAGCGGTCGTGGAGCTGGAGTCGGAGAAGGCCACCGTCGAGCTGCCTGCGCCGCAGGCCGGCACGTTGCGAGCGATCTTCAAGCAGTCAGGGCAACCCGCAACGGTCGGGGAGGTGATCGGCGAGCTGGACACCGAGGCCCAGGCCGAAGCCTCTCCACGGCCAGACAGCGGCGGCGAATTAGCGGGTGCTCCTCCTGCCCCAGCCCCGAGTGCCCACGTGATGCCCGCGGCCCAACGAGTGTTGGCGCAGGCGGGCGTGGACCCTGCCCAGGTCATCCCGACCGGCCCTGGAGGTCGATTGCTGAAGGAAGATGCCGAGCGCGCCGTCCGCACCTGGACGAATGCTGAGGCACCGACCGCTCCCGCGGAGGCGCGAGCGCCGGCGCCGGTGGTCGCACGCCCAGCGCCCGACGCCGCATCACCGGCTGTGACCACTTCGGCACCGGCGCAGCCGGTCGTCTCGCGCGGCGGTGGAGCACTTCGCAGTGAGCGGGTCGTGCGCATGAGTGTCATGCGACGGACCATCGCTACCCGACTGGTGGAAGCGCAGCACAGTGCCGCCCTGATCACCACCTTCAACGAAGTCGACATGACGGAGGTGATCGCCCTGAGGCGTGAGCTCGGGGAAGCCTTCCGTGAGCGCCATGGTGTCAAGCTTGGCTTCATGTCCTTCTTCGTGACGGCGACGGCGGCCGCACTGCAGAAGATCCCGGAGGTGAACGCGGTCATTCGCGACCAGGACATGGTGTTTCACGACTACTGCGACATCGGCATCGCGATCGGCTCGGGCAAGGGTCTGGTCGTGCCGGTGCTGCGCAATGCCGACACCATGACCTTCGCCGATATCGAGCAGCGCATTGCCGACCTGGCCGCCAGCGCCAAATCCGGCACGCTGGGCATGGAGGAGCTGCAAGGAGGCACGTTTACCATCAGCAACGGTGGTATCTACGGCTCCGTGTTGTCCACGCCGATCGTCAATCCGCCGCAAAGTGGCATTCTCGGCCTGCACGCCATTCGCGATCGGGTGGTGCCCCGCGATGGCCAGGTGGTGATTCGGCCCATCATGAACGTGGCGCTGACGTACGACCATCGGATTATCGACGGACGCGAGGCCGTGACCTTTCTCAAGACCGTGAAGGAGAACGTGGAGAATCCCTCCCGCGTTCTGCTCGGGATCTGAGTCATGGCCGTGGTGCAGCACCAGCTGGTGGTGATTGGCGCCGGCCCCGGCGGCTACGTCGCTGCCATCCGCGCTGCACAACTCGGGCTCGACGTGGGCTGTGTCGAATCCGAGGAAGCCTTGGGGGGGACCTGCTTGCGAGTGGGGTGTATTCCCAGCAAGGCACTGCTCGAGTCGAGTGAGCGGTACTCTGAGGCGCAGCACGGCCTGAGCGTACACGGAGTCCGGGTCGGCGACGTCAGTTTGGACCTGACGGCGATGATGCGGCGCAAGACGGGGATCGTGACGCAGTTCGTCAAGGGTGTGGCCTGGCTGTTCAAGAAGAACCAGGTGAAGCATTACCGCGGGACGGCTCGGCTGGCAGGGGCTGGGCGAGTGCGGGTCGAGGGCCCGAATCCGGTTGAGCTCGTCGCCCCGCACATTCTGATCGCGACGGGGAGTCGTCCGGCAGGGCTGCCCGGGGTGGAGGTGGATGGCTCGCGCATCGTCACCAGCACCGAAGCGTTGGCGTTTCCCGAGGTGCCGGGTCGGCTGCTGGTCATCGGCGCCGGTGCCATCGGGCTCGAACTGGGATCAGTGTGGCGGCGCCTCGGGTCCGCCGTCACCGTGGTGGAGTATCTCGATCGCATCCTGCCGACCATGGACGGCGAGATGAGCCGTCTCGCGCTGCGGAGCTTCCAGCGTCAAGGCATGACGTTCGAGTTCGGAGCCCGAGTCAGCGGGGCGCGCGTCGATGGAGAAGAGTGCGTGCTCGAGATCGCGGAACGCGGGGAGGTGAGAGGCGATCGAGTGCTGGTGGCCGTAGGGCGCGCACCAGCGACTGCTGGTCTGGGGCTCGAAGAGCTCGGGTTGGCCTGCGACCGGCGGGGATACATCCAGGTGGACGAGCATTTCGCCACCTCGGTGCCAGGCGTGTACGCCGTCGGTGACGTCATCGGAGGCGCCATGCTGGCTCACAAGGCTTCCGAAGAGGGCGTTGCGTGCGTGGAACGCATCGCCACGGGTTACGGTCACGTGAACTACGACGCGATTCCGTCCGTGGTGTACACCGAGCCCGAGGTGGCCTCGGTGGGAAAGACGGAAGAGCAGCTCGTGGAGGCAGCGGTTCCGTTCCGCAAGGGCAGCTTCGCCTTCAAGGCCAGCGGTCGGGCAGCTGCCCTGGGCCAGACCGAGGGAGCCGTGAAGCTGCTGGCCCACGCGGACACCGATCGGATCTTGGGTGCGCACCTGGTGGGTCCGCGCGTGAGTGAGCTGGTGTCGGAGCTGGTGGTCGCCGTCGAGTGCGGTGCGAGCAGCGAAGACCTGGCCCGCACCTGCCATGCCCATCCGACGCTATCCGAAGTGGTGAAGGAAGCCGCCCTCGCCGTGGACGGCCGTGCCGTGCACGGATAGAGATAGACCCCGCCGCGAGGTCAGACGCGGACTTCGGCGAGACTCGTCTTGAGGGCCTCGACCACCACGGGCACCTCGTCGAGGCAGTTGTGCCAGTGCGGAGCAAGCCTGAGCTTGCCGTCGGGGATGCCGACCACGACGCCGCGCCGGAGGAGGGCGTCGCGCAAGGCCACGACCGAGACCCCGTCCGGCGGGACGACGGCGAGGATGCTGGAGCACAGTCTGGGATCCCGAGAGCGCAGGCTTCGAAACCCGAGCTCGACCACGCCGGGCTGCAGCGCCTCGACGTACGCGGTGACGTGTTCGAAGATGGCGTTGACGTCGAGGCCAGAGAGCAGCTCGACGCTGGCTCCCAGAGCGGCATAGCCGGCGACGTTGCAGGTGCCGCCTTCGAAGAGACTGGCCTGGGAGCGGATCGGGCGGTCGTAGCGCAGGTGACCCGGTCCCCGGAACAGGAAGGCCTCGGCCTCCTCGTGGCTGAGCCAGCCGGCCAGGTGGGGACGCAGCGCGACTACTCGCTCGGGGCGCACGTAGAGAACCCCGGCGCCTTCGATGCCCATGAGGTACTTGTGGCTCCCCGACGTCAGGTAGTCCGCTTGCCAGGCGTCCACATCGATGGGCATGACCCCCAACCCCTGAATGGCGTCGACGAAGAGCTCGGCGCCGTGGTGCCGACACAGGTTGCCGATGTCTTCCATGGGCATGCGCAGGCCGGTCTGGAACTGTACGGCGCTGACTGCCACCAGACGCGTGCCGCGCTCGAGCTCCGCTTCGAGTCGGGCGAGCGCGCCGGGGAGATCCTGAAGATACTGCTCCGCTGGCAACAGCTCGAGGTTCAGCCCGAACAGCTCGGCAGCGCGCTGCCACGGGGTGACGTTGGCGGGAAACTCCCCCAGAAAGGACACGACCCGGTCGCCCTTGCGCCAGGGGTAGCAGAGGGCGATGTCGGTCACGCCCGCGGTGGTGTTGGCCGTCAGTGCCAGATCCTCGTGGTGAGCATTGATGAGCTGGGCCAGCGACTGCTTGAGCGATTGCCGCTGCTCGGCCCAGGTTTCGTAGGCCAGCACTCCGCGCTCGGCGTAGTCGGCCAGTACCCGACCCACGGCCTGTCGCACCGGTTGACACACGGGCGAGATGGCCGAGTGGTTGAGGTAGGCGCGGGCCGAAAGGTCGGGCAGCAGCGCCCGGCTGCCCAGTTCGGGCGCGGTGGTCTGCCGAGGAGCTTGGGAAGACATGGCCCCTCTATCCTCCCGGTCGACTCGAGCGTCCAGAGTGCGGCAGTTTTTTTTTCCTCTACTTGGTCTGGGCCTGTAGCTCGAAGCTCACCCGTGCCTCCTTGGCCACCTTTGGGGCGAGCGCGGCCAGGGTCTTCTGCGCGAGCTTCCCGAACGCTTCTCGAGGGCGGACGTCGTGCGCCTCCAAGGCGACCACCACCGGCTCCAGGGTCCTGAAGGTGGCGGATTCGAGCCGGTCTCCTGCGTACTTGAAGGTGATCTCGACACGGGCCGACTTCTCGACCTTGCGGCGGTGCAAGCGAAAACTCCCCGCTACCGTGGCGGTGACCTTCCGCTCTCGCCCCGTCAGCTTGGTCAGATCCCGGGCCGAGGCGTCCCGGACCGCGTCGATCTTGAACTGGACGACCCGGTTCTCCTGGCGGTCCGCCGGTGGCGCGTCATCGGAGATTTCGAGCCAGGCGCGTGCGTGCTGGTTCTGCAGGTCGCTTTTCTTTTCTGCTCCGAACTGCCCGTTCTCGTCGGCCACCGCCTGAAATAGCTCGATGCCGCCGATGTCGATACGAATGAGACCAGTGGATCGGGTGAGGTCAGTGGGATCCACCTGGATGGTCCCGGTGGTCGCTCCATTCACCTTGCCCCGTATCTTCTCCAGGGGTGCGTCCATGACGAAGCTCACCTGGCTGGTGTCCTTGACGATCTCCACCGACACGGCCTGCGCCGATTTCGGCTTGGCTGCTTCGAGCGCTGCGGCGGTTGGCGCGAGGTCGACGGGCTTCTCCTTGCTGCAACCGAATAGCGCCAGTGCAGCGGTCAGGGTGAATGTTCCGAGGCAGGAAGCGGTGCAGCGCATGGGGGTTTCCTTCGGCGTTGGCGAGGTTCATCCAGCTCGCCGCAATTGGCGTCTCGATGCCTCTACGTCCTCCGCGTCTCGCAGGTTTCGCCGATCGGACCACCCCGGGGGTCCTGCTCTTGCAGGCCCGGCCCAAATCTCAGTCACGCCGTCGCGGCTTCCGCCGTGTGTCTGAGCACTCGGCACCGGATGCCACCGTGCCCCAGGGGTGCGTCGAGACGGGGGAGCCGGCCGTGTCCGTCGAGCGGTCGGTCTCGAAATGCCGCGGTGGTCGCGAAATCCAGCGGTTCGTTCCTCGCGATCGACTGGGAGACCGGTGCCGAAGCCCTCAGAAACCCCCGCCTTCTGCCCTCGGACGGGTTGGCACCCCGGTTGCTAGACGAGAGTTCTACAACCCTTGCATCTCTGGAGCGGTCCGATGGCCACTATGAGAAACAGGCAGATCAATCCCCCCCCGCGCAGCTCGGATCAGGCCGAGGCTGCGGAGCTCGAGGAGCACGCCACGAGCGCGCTGATGCAGCGGTACGTGGACGGCGACATTCAGGCTTTCAACGAGCTCTACGCGCGGTGTGCGGGCCAGCTACTGGCGTTTCTGATTCGGCTCACCCGCGATCGGGATCAGGCAGAGGATCTGCTGCAAACGACCTTTGCCAAGGTGCACCGGGCCAGAGACACCTACCTGGAAGGGTCTCCGGTTCTGCCTTGGTTGTACGCGATTGCAAGGCGCACGTTCTACGACACCGAACGTTCGCGACGCAGCCGCCGCGAAAGCCTCAGTCGGGACGGTGTGCTGCCCGACACCGCGGCTCATGGAACGTCGAGCAAGATCGAGCTCCCTCACGCACTCGACCGGGCGTTGGCAGCCTTGCCGGTCGCGTATCGTGAGGCACTGCTGCTGACCAAGTTCTTCGGCTACTCCGGCGACGAAGCGGCTGCCGCCCTCGGGACGACGCGCGCAGCCATCAAGGTGCGCGTGCACCGAGCGAACCGACAGCTGCGCGAGGAGCTGGCTGCGGCATGAACAGCCGCCGAGCATCAGCTCGGCGGCGGCCATGTCAGCGGGCGGCATGGGGATCCCGCAACCACGATTTTCGACGACCCAACCACGAGTGCCACGGCGCGAGCGACGCGAACGCAGGTTGCAGTTCCTGCACTCTTCGCTGACCGCCGCTTGCGCTTTTGGCTTACTCTGTCGTGGTGAGCCTCTCCGTAGCCGAGCCCTTCCAGCGCGCCGTCGACCGGACCCGGGAGATGTGGGTCCCAGAAACTCCGTCCACCGCGAGATCATTGAGATTGGACCCTGGCGG
>CAZSVU010000212.1:0-15160 GCA_964610275.1 uncultured Polyangiaceae bacterium | reverse complement strand
ACCATCCCAGGTCGGATGGTCACGGCATGCAAGGAATGGACCGATCGAAGGTGCCTGACCGGAGGTGAGGCTTGCCCCGCGCGCCGGCCTGCAGTAGCGCGCCGGAGTGGAGGGCTCGAGTGATCCGTCTACACATCAACATCGACCACGTCGCAACCTTGCGCAATGCGCGCGATACGCTCTATCCCGATCCGGTTCTGGCTGCGCATCTCTGCGAGGTGGCAGGCGCCGATGGGATCACCTGCCACCTGCGGGAGGACCGCCGGCACATCCGGGACGACGACCTTTCCCGGCTGCGCGCTGCGGTCACGACGCTACTGAATCTGGAGATGGCCGCCACCGATGAGATGATCGGGATTGCCGAGGCCGTCAAACCCGATGTGATCACGTTGGTCCCGGAGCGGCGCGAGGAGCGCACCACGGAGGGCGGTTTGGACGTGATCTCGGGTCGCGCACAGATCCAGAAGACTGCCCGCATGTGTGACCGGGCCGGCATCAAGCTGAGCCTGTTCATCGCCCCTGATCTCAAACAGATCGATGCGAGTCGCGACGTGGGGGCCGACCAGATTGAGCTGCATACCGGAGACTACGCCAACGGCCAGACACCACAGGAGCGAAGCCGCTTGTTGGAAGCCCTGGTGACCGGTGCGGTGCATGGCACCGAAGCCGGGCTCGAAGTCGCTGCCGGGCACGGCCTCACCCGTCACAACGTGATCGAGGTGGCCGCCATTCCGGAAGTGTGCGAGCTCAACATCGGCCACGCCGTCATTGCTGACGCGATGCTCGTGGGGCTCGACCGTGCGGTGCGCGACATGCGTGCGGCCATGGATCGCGGCATTCGGCGACGCTGAAAGACGGGTGTCGATCCCCAGTTCCAGCTGTGCTGTATAATCGCGGTTCCGGCTTCGGCACGCGGAGTGCGCGAATGCATAAGTGACGAATGTCTGCTAGCCTCGCATCCTCTGGAGGAACGGGTATGGGGCGTCATTTTGTTTCGGGTTCGGTGGTCGGCCTTCTCGCCGTTGGGTTCATCTTTGGCGCGTGCGGGGGGAGCGATAGCAGGGATTTCGGAGCGACCGACAATGGGGGGGAGAGCGGCGCGCCCGGATCCGGCGGGGCCACCGGGGACAGCGGGGCCACCGGCGCCAGCGGAGCGACCGGCACTGGTGGGGCCACGGGTACCGGTGGGGTCACCGGGACTGCTGGGGACACTGGATCCGGTGGGGCCACCGGCACTGCGGGAGACACCAGCACTGCGGGAGACACCAGCACCGCTGGAGACACCAGCACCGCTGGAGACACCGGTACTGCCGGCAGCGCCGGATCGGGTGCGCCAGGCGGCCAGAGCGGCTTGGCGGGTTCCGCCGGCCTAGGCGGTGACGGCGGCATGTCCGGCGGCTCGGGGACCACATGCACCTGCTTCACCGAGGACGCCTGCTGTGACGGCTGCCTGCCGGTCGAAGAGTGTGCCGACGACGGCCTCAGCTGCACGACGGACACGTGCGTGGACGGAGCGTGTGGGCACGCGGTTGTCGAGGGCTACTGCGTCATCGAAGGCGCGTGCCACGCGGACGGCGACGACAACCCGGACAATCCGTGTCAGCAATGCCGAGCCGAGGAGGCAACCAACGTCTGGTACAACAAGGCCAACGATACCGACTGCGACGACGGCGACCTGTGCTCGACCGCGTCCGCTTGCGTTGGCGGAGTCTGCCAGGGCACCGAGGCGGTTGTGTGCACGCCTCTCGACCAGTGCCACGGGGTCGGCGAGTGCCTTCCCTCGACCGGCGAGTGCACCAACCCCGAACTGGACGACGGGACCGAGTGTGACGACGCGGATGCGTGCACGCAGACCGACACCTGCCAGAACGGTTCGTGCACGGGCGCGGATCCCGTCAGCTGTCCAGACAGCGACCCTGAGATTGCCGAGCCCCACGTTCAGTGCTTCGACGCTGGCGTGTGCAACCCGGAGACCGGGCAGTGCGAGTTCGCGATGCTCGACGATGACACGGCCTGCGACGATGGTGATCCCAGCACAGGAGGGGACGCATGCCGGGAGGGCCAGTGCCTCGGTGGCGGTTGCACGTGTGCCGATGAGATTTCGCCCGGCGTGGACAACCCGTGCTGCAACGGCTGCGTGGTGGTAGCCGGCACCGAAGGCGACGCCTGTCCCACTGATGCCCTCAATTGCACCACAGACGTCTGCAACGCCAATGGCGTTTGCACCCACGACCTGACGGCGGGCTACTGCGCGATCGGTGAAGCCTGTTACACCACCGGCGCCGAGAATCCGAACAACGAGTGCCAGATCTGCGACCCTGCCGAGGACAGCTCCAGGTGGACGAACAAGGGCAACGGGACGACATGCAGCGATGGCAACGCCTGCACCCAGACCGACTCCTGTCAGGGCGGCTTTTGCACTGGCTCGAACCCCGTCACCTGCACGGCCCTCGACCAGTGCCACAACGCGGGCACCTGCAATCTAAACACCGGGGCCTGCTCCAATCCCACCAAGACCAACGGCACCGGGTGCAACGATGGCAGTGCGTGCACCCAGACCGACACCTGCCAGAGCGGCAACTGCACGGGCTCGGACCCCGTCACGTGTACCGCCAGCGATCAGTGTCACGATGCGGGAGTCTGCAATCCGGCCACGGGCACGTGCTCGGACCCGGCCAAACCCAACAACACGGGCTGCAACGACGGCAACGTGTGCACCACGGGCGAGGCGTGCCAGGGTGGCGTTTGCACGTCGACCAGCGCGAACTGGGTGACCCCAGGCACATCCTGCAACGACGGTGCCAGCTGCACTACAGGCGATCACTGCGCGCACTGCCGGCACTCGATCAGCGGTGCGTACACGTATGCCACCTGCCGTGGAACCGATACGTGCACCAACATATGCCCCACGGGGCAATCCAACTACTGCAACACGAGCAGTAGCTCGTGCAGCTGCACCCAGTTTCTTTACCTGACGATCTGTGATGACGGGTAACTGAGCCGCCGCCAGCCCAATTGGCGCGAGTGAGGCGCGGCGCCGCTCACAGCTGTAGCAGCGCCAGGACTTCGGTTCCCTGTGCCGGCGTGCCGAACGGAGCCCAGACGCCGTCGAGCTGTTTGCCCTTGTGCTGGTAGACGACCACCCCGGAAACGCTCTGCGGGCCCCATCCCACCACGAAGACGTCACCGCTGCGCAGGCCCACTCCGGCTCTGGAGCGCCCGGCCAGATTCCACAGCACCTGGAAGTTCTTGCCATTGGGGGCAATGGTCACGCTGCCCTGGTACTGGCCCCCGGTGCTGGGCTCGGCCGCTTCGACGATCGTGTACACGCCGTTCAGTCCCGCCGGGCCTTGCAGGACTTCCTTGCCGAGTTGGCTGGCAGTGGCCGATGAAGTCCACTTGCCGGTCAAGCGTCCGCCCTGGACCCGGTACATCGCGACACCGAATTCGGTGCTCACGCTGTACCCAACGCCGAGCAGATCTCCCATGGGGATCCCGACACCCGAGTAGTGGGGCTGGCCGGGGAGCTGCCAAGTGACCGCGTAGTGCTCGGCGAGGTTCTGCACTGTCACCGTGCCGGTGTACTGGCCCGGCTGCGCCGGCATGCTCGACGCGGCGACGCGATACTGGCCGGAGAACTGGGCGGCGGGTGGCTCGACCGTTTCTGCCGAACTCGGCTGGGTGGCCGTGGAGGCAGCGCTTTGGGCCGCGGCAGCGCCGGACTTCTCGCCCTGGGAGCGTGACCAGAACCACACCGAGCCGCCCACCACCAGCAGCGCCCCCACGCCCAGGGCCGCCACGGCACCCACGACCAGCAGGACCAGGGCCCAGGTCCACTTCCGGGTCGGTGGACGAGTCCCGGTCGCGGTGTGACTCATTCCCGAAGGAGTCGCGGGAGTGGGCGCTGGCGTTGTGCCGGGGCTCAGGGGCGTGGGCGCACCCCGTGGTGCTCCGGACGCCAGTGGCCGAACCGTCGAGGCCGAGCTCGCGGCGAGTGGCATCCAGCTGCTTGGAGGCAAGCTCGGTGCTGCTTGCTCGAGCGCCAGGGCAAACTCGCGAGCCGATTGGAACCGCGTTGCCGGGTCCTTCTCCAGGGCGCGGAGGATTACGTTCTCGAAGGCCACCGGCATGTCCGGCCTGAGCTCGCGCGGGGGCCGGGGTGGTTGCTCGATGTGCAGGCGCAAGAGGTCGTAGAGCGAGTCGGCGGTGAACGCGCGCTGTCCCGTCGCCGCCTCGAACATGATGAGTCCCACCGAGTACAGGTCGGTGCGTCCGTCCACTGGCTGCCCCCGAGCCTGCTCCGGAGACATGTAGTGCGGGGTTCCCACCAGCGAGCCTTCGCGAGTGGCATCACTGAATTCGACGATTTCGGGCTTGAGCTTGGCGATGCCGAAGTCGAGCAGCTTCACGCGCCCGCTGCTGGTCAAGAACACGTTGTCCGGCTTCATGTCGCGGTGGACGATGCCCTTGGCGTGCGCCGCTCCCAGAGCGTCGAGCACCGCTACAGTCAGCTCGGTGAGCGTGCCCAGCGGCATGGGGCCGCGCAGACGGAGTGCTCCGGAGACCGGCAACCCGTCCAGGTACTCCATCACGACGTAGGGCCGCCCATCGGGCAGGGCAGCCAGATCGAGCACGCTGACGATGTTGTCGTGCCGAATCACGTTGACCGCCCGCGCTTCGGCGAAGAATCGCTCCACGAGCGCCGGGCTGCGCGCGCAGTCGGTGGAGAGCACTTTCACGGCTACCCTCGAGTCGATGGAAGGCTGCACGCCCAGGTAGACCTGGCCCATTCCGCCCTGACCGATCAAGCGGGCCAGGCGATAGCTGCCCACCATCCGACCCAAGAGGGGATCCGAGCTCGCGTCAGCGAGCGGCACTCCGTGCTCCGAGCAGAATCCGCTCGTGCCGGAGGAATGGCCACACTCGGGACAGACAAACACGGAGCTCAGTAGAAGCTCAGCAGGGGTGGCCTGTGCTGTCCAGCCTCTAGCACCGTTCAGTGGGATTCTCGTGTCCAGCTCCGCCGGGTGGTAAGGGGTTTGGTGCCGTGAATAGCCGGAGCCACCGGAGGCAGGGGGTGCGGAGCGTGGCCGCGGTTGCGCTCGCATGCGGCGTCGCGGTGCTGGGAGCGTGCGCTGCCGGGCCGGATCGCAGCCCCCTGGCCTCGCGGGCGAGCTCGGCTCCGTCCGCGGATCCGGCGTCTGGGGCGTCGCCCGAGACGAGCCCGGAAGCGTCGCAGGCCCCGACTCGAGAGCCCCGGCGGGCCTGTCCGCCGTTGGTCGTCGAGGCACCGGTGGTGTCCACCGAGCCAGTCGACCCCCCAGCGGTGGCTCTGGAGGACCCCGAAGGCTCGGTCATGGCACCCGTGTACGACAAGTTGGCTGGTCTGTTGCGCGGCCGCCGAGACTCGCTCGTTCGCATCGGGTTCTACGGCGACTCCAATCTCACCCTGGACGTGGTGAGCGGCACCCTGCGCCGGATCCTGCAACAGCGCTTCGGCGACGCCGGCCACGGATACGTCGGCGTGGGAAGCCCTTTCCGGGGGTATCGCCACCTGGATGTGCATCGCTCGATGGTGGGCCACTGGCAGACGGTCCTGTACAGCCACCACAACCGCGAAGGAGAGGGGTTCGGTTCGGGAGGCATGGCGGCGACCACTGGGGAACCACAAGCCCGCGCGGTGTTTCGCACCGCCGACGACGATGCCCCGGTGGGGAAGAACGCCAGTCACTTCAGCGTCTACTTTTTGGCGCAGCCCGGAGGCGGCCGCTTCGCAGTCGACGTGGACGGAAGGCGGCAGTGGGAGGTGAACACGGCGGCGGCCCAGCGTGCCTTCGGCACGCAAACGGTGCAGGTCGATGATGCGCCGCACCGCTTCGTCGTGACCAACCTCGAGCCTCGGCGCATTCAGCTGCTGGGAGTCAGCCTAGAGCGAGTCGTTCCCGGGGTCGTGGTCGATGCGTTTGGGATCACGGGGGTCACCTATTTCCACTTGGCGCGTATGGACGAGCCCGTCACCCGAGCCATGCTGAAGGCACGACCCTACGATCTGCTGCTGTTTCTGATCGGGACCAACTTCTGGCGCTTCGAACAGAATCCCCAGGCGGCAGGTCAGGTCATCCAGTTGCACCGTTCCGTGCAACCCGGAATCCCGATTGTGATCATGAGCCCGCCAGATCACGTCAAGAGCAAGCACGCGGCCCACTCCGATCCGCGGGTCGTGGAGGTGACGCAGCAGCTGCGAGGCGTCGCTCGCGCACAAGAGTGTGCGTTTTGGGACTTCCGCCAGGCGATGGGTGGTGATGCGTCCATGCGCACCTTCTACTGGAAGGGCCTGGGTGGCGCCGACTTCTACCACCTTACCCACCGGGGCGCAGAGTTCATGGGGGAACGCCTGGCGGCGGCGTTGTTGCGCGGGATGCAGCGGTACCTGACCGACAAGCCCACTGCCGGGTGCGAAACGACGGAGTAGCGCCGTCTCGACCCCCGGAGGCGCCCCCACGACTGGTTCCACGCCGCCACACAACGGGTTTCTGAGGGTGACGCGTTGGGACGGGTCTGAGAGGTTGCCCGTTGAAACCCGCTGTGGCGCGGATGGGGGTTGAGCAGCAAATGTGAACGGGGTTTGTGAAGGAAGCCCGCTAGCTTCGCTAGCGGGCGGTCGGGGTTTGTGAAGGAAGCCCGCTAGCTTCGCTAGCGGGCGGGCGGTACGTGACTTTTCCCGCCTGCAGTGCCAGAAGTGGAAACGATGGTGGTTGGCCTGGGTATCGACGTGGCGTCGGTCGAACGCATGGCTCGGGCGCTACGCCGCTTCGGGGAACGGTTCTCCGACCGGGTGCTCACGCCCCACGAGCGAGCCGAGATTGCCAGCCGCACGGGTGATGCCGCGGTCGCAGTTGCTGGCAGGTTCGCCGCCAAGGAGGCTGCGTTCAAGGCACTGAGCGGCCCCCGCGACGTGTGGTGGCATGACCTGGAGGTGCGGCGCGGACCCCGGGGCGAGCCCACCCTGATCTGCTTGGGAGCGGCTGCTGAACACGCGGCCCGCCTTGGCGTTCGGCGCTGTCTGCTCTCCATCACTCACGACGCGGGAGTCGCCGCGGCAGTGGTCGTGCTCGAAAGCGAGGGAGATCCATGATCCCGGTTCTGTCGCGTGAGAAGATGCGTGCCTTCGACCGGCGCGCGATCGAGGATTGCCGAGTACCCAGCCTGATACTGATGGAGAACGCGGGGCGGGGCGCGGCAGAGGTGATCGAGTCGCTCCTGGCCGAACGTCGCGCCGGAGGGATCGTGGGAGCGCAGGTCGTGGTGCTTTGCGGCCCGGGCAACAACGGTGGCGACGGCTTCGTGGTGGCACGTCGACTGCTGGGGCGCGGCGCGAGAGTGCTCACGTTCCTCACCACCACCGCGGACCGCCTGCAGGGTGATGCCCGACTCAACCACGACGCCTGGCGTGGGCTCGGCGGCAACGTTGCCGAAATCGCGGATGAATCGGCTGTGGCGGATGTGCGTGGCGCGTTGGAGGGCGCGGATCTGATCGTGGATGCGCTGCTTGGCACTGGTCTCGATCGCGACGTTGCCGGGCGGATGAAGTCCCTCATCGACCTCGTCAACCAGGTGTCCGCCCCTGCTGTGGCGCTCGACATCCCGTCCGGTCTCGACTGCAATCGTGGGGTCGCGTTGGGTGTCGCCATCGAGGCGGTCGCGACGGTGACCTTCGCCCACTACAAACTGGGTCTGCTTTGCACGGAGGGTGCCGAATACTGTGGGCAGGTGCATGTCGCTGACATCGGCGTGCCGGCCAGTCTGTACGAAGTCGAAGGCGCGGACGCCGAGCTCGTACAGCCCGCCGACGTGGCCCGCGCCGTCCGCCGTCGGAGCGTCTCAGCCCACAAGGGGTCGGTGGGGCGCGTGCTGGCCATTTGTGGTGCCCCGGGAAAGATTGGCGCTGCACTGCTGGTGGCACAGGCGGCTCAGCGCGCCGGGGCAGGGCTCGTGACCGTGGCCACGCTGCCCGAGGCGGCCGCTGCGTTGGACCAGCGTGTCGTCGAGGCCATGACGGCAAGGATCGATCCGGATCGCCTCGAGCAGAGCCTCGACCAAGCGCTGGCTTGGGGGCAAGTCGTTGCCATCGGTCCAGGATTGGGCTTGGACCGCCTGGCGGCGCGGATGGTCGACCACGTGGTGCTCGGGTGGGATGGAGTCAAAGTCGTCGATGCCGACGCGTTGACCCATTTCGTAGACCGTGCCGAGCAACTCCACGAAGCCCCGGGACAGTGCGTGCTCACACCGCACCCCGGTGAGATGGGGCGGCTGCTCGGTTGCTCGGCCGCCGAGGTCGAAGCCGATCGCTTCGGGGCCGTCGACAGTCTGGTCCAGGCCACCGGTGCGGTCGTGCTGCTCAAGGGACCGCGGTCTTTGATTGGTGCTCCGGGCTGCACCACCTGTGTCACCTCGGTGGATTGCCCGGCACTCGCCACGGGCGGGACGGGGGACGTGCTCACCGGCGTCTGCGCGGCCTTGGCATGCACCCTGGACGCGCGCACCGCAGCGTACTGTGCGGCGTACTTGCATGGACGCGCCGCCTTCCGTTGGTCGGAGCGGGTGGGCGCAGACCGGGGACTCTTGGCTCGAGAGGTCGCTGACGGCATCCCCGGCGCGATTGCCTGGCTGGCAGCCGAGGCCGGCGAGCTGCCAGATTGACACGCCGGGCGTGTCTGTCGGGACGCGCCCTACGGCAAAAATGCGCGGGCATTGTCGGTTCGTCCTCTGGCACGCGCTTTGCCATGGTGGTGGGTTGGAGGTCATTCCCACATGATGAACCCAACCCCCGCCGCAGCGAGTTCGGCTGTTCGACCCACTCCGTTCCCGGCGCAATCCAATCGAGCGCTGCGCATGGCGCCTGCGGAGTGCAGCCCCCTGAGGCAGGAGATGATCCCGGTGCTCCCGAGCCTGAGAGCTCGCGCGCTCAAGCTCTGTCTGAACCCAGCGGACGCTGACGACCTGTTGCAGGACACGGTCGTTCGCGCGCTGCGGTTCGAGAGCAGCTACCAACCCGGAACCAACATTCGCGCTTGGCTGCATCAGATACTGTTCAGTGTCTTCATCACCCGTTGCCGCCGAGTTCGCCGCGAGCGTCGCGCGCTCGAGTCCCTCACCGTGGACCCCTGTGCCTGGACCCACCCCGATGCACCGCCATCCATGCGGAAGCTCTCTCCACGAGTCGAGGGGGCCATTCAAGCATTGCCGCACCAGTTCGCGGCGGTCATTCGCCTCGTGGACTTGCAGGAGCAGTCTTACAAGGATGCCGCCGCCCAGCTGCAGGTGCCTGTCGGCACGGTGATGAGTCGGCTGTTCCGTGGTCGCCGCTTGCTGGCATGCACCCTCGAGAGTGACTCCGAGCTGACCGCGCGCGCCGCTTGATGTCGCCCCCGAGAAGTAGCCCCCGAGCGAAGCTCGGGGGCTTGCGTTGCCCCCGACGTTCCTGTGCCGTCCTGACCCCTCGCCGCGCCCCAGCGGGATTCATCGCGCCACCCGCACAGCCGAGTTCCACTGCTCGCCCTACGTGAGCTTCACAGTCCCGGAACGAACCCGGTGTCGCTCGCCGTCTGCGTCCTCGATGATCAGTGCACCGTCGCCGTCGATGCCCCGAGCGGTGCCCGTCCGATCGTCCACGCTCACCTCCCGGTCGCGCAAGACGTCGTGCCGTAGAAGCTCGGGCAGCAGGGGTTGCAGTCCCGAGTGCACGTACTGCTCGGTGCGTCGTTCGATGGCCTGGAGCAATCCCACCAGCAGCGACTCGAGCTCGAGGTCGCGTCCTCCGAGGAGCGCCAGCGAGGTGGCCTGGTCACGCAGGTCTTCGGGCAGCGCTTGCATGCGGACGTTGACGCCCACGCCCGCGACCACCGCACGAAGCTCCGATCCTTGCAGCTGCGTTTCGACCAACACCCCGGCCAACTTACGCCCCGCGGCGATGACGTCATTGGGCCACTTCAACCCCACCGGCACGTCCACTCGGTCGGCCAGCACGTCGCGTACCGCCAGGCCCAAAGCCAGTGTGAGCGCCTGGGCCTCGCCGGGCTTCAAGCGCGGTCGAAGCACCACCGAGAAGAGCAGATTGACGCCTGCTGGAGACGTCCACTGTCGACCTCGCCGCCCGCGTCCGCGCGTTTGCTCGTCCGCAACGAACAGTGCGCCGTGCGGCGCTCCAGCCTTGGCGGCCGACATGGCGTCATCGTTGGTGGAGCCGGTGAGTGGTTGGGCGCGTAGGGGGTGGCCGAGGAGCAGGCCCTGCTCTGCAGCCAGGGTGCCGAATCGTTTGGCGTCGAATCCGCTCAATCCTGCTCCCGGAAGCTCAGGCCCCGGTGGGGATATCAGTCAGGCTCTCGATCTCGAGCGAAATGTCCGACGCCGGTGCCGAATGCGTGAGTGCGCCGACACTGATGACATCTGCTCCAGCTTGTGCCGCATGGACCACGGACTCCAACGTCACGCCCCCGGAGACCTCGACCAGCGCCCGCCCACGTGTGCGCTCGACGGCCTGGGCGAAGTCCGCGGGGTCGAGGTTGTCGAGCAGGACGATGTCGGCCCCGGCATCGAGGGCCACGTCCAACTCGGCCAGGGACTCTACTTCGACCTCGATGCGCACTGTGTGTGGAGCACGGTCGCGTGCCCGCTCGATGGCGGGCCGAACCCCGCCGGCCACGGCGATGTGGTTGTCCTTGATCAGGACTCCTGCCCCCAGGCTCTCACGATGATTGTGTCCTCCGCCACAGCGCACGGCGTACCGCTCCAGTCCGCGGAGTCCGGGGGTGGTCTTGCGGGTGTCGGCGATCCGGGCGCTGCACCCAGCGGGCACGGCCTGCACGAAACGGCGGGTCAGAGTGGCCACGCCGCACATGCGCTGCACGAAGTTGATGGCCGTTCGCTCCGCCATCAGGATGGAGCGCGTGGAGCCCTCGACTCGCCACAGCACCGTGCCCGAGGGGCAGAAAGTGCGGTCATCGACGCACCGCTCCACGCGCAGGCCGGGATCCAGCAGGTAGAACACACGGGCGAACACGTCGGCGCCGCAGGCCACCAGATCGGTGCGCGCCACGGCGCGCCCGACGGCGCGCGCGTCCGTGTCGACTACCGCTTGGGTCGTGAGATCACCTCCCAGCAGGTCTTCGCGCAGCGCGCGGCCGACGATTTCGTCGAGAACGGGTCCGACTAGCATCTGTTCTCCTTACGGCGATTGTTTCGTCAGATGAGCCAAGGTGCGCTGTCCCGATCGCGGTGGAGCTGTCCTTTGCCGGACCGCCACCCGCGCCCCGCCGGCGAGCCGACGAGAGAGAGTCATGAGATGCGCTCTAGCCGAGCAGACCGTAGCTGCTCGCCAGGTAGGTCGCAAAGAGGTTGCAGAGCGCGTGCAGCAACACGGCGGCACCAATCGACCTGGTTCGACAGCGGAGCCAGCCAAACAGCAGCGCGGGGAAGAACACCGCCAGCCGGCCCGGGTGCACCTCAGTTGCCATGTGCCCCACCGCAAAGAGTGCGCTCGTTACGAGAAGCCCGGGACCGACGCGCGTGCCGAGCCACCTCCAGCGAGCTCCCCAGGCGTCGTCGAGGCGGGTCTGCAGGACTCCTCGGTAGAAGGCTTCCTCAGGTAGCGCGATCACGAGCAGTTGCCCCAAGACTTCGCTCTCGACGCTGGGGAGGGCTGCCGGGACGAACGTCGTGGGCCGGCCATGATAGACCCAGTACCCCAGCCAGAATGGAGGCAGCACGATGGCCGCCACTGCCACCGCCCACAGCGCGGCGGCACCGAAGTCCCGCGCGAGGCGCATTGGATCCAGGCGCTCACGCTCCAGTAGCCCTCCGAGCGCGAGGCCATGGTGACGAACTGCCGCGTCGTCGTCCCGCAGGGCCAGAAGGTAGGTGGCGAGCAGAAACGCAGCGCCCACGCCGGTTGCCGAGTACGCTTCGGGCAACAGGTACGACAGCGCGGTGACCACGGCGGTGGTCACGACGGCCGCCAGCAGGGTCGCCTGGGCGTGGGGCTTGTCGTTCGGGGCCGAATCCGGGGTGCTCACGGGCTCGTCTGACGGGTGGGGGGCCGGCGAGGAGAGGCTTTCCGCAGTGGCGTCCAGGGCGTTCGTGGCGCCTGGGAGAACAACCATCGCACAACCACGCTCGGCGGGAGAGGGTTGGACGTCGGGGGCCAGCCTCGGCTCAGGCCACGGCTCGCTCGGGCTGCTGCCAGAGTTTGCCGTCCGCGTGCGGTGGCCGCCCGGACGGAGGACGGCATTCCAGCGTTATTGAATTATTGTGGCCTATCAGCCGGTGGCCTTGGCGGAGCCGACCGAATCCCCGCCGCTGATGACTGGGCGGCTCCCAGATTCGGCGTTCCTGGGATAAGGTCCTCGCGGCTCTGTCGGTCACGCCGTGCGTCGGTGCGTGTCGAACCCGACAGCTAGCCGCCGGAGGAGTAGTCATGCTCGAAATGTACCCGACAGTCCACGTGCCCGGCTCGTGCGTCCATCCGCATCCCAGCCTGCTGCTCGCCAAGTTCCCGCCGGATGACGAGGACTTGCCCGACGCCCCTAGTCCGGACCCGAACCTGCCTGCGGGTGGTGGGTACGACATTGGGGATGGCAACTTCAAGAAAGGTGGCGTCGGCAAGGCGTTCATTCTCGTCGCGCTGCTGGCGGTGATTGGGTTGGTGGTCTTTCTGGTCATCGGCGTGAAGAAGGACGCCGAGCGGCTGACGGTCGAACAGGCCGAAGAAGTCAAGAAGGCCATCTACGTGCTGCCCGCCGAGGAGCAACTGCCGAAGTGGCGCCAGTGGGCGGTCTCCGAGGCCAGCCAAGAACTGACGAGCGAAGCACTCAAGCAGCTGGCCTGGGCCAAGGACCCCGAAGGCGTCGACTTCGCCATCAAGGGGCTCCAGGACGTTCGCGTCGCCGTGCAGGGCATGGCTGCCCAAGCACTCGCCGAGTACGGATCTCCGCTCGCGGACAAGGCCAAGCCGGCACTGCTCGCGGCCTTGAAAGAATCGGACGCTGGTGCCAAGCCACAGATTGCCTGGGCTTTGGTCGAGGTGGGCGAGTCGGGAGCTTTCCAGGAGATCATGACTCTCTACAAGCTCGGTCACCTTTCCAAGGTGCAGCGCCTCGGTGGCGGGTTGGCGTTCGATCCCGACAAGATTGTCAAGTTGATCAGCCTGGACGAGTTGGCCGCGCTTGCTGGCGACGAGAGCGACGCGGTACGTCAACTGGTTGCGACCGTGTTGTCGCGGCACGCCAATCCCAAGTACACCGACCAGCTCATCCAGTTGCTGGGTGACAGGGTCGCCGAGATCTCACGCCAGGCTGCACCGGGCCTGGGCAAGATCGGCACCGACAAGGCCCGCGAGCCCTTGGTCGCAGCGCTCAAGGGCGCGGACAAGGACAGCCGTCAGAAGTACCTGCTGGCCCTACGGGATGGCATTGGAACGCAGGGGCTGGTGCTTTCCCTGCAGAGTGTTGCCGAGGACGAGAAGAGGGGGTGGTATCAGACTCAGCAGGTATTCGACATCATCATGGGCCCGATGGACGAGAGCAGCGAGGGTCTCAACGACCCACGTGGTGGGGACTACCTGCTGAAGTACATCGAGACCAAGCCACACATCCACTGGCAGACTCGGGCGGCGCTGTCGATGGCCAAGATTGGGGACGTGCGTGCGGTGCCTACTCTGGCGAAGCGTCTCCGCATGGACCCGCTCAAGATCTACAGCGACGACAACGATTGGGAGATGCTCCTCAAGCGAGACGACAAGGAGCGAGTCATGGCTTCGCGCATGATTGCCGATTTGGCCGTGCTGCACCCCGACAAGAAGGCGCAGATCCGCGAACAGTCCGAAGCCGCCGTGGCGTTCTGGATCAAGGAGATGCCCTCGCCGCATGCCAATGGTTTGCGTGCCCTGGCCGCGATGGAGTCAGAGACAGAGCTCGACCAGCTGCGTGAGTGGGCCAATCCCAAAGCCGAGCTGCCGCGCGAGGGGCAGCAGCCACCCATGCCCGAGGAGTGGGTCATCGCCCAAAGCGCTCTCCGGTACGTGGGCTGGATGAAGGACCAGAAGTCCTGGAAGGTCTTGGTGGATGGGCTCGAGGCACGCCCGGACCATATCGACGTCACCATGGACAGTCTGCTGCAGGGCGGCTTGGCCATTCTGGGCATGACCTTGCGCGCGCTCGGAGTGGGCGCCTCCCAGGGCTTCAGCGAGTGGGGTGACCCCAAGGCGTTCAAGCTGCTGATGGAATACGTCGAAGAGGTCAAGGAGAACGAGCAAAGCCGAATGGAAGCCTGCGCTGCTTTGGCCTGGACCGCCAAACCAGAGGACATGATCACGGTCGCCGAGAAGATCAAGGAGTACGACGGCCCGGAGAAGTCCCAACAGTTCATCCGCACTTGCCTGCTGGAGACCCTCATCACCCGGCCGGTTCCCGGCACCTCTCCCGCATTGCTCGGCCTGCTCACCCCCGAAGCGGCTTTGGAGACCCGGCACCAGCTGGCTCGTGCGATCGGCAAGGCCGGGATCGACGAGAGTCTCGAGAAGAAGCTGTTCGAGATGATGAAGGACGAGGCCATGCTCAATGACGCAGCCCTCGCCCTGATGCTAGGCGGTTCGCCCACCGTGGCGGCTCGTGCCGTTGCCATGTACGCCGACAAGGAGAAGACGGCTCTCGAGGAGCTGCAGGACCTCTGGTACCGGAGCTTCGGCTACTGGTCCACGGACGACCTCGAGAAGGGACACATCTTCCGCTGGGTGGAGAATGCCAAGGCAGTGTCCCGAGTCGAGATCCGTCAGACGCCACAAGAGTGGGCACGCGTTCTGCTCGTTCGTCAGTTCGACTCGTTGCAGTTCGACAACGGTCCGCACTCCTTCACTCGCGTCGTGCTTCGCGTCCGCCTGTGGCAGATGGCCAAGGGGGACGACAAGGCCAGGCGCGAGGGCGCCATCAACACCCTGAAGTTCATGCAGGAGCAGGGCGTGCTCTTGGCGTTGCGCGAGGACAAGGGTGAGACGGGGCGGCTCGCGTCCCGGGCGTACCACGAGCTGATGAACCCCAATCTCGAAGCCGAGCAGGGGGTCATCGAGACGGAAGACGGCAGGAAGAAGAAGTGAGTCTTCGCTTGGGCG
>CAZSVU010000211.1:0-15171 GCA_964610275.1 uncultured Polyangiaceae bacterium | reverse complement strand
TGCTCCATCTTCTTCACACTGCCCGGCCCGAACTCCGAGCAAGGGTGACTGGGCACCGCGTGCCCGGTGGCCTCAAAACGCGCAAATCGACGTGGGGATTCGAGAGCCGGTGCGTTGCCCGAGGTCGGGCACGCAGGTATCTTCGTCGGGCTCATGTCCGCATTGCTCCAGGCGGCGAACGCCAAGCGCGTTCTTCTGCTCAATCCGCCCGTGGCCGACACGGCCGAGGCCGAGGAGCAGGACATGGTGACGTCGGTGGAGCCGTTTGGGCTGCTCCGCCTCGGAACCTATTTTCGACGGCGGGAGTGCGAGGTCGAGCTCTTGGACTGCCTGCGGGATCCGCTGTTCGGCGAAGGAGTCCGTCGCCACGTTCGCAAGCGAGCGGTCTGCGGCAGCGACGACGAGCCTCCGGTCGAGAAGGACGTGTTTCACTACGGCCTCACCGCAGCCGAGCTCGAGCAGCGCCTCGGGCAGATGCCGCCCCCGGACCTGATCGCCGTCTCCAGCATCTTCACGTGGCACTTCGAGACCACGCGCGAGGCCATCGAAGTGTGCAAGCGGGTCTTTCCCGGGGCCCAGGTGGCGCTCGGGGGGAACTTCGCGACGTTGTGTCCGGACGAGGCCCAACGCAGCGGTGCCGACGAAGTCGTGGTGGGCGACGCGGTCGACGCGGCTTTCCTGCCCACCGCGATTGACCTGGTTTCCCCCCAACCGAGCACGGACTTCCTCCGGCTGATCAAGGGGTGCCCCTTTCAGTGCAGCTATTGCGTGACGCACCTCCTGAATGAAGGGCGGGTGCAGACGCGAGCGCCGGATGAAGTCTTCGAGGAGATGGCGGCCAAGGCGAAAGCCAACGGCACCCGAACCTTCGTCTTCTACGACGACTTCGTACTGTTCCAACCAAAGCGCTTTCTCGATCCTTTTCTGGAGCTCGTGGCTCGCGAGAAGCTCGGCGTCCAGATTGAGTTTGCGCTCGGTTTCGCTGCCCGGATGATGGACGAGGCCTTCGCCGCGCGGCTTCGAGCCGCGGGCGTGGAACGAGTCGTGCTCGCGTTGGAGACCACCAGCGAGTCGCGTGAGCGTGACATGAACCGCCCCCAGCATCTCGACGAGTTTGTGCGCGCCATTCGGATCCTACAGGGCCACGGCTACCGAGGACGAGACCTGCGGGCCTTCTACCTGATCGGTCTACCCGACCAGACCACCGAAGAGATTCTGGAGGCGCTGATTTGGCTGTACCGGTTGGGGGTGACGCCGAGCCTCACCACCTACACGCTGACGCCGCGCAGCGGCGACATGGATCGGTATGCCGACCGGGTTCGCGGGTATTCCCTGGACGAGCTGGCACCGTGCTTGTGGCGGTTCGCGCACCCGGGCATGCGAGTTCGGGACCTCGACGCCATCTATCGCTACTTCCACGAACGCTTCTTCCCGCTGGAGCGTATCCTGGACTCCAATACGGATGACCGCGTCATCCGGTGGATGCAGAAGCTCGCCGCGAAATCCTGACCAGGCCGAGATGTTGCGTGAATTGCCAGACCAGGGATCCCGACCGCCCAGAAGGGCCCTGATCCGCGTTGGCACCACGTGCAACAATCGCTGCACCTTCTGCCACACGCGCGGGGTCGGACCCGCCGAGGACGACAGTAGCCAAGCGGTGGAACGGAAGATCGAGCGGGCCGCCGAGCTCGGGCACTCGATGGTCGTCTTCTCCGGAGGCGAGCCCACGCTCCGTCCGGAGCTCAGACGGTGGGCTGCGCTCTGCCAGCGGCGGCAGATGCTCGTCGGCCTGGTGACGAACGGGCGCATGCTCTCCTACGCTCGTCTGGCGGACGAGCTCTGTGAGCTCGGGCTGCGCTACGCCCACGTGTCCCTGCACGGGGCCACGGCCGAGATCCACGATGCGCTGGTCCGCGCGGACGCGTTCGAGCAGACTCGCTCCGGGATCGCCAACCTCTGTGGCCGTGACGTGGAGCTCACGGTGGCCTGCGTGGTAAGTCGACCAAACCTTCACGGTTTGCAGGCACTGGTCGAGCACCTTGCGGAGCTCGGTGGCCTTCGCATCAAGTTTGCGATGCCCGAGCCCAAGGGAGCGGCGCTGGCCGACTTCGAGCAAGTGGTCCCCGCCGTGCGTGAGGTGGCGGACGCCGTGGCCGACGCCATCGGCTTTGCCCAGGAGCGGGGACTACCCGTCGACCTGTCCCATGAGGGAATTCCCTTGTGCCTGTTGCCGGGTCTGCGGGAGCTGGCGGTTGACCTGAGGGCACACGGTTTCGTGACCTCCACCAACGCGGGCGAAGCGGACTTTCATCCCGTGGACTCTGCCAACCGGGTTCACCCCGAGGTTTGTGCAGACTGTGGCCTGCGCGGTCCGTGCCCGGGCCTGTATCGCCCCTACTACGATCAGCGCGGGTCCGATGAGCTACGTCCGGTCGCCGTCGCACGCTCGAATTCGTTCAACTATGCGCCGGTGCGTCGGCTTGCCTGGGCTCCAGGGGCGCCGTGTCCGTTGCTCGCGGGCGGTGTCGCTCCCTACGATCTCAATCGGAACCTGTTCCTGCGCGAGGCGCGCAGCATGCTGCTCTACGAAACCGCCACTCGAGATTTCTCCGATCGCGAGCTGGGCGAGGTCAAGCGCGACTTGGGCCAGATCTACCTGGCTGCGACGGCTGGGGCAGCGACCCAGGACTTCGCCCGGGACTTGGAGAAGCTTCGGCTCAGCGACGATTGCCGGGCGTGTCCGCGGTCCTCCGAGTGCGCAAACTGCTACACCTCCGCCGAGGACGACGTCTGGACGCGAGGCGACGCCTGGCTGCGCGCTCGTCTGGCTGACCTCGCAGGCGACGTGCTGGAAGTGGGCTGCGGTGCGGGGCGCTACGTCGATGAGCTCGCACCCGCCGCCGCGGCCGGTCGGCTTCGCTACACCGGCATCGATCCGGACCCGGATGCGCTCGGGCACCTCGCCGGCCAGTGGCCTTGGGCTCGCCTGTTTCCGGAGCGGGGCGAGGACTACGACTGCCCTCCTGACAGCTTTGACCACGTGCTCTTGCTCGACAGCTACAACCATCTCGAGCAGCCCCGCCGCGTGTTCGCACGACTGGTCCGTGCGTTGCGAGCGGGCGGCACGCTCCTGGTGGAAGACAACGTCGCCTACGGGGTCGTGAGGACCTCTGCTCAGCTTGCGCGGGCCGAGCGGGGGCCGGCTGGCTTCGAACATTTCCGCAACCACGGAGCCCGACAGGCTGAGCAATTGCTGGCGGCGGAGCCCCTACGTTTGGTGGCGCGTCGCGAGCTGGGACCAGAAACCAGCAACCAGTGGATGCTGGTCTATCAGAAGGAGGCCCCACAGTGAGCCAGGAGCCTCGACCGGGTGGCTCGGAAGACGCCCCGGCGCTCGAGAAGATCCAGGCGCGTGAGCAGGCCGCGCACGAACAGCATCTGTGGGTTCGCCTCACGAGTCGCTGCAACAACCGCTGCGCCTTCTGTCTCGACGCAGAGTCTCACGACAACACCCACGTTCCGGTCGAAACGGTCCGAGAGCAGATGGAAGCTGGCCGCCGCCAGGGCGCCACGCGGCTCATCCTGTCCGGGGGGGAGCCCAGCATCCACCCGAACTACGTCGAGCTGCTCGGGTTGGGACGGAAGCTCGGCTTCCAGAAGGTCCAGACCATCACCAACGGACGGATGTTTGCCTACCCCCGGTTCCTTCGAGCGTGCCTCGATGCGGGCCTGACCGAGATTACCTTCTCGATTCACGGGCACGACGCGGAGCTCCACGACCGTTTGGTGGGAGTGCCGGGCGCGTTCGAGCAAGCGGTCGCGGGGCTTCGGGCCGCGCTCGCTGATGGTCGCCCGGTGGTCAACGTGGACGTCTGCCTCAACCGCCAGAACATCCGCGAGCTGCCGAAGATTCTGGAACATTTCATCGGGCTGGGGGTGCACGAGTTCGACCTGCTGCACCTGATCCCCTTTGGCCGTAGCTTCGAGCAACTCGAGGTTCTGTCGTACGATGTCGACGAAGCTTGGCCGGGGATCGAGCACGCGCTCGAGCTCAGCCAGCGACCCGACCTGTTCATCTGGTTCAATCGGTTCCCGCCCGCCTACCTCGAAGGCCACGAGCATCTGATTCAGGACCCCCAGAAACTCCACGACGAGGTTCGGGGGCGTCGGGCGGAGTTCGAGCGGTGGCTGAGCGAGGGGACGCCGCTGTGCTGCCGGCAGCCCGAGCGTTGCCAGCACTGCTATCTGAACGACTTCTGCGTCACGCTCGAAGAGGTGCTCGACCTCCTCGAAGCGAGGGCCCACCGCGTTTACCGGTTCGATACTCGCGACCCGATCGAGCGCCCGCCGCCACCCGCGTCATGCGACACGCTTTGGGTTCGCACCGTCGATCTGGACGCTGCTGCGCGAGCCGTTCGTGACCGGCCCGGCTCCCAGGTCATTCTGGAGCTCGACCACTATGCAGCGTCGGCCGAGGGCCTGCCGGGGGATGCGCTCGACGGGCGACCCGTCGCCCGCGTCATCGTCGATGACCCGGCCAGCCTGCAGCTCCTGCTCGAGGGCCCCGGGTCGTACGAGGTGGTGGCGCTGCTGACTCCCGAGCTCGCAGACCACGTCGCCATGCACGCGCGCCCGCCATCCCCTCGGCTGGTGCTGGCTGCTTCCAACCACGAACGCTTGACCAGCGCGCTGGCGCGAGACGCTGACCTCCCGAGCTTCTTCGAGAGGTACTCGGAGTCGGTCCCGGTCGAAAACGTGCCGGCGTGCATCAGTGGCCGGGCCCCGAGGTCTCAACCGACCGTGCTGGACGCCGCTGTCCTGAGACCCAACGGGGGGATCGACATCGTCGGATTCACCCGCTGGTACGTCCGCGAAGCGTACCGCCTGAAGAGTCGACGCTGTCGGGCGTGCCCCTGCGACCGCGAGTGCACCGGCGCGCACGTCAACTTCATCCGCGCGCATGGTTTCAGGGTGCTCCAGCCCGAGCGGGCCAGGAACGGGGCCCCGGGTTGACGAACCAACCCGGGGTGACGATAGTCTTTCGGCGCGCTCGAGCAGGGAGACGATTTTGGAAGACCGGCAGCCAGACCAGACAGAGCAGGTGGTGGTGGACTCGGGGCGCGTGACCGTCTTGCTCGACCGTGCGCTGTACCCGCTGGATGTCATCTACGGGGCATCCTACGTGTTCGTCGACCGGTGCTACGTGCTGCTGGATGCGCCCGATTCCGAGCACGTACGAGTGGAGCTGCGCGCGAGGCAAGCGCTGGACGCCGACGGCCTGCGAGGTCTGGCCGGGGAATTCGGCAACGAGCTACTGAATCAGGCCTGGCGCAGCCAGGTCACCCAGAACAACCGATCCGTCATCGAAGCGGTGACCGCCAAGGCGATGGCCGGCGCGCTCGGTCCGCCGGATCTCGACGACGCGGCGGCCGAGGAGTTCGAGGCGGACGCGTTTGATGACCCGTTGGGTATCGCGGTTCCGTGGGAGGAGAAGTACGGCAAGCAGGCGCAGGGCGCCGCGGAGACGGCTACCGAGGAAGAGGATCAGGAGGGGCCAGGGCAGGATAACGATGAGGCCGGAAAGCCGTGAAGACGATCCGGTTCCATCACGAGCTGTACTCGACGCGCGCGATCGACCGCTCCCGAGGGGTCTTTGCCGAGCACGCCAGCATCGAGGTCATCCAGGAGCTTCCGTACTATCGCGTGGAGCTCACCGCCCAGCAGGTGGACGCCGAGGAAGAGGTCGCCGCCGAGTTCGCCAACTACGTCCTGGCGCTGACGGCGGAAGAGCGTCGGTCCGGTGATGCGGATCTGGGCATGGAGAGCACTGCGGAAGTCGGCTCCAAGAGCTAGGACTTGCGCGCGAGCGGCGGGGCGGCCGGCCGCCGATTGCCGCTGGGCAGGTTTCCTGCCCGGTGGTAACCTGCGCTCGTCGATCTTCGGGGAGGCCGCTTGGACGTCCCGCGCTTCAAGAAATCCGCGAATGGGATGCTTTCCGACCTGGAGAGCGAGGTGAAGCAGCGCGCCGCAGACGGCGACGGGGCGTTCCCCGAGGATCCGTTCGAGCCCCGCACCATGCACTGCTCGCACGGCAGCCATGGCAGCCATGGCAGCCACGGCAGCCACGGCAGTCACGGCAGTCACGGCAGTCACGGCAGTCACGGCAGTCACGGCAGCCACGGCAGCCACGGCAGCCATGGCAGCCACGGCAGCCACGGCAGCCACGGCAGCCACGGCTCCTGGTAGCGCCGGGGTGAGCGACCCAAGGTCGCCCGGGTTGGCAAGGGGCTCCGGTTCGACACGGTCGAGGACGACTCCTCGCCACCGGCCGGCCCCCACATTACGCCGCGGACGTCGCTATTTTGAGGGCCAGCTTGAAGTGGCATCGAATTCTGATAGCTTCCGCCGTCCTCGCCACCCGGATCCTTAGCTCATGATTACCGTCGCCGATCTCTCCATGCACTTTGGAGAGCAGCTGCTCTTCAAGAACGTCAATGTCACCTTCCACACTGGAGAGCGCTATGGCCTCACCGGCCCGAACGGCTCTGGGAAGTCGACCTTCGTCAAGCTCGTTGCCGGCGACACCGAACCCGTGAGCGGAACGATCCGACGTCCGAAGCGGCTCGGGATCCTGCGGCAGGATCATTCCCAGCACGAGCACGACCGGATCATCGATATCGTCACCATGGGCAACCCAGCGTTGTGGAAGGCGACGGTCGAGAAACGAGAGTTGCTTGCCAACGGCGACGACCTCAACGACGAGGACGGCATGCGGCTGGCCGAGCTCGAGACCACCATCGCCGAGGAAGACGGTTACCTTGCAGAGGCCGAAGCCACCGAGCTGCTCGTAGGGCTCGGCGTTCCCGAAGAGCAGCACACCGACGAGCTTCGGACCCTCGCTGGCGGAATCAAGCTCCGCGTTCTTCTGGCGCAGGCGCTCTTTGGCAAGCCCGATGCACTGGTGCTCGACGAGCCCACCAACTCGCTCGACATCACCGGCATACGCTGGCTCGAAGGCTTCTTGAAGCACTATGACGGCGCGCTGATCGTCATCAGCCACGACCGGCACTTCCTCAATTCCGTGTGCACCAAGATTGCCGACATCGACTACGAGACCATCATCCTCTACCCCGGCGACTACGACGAGATGGTGGAGGCCAAGGCGGAAGCGCGGTCGTCCGCAGAGCTCGCCAACGCCACCGGGCAGAAGAAGATCGAGTCCCTGCAGGAGTTCGTACAACGCTTCCGCTCGGGGTCGCGCGCCAGCCAGGCTCGTTCGCGAGAGAGGCGCCTGGAGCGAGAGAAGAAGGCTTTGGTGGATCTGAAGCGCTCCAACATCAAGCGCCCGTTCATTCGCTTCGAGCAGAATCGCGCCAGCGGACGCCAGGTGCTCAACGTCCAGGGGCTGGGCAAGCGATTCGGACAGCAAATCATCGTTCAGGACGTGACGTTGAACGTGTGCCGCGGTGACCGGATTGCCGTGGTCGGGCCCACCGGGATCGGCAAGACCACCCTGCTTCGCCTGCTCGCTGGCGAGCTCGAGCCCGACTGCGGGACGATCGAGTGGGGGCACGAAGCGCATATCGGCTACATGCCGCAGGACCACCACGAGCAGATCGAGAAGAGCGATCAGACCGCATACGACTGGGTCCGACAGTTCAACCACCAGGCCAAGGAAGAGCAGGTTCGCAGCTTGTTCGGACGGCTGCTATTCAGCAAGGACGATCCCTTCAAGCGAACCGAGGTCCTTTCGGGCGGTGAGACGGTGAGGATTCTGCTCGCGCGTCTCATGTTGTGCAGTCCGAACGTCATGCTCTTGGACGAGCCAACCAACCACTTGGATCTCGAGTCGATCCGCTCGCTGACCGTGGGGCTCGCGCAGTATCCTGGCACCTCCGTGTTCGTGACTCACGACCGGGAGATGGTCGCACGCGTGGCGACGCGCGTGCTCGAGATGTCCAAGGATGGAATTCGAGAGCTCAGTCCGCAGCAGTTCGACGACGGGGACTTCCTCACGTCCTACGTGCACTACCAGCAAGCGAGTGGGTGGCGAGCCTCGCCGGGGTTCTGATTCGGGAAACCTGAATGTAGCCGGGGGGGATAGTCAAACTGAGAGGAGGTGGAGGCAGTCGTTGCCGAAAACCCATCCCAGCGGGAATCACGCCGCCTCCCGCACGTAGCGATGGTGAAGCCCACCTACCTCCTGGCGACGCAGGGCAAGGTTCTCCAAGGTCAGGTCACGGCGCGTCATAAGGATCGAACGGGCGGCGCCGAACAGGCTTCTCAGCAGGTTCAACATGGCCCGCGAGAACTGACAGCGCGCCTGGAGAATTCACAAGCATTACGCTGCGGATGAGTTTCTGGTAGGGACCCCCGTTTCCCGCAGCGCGACATGGGGCTATCATCAGCGCTTCGGTCTGGATGCCATGGCTCTTACCGCGCGCTCACGCGCCATCTGTCTCATCGCACTATTGCTTGCGGCCCCGGCCGTGACCGCATGCGGTAGGAGCAAGCCCGATTCGGCGAGTGCCACAGCAACGCGGGTGCTCGGGCGATATTGGCTGACGAATACCGAGCTAGTGAGCGAGCATGCTGGCGTGAAGGGATTCACGGTGACGGCGCCAACGCTCGTGGAGCTGCTGGCAAACGGGCGGGTGCGTTCGATTCCCGACACAGAACCTCGATTCGAGGGTTCATTGCCACCTGAAGTCCTTCGAGAACCCCAAACCGGACGTGGATTGATGCTCTACGCCCGGCGCGTCGGTGAGATCCATTGGCGCAGTCCTGAAGGGCTGGTGTACGGTCGTCTCCACCCTGGCGCATTCGTAAGCGTGGTACCAACGGATCGTTTGGTGGTGCGGATCGGTAGCCTTCCGTTCGCGCCTGACCAGGGGCCACTCGTCGTGTACGCGCATCGCGACCTGCTCGGTACCGAACCAACCGAGCCTGCTCCGGTGAAGGCCCCGCCGGACACCAGGACGATTCGCTGGTCTATGTCGATAGGCGGGTGGATCGCGGACCCTGACGAGTCCCACATGCGCCTAGCGTGGAGTTCGCTCCCCTGTGAAGACGTCTGGGTGTCCCGCGATCTGAAACGACTGTCCCAGTACATCCGTGGTGTCGAGGCCATCGGTGCTGCCGACGGCTTGACCGCAGCTTGGTCGACCATCAAGGCTGGCGAGGGCATATCTTGCCCGGCGCACACCGTTTCGCGACGCGGTTCACAGTTGGTGTGGAACGAGAGCAACAAGCCCAACGAGCCTGCGGAACCAAGGCCGGTCGCGCGAATTCCTGATGGATACCGAAAATTCGAGCCCCCCGAAAACGACCTTTTGGGTCGTGCTATCGCGCAGGGCGCATCACTTCATTGGCTGGTTGATGACGGCTCTGGACCCGAGTGTGATGAATGGTCGTTCAAGTCGAGCCGGCAGCAGCCGAGCACGGATGGTCAACCTCGGCGCGAAGGGCGTCTGGTGCGGCGCAAGAGAACGGAGGGGGAGATCGCATGGTTTCCGATGAGCTATCTTCCGAGCAGCGATAGCCGGCCTGCCGTGCTGCATCTTGGAACAATCAAGCTCAGCGGAGGAGGCACGCTCAAGTGCGAATGTGAGTCCCACTATACACTCTTGCACGCCACCGGCGACGAGCTAGAGGTCATGGATCTACCGCTGCCAGACGGCCTTGTCGCCTATGATCCGTCTCAGGCTGAGCGCTGGTTCCTGTCGTCTACGAAATGTGAGGCGGCACGAATCGAGGCAACATCGACCTTGGAATTGGACGGATCCATGGCAACTCGTCTGGGCTTCCACGCTGTTGTTCCAGCATTCGGGATTTGACGCGACGCTGCCTATGGCTGTGGGTCCTGTATTCCCCGTCTGGCGCGAGATCATTGAGGTCCGGCCGACACCAAGCCACCGTCCCCAGCCGCCCTAAACCTCCTCCGCTCGTTGGTCGTCGCCGGCCTCGCCTTCTTCAGATCGCGCCGCCGGTTGGCCATCGAGATCCTTGTGCGTCGCCATCAGCTCGGCATCCTCAAGCGGTCGGTGACTCGAACCGGGAAGCCGTCTCTTCTCGCCCACCTGGCGCTGGCCCACTCTGTGCCAGACATCGCACCGCTCACCTCGGCCTCACTTGCCTCCCGATCGGCCAATACGCGCGGATTTGGCTCCGTGCTCACCCCCGGCATCGTGGCATGGTCGTTGCACCAGCATGCGCGCCGAGGCGGTAGCAGGGCTATGGGTGAAGTGCGGATCAGTGCGGCATTGGCTGTTGGCGGCGTCTTGTTTCTGGCGGGTTGCGGCGGAAACACTGCGAAGGACTCTGGCGATCGCGTCACCGGAACCTCGTCGGGAATCGGCGGAGCCACTTCGACCAGCGACGGCGGCGGCGCAGGCACAGGAACGGCGGCGAGCTGCGAGCCGTACCCACTGCCCTTTGAGCCAGCACCTGGCGCGCGCGACGCTGCCGAGGCAGAACTCACGTTGCTCGCCCCCGGCGCCGAGCTCACCTGGAACGACGCGCGCGGCACCCCCGAGAGGATCACCGGCCTGGGTCTGGAGCTGACTGACTGCGGCGAGGATGAATGGGCCCTCACACACGCGTGGGACGTGGTTGCCGACGCTCCTGCCCTGTTTCGGCTCGACGGAGCCGAGTGGGAGTGGACCTGGTCGCAGGGCTACTGCACCGCCATCGACGAAGAGTATTATGGCTGGGCATCTCGGACCAGCATGGGCGGGCAGCCGACGCCCTATGCCGAGCAACGGGTCACGTTCGGCTTCGAACGACACGACGGCGTGCTCCGTCTCGAGTGGATCCGCGGTGAATACCTACCGGTGCTCGACGAGGTGCTCGCAGAGCAGCTTCGCGCCTGCGCGGGCCTCGACGACGAGGCGGCCGCGGACAGTGTGCGGGCCGAGTCGTACACCTACACGGTGGGCAATCCCTGTCCGGATGGCGGCTCCACCGCGAGCTACGAACCGAGCTCGAACGACGTCGTCGAGTTCGACGAACCGGTTTGGCAGGTAAAATTAGAGCCCGGGGGGGCTTGGGTTACCGCAACCGAGGCTGGAGACCTGGTGCTCCGCAAGACACGGGCGGCGACCCTGCAGATCCATCCGTCGAACTACACTTCAGACCTCGAGAACAGCGACGCGAACGGTTACTCGTATGTTGGCTTCAACGTCGTAATCGACGCCGTGACCGGCGACCGGCTCTTCTCCGAGCCGGTCAGTCCGATTGATTGTTCGTAGAAGTGGGCAGTGTGACGCTCCAGCTTGAATCGGCGCCTCATGCGTCCGAATGCAGCTGACACCAAACTCCGGACTCCGGATTGCAGCCGCTAGGTCGAGAAACTGATCCAAATCCGAGTGGACAGGAGTGTCGGTCGTCGGACGCCCTGCTGACCTTGGTGCGGGGCTCGGCCCCGGTTTGTTGCAGAACTGCGCCCGCGCGGACCAGCAGGGCTTCTTGACGGAGGCACGCTCAAGTACTGCTACCGGGAAGCGGCGTGATTCACGGTGGATCTAGTTTTGGGACGGGACGAGCTGCTAGGATGAATGCATGAGCGTCTCGGTCACCTGTCTCGGAGCGGCGCGCAACGTAACCGGTTCGCGACACCTGATCGAAGCCGATGGTGTGCGCGTGCTCGTCGACTGCGGCATGTACCAGGAACGCGAGTACCTGGCCCGCAACTGGGAGCCCTTCCCGGTCCCACCGGAGTCGATCGATGCTGTGCTGCTCACGCACGCACACCTCGACCATACCGGCTACCTGCCCCGCCTGGTCGCGCAGGGCTTCGCCGGGAAGGTGTACGCCACCCCAGCCACGGCCGGAATCTTGCCTGTCGTGCTGGAGGACTCGGCACACCTGCAGGCGGAAGATGCGCGTTTCAAGGCCAAGCGGCACCGCCGTGAAGGCCGCAAATCGCCGCGACCGCCGGAGCCGCTATACGATGCGGATGATGTCGGCCAGGCGGTGCGCCGCCTGCATGCGGTCTCGTTCTCTCAGACGATCAAGGTTGCGAGGGGCGTGACCGCCAGGTTCCTACCCTCTGGTCACATTCTGGGCGCCGGCATCGTGCTGGTCGAGGCGGGAGGCAGGCGCATTTTGTTCTCGGGTGATCTCGGCCGAGCTCACCGGCCGCTGCTGCCGGATCCAGCGCCGCCACCCGAAGCAGATCTGGTGGTCATGGAATCCACATACGGGGATCGCCACCACGACTCGAAGCAGGACGTCGAGGCGGAACTCGCGGACACCATCTCGGATACGGCGCGACAGGGCGGTGCGCTGCTCATCCCGTGTTTCGCCGTCGAGCGATCCCAGGATCTGCTCTACTACCTGAACCGAATCTACCGCGCGGGGCGTGCTCCCTCGCTACCGGTATTTCTCGACAGCCCGATGGCGATCAAGCTGCTCGACGTGTACCGGCGTCACTCGGAGGCGATGAACGCCGAGTCGCGTGACCGCCTGGCTCGAGACAAGTCACTGTTCGATTTGCCGCAGCTCAAGCTCTGCCTGACCTCCGACGAGTCCAAGGCCGTCAACTACCACCGTGATCCCTGCATCGTCATCGCGGGGTCGGGAATGTGCAGCGGTGGCCGCATCAAGCATCACCTGGCACAACACATTCATCGTCCCGAAAGTACGGTCCTGTTCGTCGGCTATCAGGCCTCCGGAACCTTGGGGCGACAGCTCGTGGAAGGGGCGCGTCGCATCCGCTTGTTCGGTGGCACGTGGAACGTGCACCTTTCCGTCCAGCAGATCCACGGCTTCTCCGGACACGCTGATCAGGAGGAGCTGCTGGCCTGGCTCGGGCGCATGCGCCGCCGACCCGGGCAGGTGGCCGTGGTGCACGGCGGAAGCAACATCGCACCGGCCTTCGCCGCCCTGGTCGAGGAGCGATTGGGCGTTGCCGCCCACGCGCCAACCTACCTCGAGCGGATACAGGTCCGCTGAATGTAGGGGATCAGGCCGTTCCGTGCCTTGGTGCGCAACTCGAGATCTCGGCCCACGATTATCCTATGGTCGCGGATTCGGGGAGTCCTATGAGCCATTTCTAACGAGGCTGGCGCCTCAGACCAAACGAGACGTGTGACTGTTGGCTGGCTGACTTGCCTTCGAGGTTGCCCGCAGCAGACACACAGCACTGTAGCAGCCGTTTTCGTCCGGCTTTCGAGGGGCTGGCGCAGCCCCTCTCCCACTCAGCTTCGCTTCGCGGGGCCCCCTCCCAACTGGATTGCCCACGAATCAAGCTGCCTCCCGGTAGTAGTACTTGAGCACGCCGCCGAGACGTTCCTGGCATTGGATCGTTCCACTCCCGCTTGATGGTGCTTCGCCCGAGCTCGTGCCCGAGGTTGCGAAGTGCGCCGCGAATCCGCGTGTGTCCCCAGAGCGTCGGCATGGAGCCGCCTTCGGAGTCAGTTCGACGCGCGTGGCGTCGCGTCTGGAGCCTTTTCGAACTTCCGCCGCCATTCGCTCAGAGACTGAAACGCTCGGCTCGGATCCGTCGGGTCCTGGATGATGCGCGCGACCAACACGTCGCGGTCGACGAACACTGGGTGGAGCTCCGCTGGGTCGTAGCCGCCTCCGCGGTCGAAGAGGCCCCCACAGATGCTGCGGAGCGAACAGAAGCTGCAGTCGGCGGCGTAGACGTGGTCCCAGTCCGTCTGGCGCACGGTGCCCTTCTCGTCGAGGAAGTGCACCACGCGCTCTTCGCCCTTGACGATCTTGCGCGTTTCGGTGCTGGCCCACCCGAACTCGGTCATGTAGCAGAGCGGCACCTTCTCCACGCGAAAGCTGATGCGGCGCTGGTCGAGCCATCGCAGGGCGCGCAGGAGTGAGAGTTCGAAGTCGGCGAGCCGGGGAGTGTAGCGCTCCCGATTCAGCTCGGCCCGTCCCATGGAAGGGTCGAGATTGTTCCAGACGAAGTGGGCGAGGTGGGGATGCAGGTCGAGCAGCTGCTTCACCGTCTCGTCCAGGTGGTCGGCGTTGAGGCGGTTGATGACCGAGTTGACGTTGACGGTGATGCCGCGAGCGTGAGCGTTCTCGATGGCGGCGTGCGCCTTCGCCAGAGTGCCGCGGACTCCCCGTATCGATTCCTCGACCTCGGGACGGGCCGAGTAGATCGACACGTGGACCAGTTGCAGCCCGGCGTCGGCCAGCCGTCGGTAGAGATCCGGGTCGTCCCCACCGGTGCCATTCGTGATCATACGAACGTGCAGGCCGCGCTTCCGCGCGTACTCGCACACCCGTGGCAACTCGGGGTGCAGGGCCGGCTCGCCGCCGGTGAGGATCACACCGTAGTAGCCGCGGTCCACCAGGTCCTCGACCAGAGCACGCAGCGACTCGAAGCTGTGCGTCTCCGGGGTCTTGGGGTTCGAGCAGAAGCCGCAGTGGTGATTGCAGTGCCGCAGGAGCTGGATGTAGCCGAGATTCGCCACCGGTTTCGAGGCTTCGAGGGTAGCTCAGGTCGGCGCCGAGTCGAGCCACCTCTTTCGGAACTGCCCCAACTACGTCCAAAGCGTGCCGCTGATTGTGCTCCGTGCCACACTCCCACTTCCCCGGACCCGTGCCTGGAAGGTGATGTGCCCCAATGGAAGGAATGAAGGACGAACACGAAGCCGCGCTGAAGCGCGACCTGGCCGTGATCCGTGAGCTCTTGGCGATACCTTCTGTCGAGAAGCACGAGACTCGCTTCGAGGGCGAGGTCGCCCTGGTGGCCCCCGGCAGCTGCCTGGAAGAGGTCAGCGCGGTCATCGAACGCTACCTGTCGGCGGCGGTCAAGCCTCCCGACCAGAGTCTACCGCCGGAGCTCGAGGGCAGTGCGCTGGTGGAGGCCATGGGTGGGGTCCGCGGAGGTCAGACGCTCTACCTGAAGCAGGTCGGCGGCGGCATTTCGCTCTACGTGGCCTTCTGGCCGTGGGGTGGTGGTCAGCGCTTCACCATCAAGATCGGCGTGCACGTCAAGTCGACGTGAGACTGCGTGGCGCGCGCCTGCACGTACCCCCCGCGAGCAGCGCTCGCGGGGCTCGGTATGAGCTCCGTGTCTCTGCTGCATGATCCCCCCGCGAGCAGCGCTCGCGGGGCTCGGTATGAGCTCCGTGTCTCTGCTGCATGATCCCCCCGCGAGCAGCGCTCGCGGGGCTCGGTATGAGCTCCGTGTCTCTGCTGCAT
>CAZSVU010000210.1:0-15196 GCA_964610275.1 uncultured Polyangiaceae bacterium | reverse complement strand
CCGCGGACTCGCCGTAGGCGTTCTCGCACTGGCCGTTGCCGCATATGTACTCGGCGACGGCATAGCCGCCCTCAAGGCTTCCCAGGGATGCGGACAGGGTCTTCCTGCTGGTGCTCAGGTTGACGTCGGACAGCCTCGTCCAGCTGTCCTCGCAGCCTTCTCCAGGCACCCAGCTGCCGCAGTGGTATATGCCGAGCAGGTTCGTGCTGATTATGTCGTCCTCGTATGGCGAGTAGTCGAAGGTTATGGTCGCGTTGTCGAACTCAAGGCCGAAAGTGCCGTTTATGCTCTTGTTCGCGTAGCTCATGGTGTCGTTGGACTCTATGATCCTCGCCTCGAATAGGCCTCTAGCGTTGTAGCCCACCAGGCCGAGTTCCGTTATGCGGCCGAACGTCACCGGGTTGTACATGGTGTTCTCCACCCGGACTCCCCTTATGCCTATGCTCTCGTTCCAGACCTTCATGAGCATGTCGTACAGGCCCGCGTCTATCGTCTCGTTGTAGTAGCCGCTGCCGTCGGTGCTGAAGTTGAAGTACCAACCCGCCTCGGTGTAGTGAAGGCTGAAGTCGACGTCAAGCGGCTCGTCTGTGTCCGTCACGTCCCTGTCGTATGCGCGGCCGTTGAAGAACACCAGGACGGAGACCAGGAAGTCGGCGCTGCCCTTTCCCTCATTGCCCGAGACGTCGTAGGCCGTCACGTTGACCACGTACTCGCCCGTCTCTGATGTGTTGGAGAACTGGGCGAGGTATGTGTACGTGTCGCCTTCCCTCTCGACGAAGTTGAGGTCAAGATCGTATGTCGTGTTGGCGAACGTCACGGTCCCGGACACGTTCTCGACGCCGCCGGCGTCGGTGACGTACACGTGTATCGGCGCCACGGTGTTGGCGGACACCTTGTAGGAGACGTCTACCGTGACGTTTGGCGGTATGACGTCCACGTAGACCACGGACTTGTACTCGGTGTCCCAGTAGAACAGGCTCGTGTTGGAGGCGTTTATGGTGTAGTTAGCCGAGATGTTGAGGTCGTATGCCCTTCCGCGGGTGAGGTCGGGAGCGGTGAAGTTGAGGTTCCAGTACCCTTCCTTGTCAGTTGCCACCAGGTATGCCAGGTAGGCCGCGTACGTGGCTCCCGAGTGGTCTCCGGACGCGTTCAACACCGTCAGGTTGACGGACTGGTTGCCGGGCGCGCTTGCGTTTGCGCCCAGCGCCACGGCATCGGCCGTGTAGTTTGCGCCGTCGGAAAGCGACTGGTTAGCCGCCAGCTGCAGGCCGTTTACCGTTAGGTTGAAGTATATGGTGGATCCGTTGCGGTTCTCAATGGTCACGTTGAAGTAGGAGAGCGAGCCTGATGAGGCTATCTCCTCCGTGTGGTTGAAGCCTGTATCGTTTGTGGCCGGATGCACGACCGACGTGATGTTCGTGAGCCTTCCTATGAACTGCGGCGTGGCGTCGACGTAGTATGTGATGCTGCCGTCAGAGAGGGAGACGTTCCAGTCTATGGAATCGTTGTCCGTGAGTGAGTACCTGCCGTATGACAGGTTGGCCTGGACGAGGATGCTATCGTTTGCGGAGATGTTCAGCACGGGCTCGGCCTCTGTCGGCGAGAGTATGTCGACCTTGTATGGGTGGACGGTGAGCCTCAGCTGCGTCGTGTGGCTTATCTCGGTGCCCCCGCTGCTGTTGTAGGTCACCAGGTACGCCGTCAGGTTGGTCAGGTCGTTGACCGGCGGGGCGGCGTATGAGACGTTGAGCCTCACCGGGAGCCCCATGTACAGATTTATGCTCCCGTTGGGGACGAAGCTGAAGTAGCTCCCGGCTCCAGGAACCGGGGTGAGCCATGAGCTGACGACCGTCGGGTTGACGTTGCCGTCGTTGTCCAGCGTGACCACGCCGAATCTCCCGGAGCTCCCCTGGATGACCTCCTTCATTATGAGGACCGGCTCCTGCTGCCAGGAGAGGTTGACGGGTATCCTCACGTACATGGTCGTCAGGTCGGAGAGCCCGCCGTCAGCCCTCGCCTCCACGATGCCCGAATATGTTCCCGACGGGTAGTCTATCGGCGCGTAGACCCCCACGGTGAAGTTGGCTGTCTCCCCGGGCTCGAGGACGTCGAACAGCTGCGGGTCGAAGTAGACGCTGAAGTTGCCGCAGCTCTCGCCGGAGACGCACGACGCGCTGACGTTCGTTATGTTGACGTTTCCGGCCGACACGGCAACGAACGAGGAGTTGCCGAAGGTTATGTTGATTATGCCGAGCTGCACCGTGAAGTTGACTCCCATGATGTCAAGGAGCGCCACCGGCTCGATGACGATGGTGACGTTCGTGGTGCTGTTGTCCGTCGTGTTGTCCATGTTGGTCCAGCCGGCGAACAGGCTGACGGTGTAGTTTCCGGCCAGCGTGCCGCTCGGGACGGCCAGGGTGAAGTTGGACTCCTCGCTTGAGTTCTTGTATATGATGCTGTGGTTGAAGAATGCGGGAGAGGCGTTCCAGCCGGCGGGCGCCGTCACGTTGACCGTTATGTTGTAGGCCCTGGCGTAGCCCGCGGTCGTGTTGAAGGTCACGTTGAAGCTGCCCCCGCTGTATATGGTGACGTTGTCGACGTAGTAGGACATGTGTTCGGGGACCGTTATGACGCTCGTGTTGGCGACGGACGTGCCATTGACCGCGACGCACTTCTTGAGGGACGCGGTGTCGTTTGCGCATATGCTGAAGGTGTGTATTCCCGTCATGTTGCTGGAGAAGCCTATCCAGTAATATGAGTTGGTCGCGTTCTCGTTCATGGGCACTATGGTGTTGTGGCCGTCGGGGTACGTGATGTTCACCCACGCGGAGTCCACCACGTCGTTGTCCGTTATGGTGGCGCTGACCGTGGCGTTCTCGTAGACGAGCTCGAAGTACTCGGGATCGATCATGGCGTCAAGCACGTCCGGGGGTGGGTTCGTTATGTTCATGGTGAAGTTAACGCGCCTCTCGGACGGGGCTGCCTGGCTGCCGTCCGAAGTGTCGGTGGTACGTATCACGACCTCGCCGTTGAAGAGACCAGGGGTTGCGGTTCCCGGAATCACGTAGCCGACCGTAAGCTGGCCGGATATCAGCTTGCCGAGGTCATATGACTTGAACGTGCTACCGTTGAGGCGAATGTACGTGGTCGCGTCGCCGCTCCTGTAGAATGCCAGCGTCAGCCTGACGTTTCCGGTGTTCGTGAAGTTTATGACGCCGAGCGTCCCGTTGGAGTCAAGCGGCGTGAGCACCATGCCGAAGGTCGGCGGGGCCCTTACCCAGCTCCTGTTCGTCAGGACTGTGACGTTGAGGAGCGCTTCGTCGTAGGCCGCGTTGCTCGAGTTGGCCCTTATCACGGTCCAGTAGTCTCCGGGGTCCTGGCCGCTCGGGACGGTCACCTTTATGGTAGTGGTGAAGTTGCTGCCCGGGTCGAGGAAGCCGTTGACGTCGGGGATGAGCTCGAGGACGCACTCGGGACAGGCCGTGCGGAAGTTTCCGCCAACGTCAAGCAGGTTTATGTTCTGGACGGGCATGTTCCCGGTGGATGCGATAGTCATGGTGCCTATGGTGGTCTTGAGCCCGTGCTGGACGTCCTTGTGGACAGATGTCTGGAGTATGTCCAGTATCGGGTTGGAGGAGACGGAAACGAGTATCGTGTCTTGCGTGCTGTTCTTCGTTCCCTCGGGGTTTGTCCAGTTGGCCCTCGCGAAGATGTCTATGATGCTTTCCGGCGTCTTGGCCTTCACGGTCACGGAGAGGTTCCATATGCAGGACTCGTTGGCCTTCATGTTCCCGCACGTGTGGTTGGTCTCTACCAGGCCGGTGGCGAGGTTCCTGTACTCCACCCAGTCAGAGGTCATGTCATAGATGTCCAGCGTCACAGCGTAGGCGTTTGGCGGCCCGAGGTTGGTGAAGTTTATCGAGGCATTGAAGGTGTAGCTGTTAGTCTGTGTTATGCCGTTTGCGACCTGCATGTCGGGAGTGGCGTTTATGTATCCCAGTATCTGGCCCCAGACGCTGAAGTTGTATGGCTGCGTCTGATTCATGTTATGCTCGTCGAAGGGGTCCCATGCATAGATGACGACGCTGTACGTTCCTCCCGTCGGCGGGTAGTACTGGAGCCTGTATAGGTCTGCCGTTATGTTGGTCATGTCCTTCCACACGCCCGTCCCGTTCGGATACGTTATGTACGTCTTCACCTCTAAGACCTTGTAGTTGTCTGTCACCACCGCAGATATGTTGGTGTAGTTGAGCTTGGCCTCTATGCTCTTGTTTGGAATGACGCTCACGTTGGATATCTGCGGCGGCTGGTTGTCCTGGATGTATATGGTTGCCGTGGCCTCGGACGTGGAGGCGTTGTAGAGCAGCGTCTGGTTGTCAGTTATGTTGCACTTGAACTCCATGTCGTTCTTGTTGAGAGGTGCCCACAGGTGGGTTATGTATCCGCTGGAGTTGGTGTAGTCGGTGCCGTTGTAGGTGTACGTGCTCTGCCCGATGTACCTGAACCACACGTTCACCGGATAGTCCCCGACGCCCATCATGCCCTCGTCGTCCTGCACGTAGCAGGTGAAGTTGAAGGGTGCCGGATAGGGCTTGGTGCTGAGATGCGGCGGGCTGCTCCAGTACACGCTCGCGGCGCCGCTTATTACTATGGTGACGTTCTGGGAGGCGCCGTCGAAGTGGCTCTTGGCGACTACGCCCGTTATGTTCTGCATTCCGGTGTCCTGGGTCGTGTGGACTATGTAGGCGGGGTTGCCCGTGTAAAGGAGGTCGCCGCCCTTGTTGTACCATGTGACCGTGGACGCGTAAGTGTGGTTGTTGCCATTCTCGTCCCAGATGCCTGTGGATGCGATGAAATAGGGCTCCGTCTTGGATATGAGCGAGCCGTTAAGTGGTATGGTGATGTTCATGTACAGTATGCCTTTGACCTCGACGGTCGTGGTGTTCGTGGCCGATGGCTGGTTCGTCGAGGGCTTGGTGGCGTTGATGTACAGCACATAGTTCTGGGCGCTCATCGTGTCGGCGGGATTGAGCAGGTAGTAGCAGAATCCCTGGCTGTCAGTGGTGCAGTTTCCAAGGTAGGCGCGGCTGGTGTTGTAGAAGTGCACCACCGCGCCCTGCGCGTACTCGTAGGGCGGCGGCAGGTCGGCGTCCTTGACCCTCACCCTTATGTGTGTGGAGAACGGAGAGAATGAGTCGTTCCTGTACACCCACGAGTAGTTCTGCCATATGTCAATTATCTTGAGGGGTCTGTTGATGACCACGTTGGTCTGGTTGAGCGGGAAGGACGCGTTGTAGTAGAGCGTGCTGTTGTGCGTTATGTTGCAGGAGATGTTGTGGTCGCCTGCGGTATCGGAAGACGTGTCCCATATCCAGGTCGCCTTCCCTGTGGAATCCGTGCTGTTCGTGTAGTTGTAGACGCCGTCCTTGTAGAACGTCACGACGTATCCGGAAAGGTTGGTGCTCATGTTCATGTCGACGACGTGGCACGTCACGGGCACGCTGACGCCGGCCGATATCTCGGTGTTGTTCGCCGGGCTTATGTAGTCGACCCCGCTCCATCCGTACACGTAGACGGTAGTCACGTTGCTGTGCTGGTCGTAGTACGTCCTGGATGTGTTGACGTGGAACGCCTCCGGGCCGAGCTCGTAGTAGTACGGGACGTGCCAAAGTGAGTTGTAGCCGGAACCTATCTGGCCCCACGTGCTGTTGTACCACTTCACCGTCGTGTCGTTGACCGAGGTGCCGCAGTCGTCCCTTACGGTAGCGTTGAACCACACGTAAGTGTCTCTGTTTATTATCGAGCCGTCCTTTGGTACGACCGGAGTGGCGTAGAGCTGGCCGTAGACCGTCAGCTGGGCATCGGTAGGCGTGTACCTGGACTGGAAGCATTCGTCATCCGACTGGCCCAGCCATCTCTGCACACCGGCGATGGAGTCGCATGTGGGATTGTACTGGACCGTGCAATAGCCGCCGATGGTGCTGTCGCATGTCATGTTAATCAGGCCCGGAAGGTAGCGGAGGAAGGCGTTGAAGGTCGCATTCGCCTGCTGGCCGGTCGAGTTAGTTATGGTTATGTTGACCGTGTGGTCGCCAGGAACCTCCATGTCGCCTACGTATGGGAATGCGTCTATTGTCACGTTCTGCTTGTTGTTCACCTGCCGGCCCGATGCGACGGGAACCCCGTCGACGCTGAGGTTGAAGTATATCGTGGAGCCGTTGAGGTTCTGCACGGTGACGTTGAAATGCACGATGTCCCCGCTGCCTCCTATCTGCTCAGTGTGCCCGGCAATGCCAGATGCCACTGAGTAGTTGAGGTATGCGCGATAGGACGCGGCAGGGACGACCGTCCTGAAGAATGAGTATTTCAGGTACGCCCTGTAGGAGGCGTTGGAGACCGTCCCGCTGCCGTCGGTCACTGTCAGGTTTATTTCCTGGTCACCCGGCATCGTGAATGGAGCACCAGCGGAGACGGCGTCAACCGTCATGTTGGAGCCGTCGGAGAGCGCCTGGTTGGTCGCCACCTGGACGCCGTTGACCGTGAGGTTGAAGTATATCGTGGAGCCGTTGAGGTTCTGCACGGTGACGTTGAAGTAGCTCATGGCCCCGTACTTTGCACCGCTTCCCTGGTCCACGCTCTCGGCGTGGTAGAATCCGGAATCCGGAAGCGACTGGGAGCTGTGCATGAGCGAGAGCGCTGGCGTCACGTTTCCGCTGAGAGCTGCGATGGTCATGTTCATCGTCTGTGTCCCTGGGATTGTGAATGGAGCGCCGGAGGAGACGGCGTCGATGGTGACGCTGCCTGTCGCGGACTGGTTGGTCGCCACCTGGACGCCGTTGACCGTGAGGTTGAAGTATATCGTGGAGCCGTTGAGGTTCTGCACGGTGACGTTGAAGTAGTTGACTCTTCCCTCGTCACCTACGGCTTCGGTGGCGTTGAATCCGGTGTCGCCGGAGCCGCTGTCGTGTATGGTCATGAAGGGCTTCGGCCCCTCGTGTATCAGCGACGTGGTGAACGTGTTGCCGTGCTGCTTTATCCACGTGAGGCCGCCCGCCGAGACCGGATACACGAGGGCGTCAGTGTCCCATATCCTGAAGACGAGCTTTGCCTGGTTGCTCCCCAGCCTCCTCACCGTGGTGCTGCTGTTGGAGCTTGCTATGCTGTTGGTCACGTTGTCCGTCTGGAGGTGCAGCTCAAGCAGACCTGCGTAGTACTCGACATACATCTCGTAGCTGGCATTGGACGCGTTCCCTGATGAGTCCAGTATGGTTATGTTCACCGTTTGGTTACCCGGAAGCGTGAAGGATGCCCCAGCAAGCCTCGCGTCGGCCGTGTAGTTCGCGCCGTCTGCAAGCTGCTGGTTGGCCGCCACCTGCAGGCCGTTTACCGTTAGGTTGAAGTATATGGCGGAGCCGTTGTAGTTGTGGACGGTCACGTTGAAGAAGTTCATCAGTCCTGTCTCCCCCACGCTCTCGAGGCTGCCGTAGCCGCCGTCAGGAACGGATGCGTTGTGCCTGAGAGCGTAATTGTATGTGCCCGTCTCGTCAGTGAAACCGGAATCATCAGTCGTGTTGAACTTGAAGTAGTTGAGCGGGCCGTCGAGGTAGTCGGAGCACGAGAAGCTCACGTCCATGAACTCGGAATAGTCCTGGGGGTAGAGGTTCGTGCACAGGTATGTGAGAGCGGGTTGTCCTAAGTGCGTCGTAGTCTCGTTCCAGTCCATCGTGTCGAAGCTCTCCCGCAGGCTTATGTTGTTGACGCTCTGGTCGAGGTCCGTTATGCATACGAAGAAGTCGAAGTTCTCCCCCCAGCCGCCAAAGTACTTGTCCATGCTGGGACTGCTGAGCACGGGTCTGTTGCCCAGGTAGAAGGCGTTGGGCTTTAGCGTCGTGTTGGTCGAGTAGAACTCCTTGTTTATTACGAACCTTACGTCCCACCATCCCTTCGAGTATGTCGAAAGCGTCTGCCATGAGCAGTTGTACCACCCGCCGCCCTGGACCTTCTCGGTGCACGTGTACCAGCAGTACTCTCCATTGCAGCTGTTCCTCTTGGTCTGGACAGTGAAGCTGCCGGCGTCTAGGAGGGGCATTTCGCATTCGCTGACGTTGACGCTTATGTTGACCCTCTTGCCCCTCTCGAAGGATTCGCCGGAAGGCGAGAATATGTAGCTCTGCATCGTGGAGTAGAGGTCCCACGTGTACACCGAGGAGTTGTAGTCGAAATAGTAGTTGTCCCCAGAGATGCCGGCGAACCAGCTATGGGTCCCCACGGTGTAGAACGGCACGTCTGCGCATTCGGGGTTGAAGCTGAAGTTGAGGTAGCTGCCAGTAGAGGAGAACGACCACCCATCGTTGTACTGGGAGCCGTTGTATGTCGACCATATGACTCCGCTGCCGTCGGGGTCTATGGGCATGTCCCTGTCGGTGTCGACCACGAGGACGCTGAACTTTATCTGCCCGCTGCCGTTCCTCCACACGCTGTCACCATCGCCGTCAATCATGACTATCGTGACGTTGTCCTTCTCCACCGTGAAGTTCATGGGCGGGGTCTGGTCCGTGTTGGTGCAGGGACCGTACTCGCAGTCCGTCTCAGAGGCCGTGAACCTGAACTCCCACACCCCCTGGTCGTTCTGGAAGAGGGTGGGCGCATACATCGAAAGGCTGACCGTCTGGTTTAACGGGGATGTGACCAGGGTGGCGTTCCTTATGACCCAGTCGCCGTCGCCCTGGCCGTACTTCCTGGTCTGCAGACTCAGGGTCACGTTGTCGAGGTCCTCGTCAGTGAGGTTGACGGCGAACAGCCACATCTCTCCCCAGCCGCCTGTGTCCGTGCCGCTCTCGGAATACACCACACGGTCGGAAAGAACGGGCTTTGTCGTGACGTAGAAGCTGTTAGCGACCACTGTGGTGGCGTTGTAGTAGTAAGGCCTGGAGGAGATTGACGTGGAGTTGTACCAGCGGGCTTTGAGCGTGCTGGTGTTGATCTGGTGTATGTAGTTTCCGGCGGCGTCGGAAAGGAGGCTGTAGTTGTAGGTCGTCCCGCTCTCGTGCATGAGAGAGAGCAGTATGTCGCTGTAGGCAATCTGCTCGCAGTCGTCCATGTCAACCGCCTGTCCCACTATGGTGACGTTCTGCCCGCTGAGATATACGGCTCCCGGAAGGGGGCTCGTTATCTGGTTGTTGAACTCCCCGTTTATGAGGAGTGTGTAATTGTCCTGGCTGACTGTGACGTTGGCGTCCTTGTAGCACTGGTCCCCGAACGTCCCGCCCTTCCAGTACTGGTAGCCTACGGCATAGTACTGGCACCAGGGGTCGAAGTCGAGGTTGAGGAAGCCCGTGGAGTTGGTCGTGTTCTCGTTGAAGTCGTGGTACGTGTAGTTCTCGCCGTCCGCGGTCACCCAGAATATGCCACCTACGCCGCTATCTACGGCAATGCCTCCTTTGTCTGTGTCGTTTATGCCTAGCGAAAGGAGCGTGCTGGTAGTGAAGGACCTTGTCACGTTGCTGCCGTTGCCGTGCACGTAGTATACGACCACGTCGTCCCTGTCTATGCTGAGTCCCGTCTGGTTGGTGCTGTTGAAGTCGTTCGTGCCGTCGTATATCTGGAACTTGTATTGGGTGGCCGGACTTATGTCGCCGCAGGTGAAGTCTGGCACCTGGACCAGGCACGTTCCAACTCCCGAGTACACCATGTCATCGCCCTTGTGGAGCCATGAGGAGCCGTTGTACACCCAAAGCTTGCAGGAGACGTTGTCGAACTGGCTGTCGTTTATGTGGACGCTGTAGTTGAACGTCTCTCCCCAGCCGCCATCGCCCTCGACGACCGCATCGAAGGAGGAGAGGACAGGGGGCGTGTTGTTGAGGTACGTCCAGTTGCTGAGGGTCGTCATGTTGGGATTGTAGTCGGAATACGATGACGTCATCCTTATGCTCCAGTTGCCGCCCTGGTGGAACGATGTGTCCCAGGTGCAGTTGAACCACCCGTCACCTTCTGCATTCAGTTGCGGGCATGCCTCCCACTGCCCGGATGGGGAGCCGAACTGCAGGTTCACCACGGAGGCATCAAGGAGCCCCTCGTTGGAGCAGTCCGTCGATATGTTGAATCTCACGAACAGTGACTGGCCGACCGGGACGTTGGTGGCGAATGCCGGTGCCTCTATGTTGTTGTAGAGCTGTCCATTGATTATGGCGAAGCCGAGGGTGCTGTACGGCGTGTTCTTGTAGCAGTCGTCGGAATAGGCGCCTGCCCACCATCCGTGCACACCGACGGAATAGCTGCAGTTGGGATTGAAGTCATAGTAGAAGCTGCCATTGGAAAGAGTCTCGGTGACGTTGGACACTATGTATGAGCCTATGTCGCCCCAGTCAGTTCCCGGTGATATTCTGAACGCTGCCTGGACGCCGGACCCGACGGCGGCGTAAGACCTGTCGGTGTCGTTCATGTAGGCTCCGAGAAGCTTGCTGCCGCTCCCTGTCCTGTTTATCGCGGGGTACGAGAGTTTGCCTTCGGTGTGCGTCACAGAAGTGTCATCCCTCGTGAGGGTGAACGTGCTGGAGGTCTCGTTGCTGTACCCCCACGTGTACGTCGTCGCGTTGAAGCTGTAGTCCTTGACGCTGCTGAAGAGGCCGAGCAGGTCGGTGCATTCGAAGGTGTGGGACCTGAACCTCAGAAGGGTACCGCCAGCAGACGTCACGTTGGTGTGGTTGAGGACCTCGAAGGCTCCGGTTATGTTGCCCAGGAGGCTGACATTCATCTTGTCGCCGTCCGAGTTTCTGAGCCACACGTTGAACTCCCAGTCCTCGCCCCATCCGCCGTCGTCGGCCGGTATCGCCTGGGGCGCGGTCATGAAGACTGGGCTGGATGCCATGTAGTAGGCGTCCTCCTTGAGCGTGGTGGTCCCGTTGTAGTAGGTCTTGTTCGCGCCGGCCGTGACGTTGTGCCAGGCGTATTCCCAGTTCTGCGCCGCCGGCGTGCCGGCTGGTATCGTGCAGTTGTAGTACCCGTCGCCTTCATCGCCTGCGTATCCGGATGTCGGGCACCTGTACGTCAGCCCCGAACTGGACGGTGTCCAGAAGGCCACCTGGGAGCCGCTTAGAAGCTCGCACTCGTCGCTGACGTTTGCCCGTATGAGTATCGTGTCCGTCCCCCTGATGTAGGATGTGTAGTCGGGAAGCAGTATGTCTATTACGAGGGGAGACGTGACGATGGTCCAGTTGTAGATGTCCGAGTACTTGTTCTGGTACCATGCGTTTCCTGTCAGTCTCGCCCTCCAGTAGTGGGGACCTATCTTGTAGCTGCAGTTCACGCCATATGGGTCGAGCTCGCTCGGGTGCTGCGCCGTGAGCACGCCGGCAGTCGTCATCGACGGGATTCCCACGAGCGTGGGTATCCTGAACCATTCATCATTCGCGCCGCTCTTGGTGAACCAGAACTCTCCGTACTGGCTGTTGCCCACGTTCCCGCCTTTGTCCGAATCGATGAACATGACCCTCCACAGGATCGAGGCGGTGGCGCCCCTCGTGACCACGCTGCCGTTCCCGGCGACTATCACTCCCTGGACATCGTCCTTGGTGAGGGTTATGTTCTTCAGCGGCGTCTCGGCGGCATAGTAGCCGTCGCTGACGTTGAACTTGTAGTATATCGGGTTGTTGAGCAGGTCGTTCCCGTCGAAGTAGTCCTTGAGGACGAACTCGACTGTAGTGTTCATCCCCCGGACCGAGTTGTTGACCCCTGCCTGCACCCAGTCACCGCTCACGTTGAGCCAAAGGTAGACTGACAGCGTGTCATTGTCCTCGTCGCTGACGTTGACGCTGAAAGTGAAGTTCTCGCCCCAGCCGAATGGGACGCCCGTCGGGTCGCCCTCCGAAGTCACGTCGGAGTACTGTATTATCGGGGCCGTCTCTATGAAGAAGGAGGTTCCGGAGCCGTACGGCACGACCAGGGTGTCCGGGTTGTAGTACTGCTTGGAAGTGTTTACTATTGTCGTGTATGCCATCGTGGGCATCCCGCTGGTGTTGAAAGTGCAGTTGTATATGCCGTTCTCGTAGTAATGGGTGCCGTTGCAGAAGTAGTACATCCCGTCCTGCGCGGAGAGCATCCTTATAGTTATGTTGTCCGTCGTGAGGTCATCCATGTCGTTTGCGCATGTGTCGTTCACCTTTACCTGTATGGTGAGGTTGTCACCGGAGCTCTTGAGTATCCTCTGTCCCTTCGGATATATCAGATAGTTGGTCAGGGTGCCGTTGAGGCTGGCCAGGAAGCTGCTGGTGTTCTTCTGCTCATAGTATATGTCCGTGGATTCTGCATACCACAGCCTCGGCCCGGGAGAATACGAGCAGTCAGGGGCGAAGACGTATTCCGCATGCCCACTGAGGTCGGTCAGGGTGAGGTTCCCGGAATCCCACAATCCGGAGTCGAGTTCGGCCCAGAACGTCACGTTCATCGGTACCGGAGCCGTCTGGTTGTCCGTGTCGTTCACAAGGACTGAAAGGGGAGTGCTCTCCGACTGGCCAGGGGTGATGTTGACGCTCGCGCCGTCACCCGAGACCTCGGTCATTGTTATGTTGGCTGGCTCGAGGACCGGTCCGTGTATTATGCTGGTGTTGTAAGTGTTGGCGGATTCAATGTCCTCGACCGTGAACAGGAAGTAGTTATCGGTGTCGTAGCTGCCGCCGGAGAAGTCTAGGTCGGACTTGTTGAAGTCGTGTATCTCGATGTAGCAGTCGCCGTTGCCGTCGGGAAGCGCCATGGTGCCCATGCTGGTCCAGTTGGCCTGGCCGTCGGTGGAGACCCAGAGGGTGCAGTTCGTGGTGTCGTTCTCCGGGTCGGCGAGGGTCATGGTGTAGTTGTAGTACCTCGTCCAGCCGTCGGATGCCGGCGTCACGGAGGGAGTCGTCTCGTTCTGGGGCTCTATGTTCTCTAGCCAGAACCAGTCGGCGAATGTCGTCAGGTTGGCGTAGTATAGCTGCTGCACGAGGTCCTGTGCCGTGAGGTTTATGCTCCAGTTGCCCTCGTTCCTGCCGGTGCTGTCCCACGTGCAGTTGTAGTTGACGTCGCCCGAATAGCTTATTGGGGTGCAGCTCCTCTGGTCGTCATCTGTGTAGAGCATGAGAGACGTCGTTATCTCGTTCTCGTGGTAGCTGGGGTCTCCAGTCTCGTCATTGAGGTTGGCCCCGCAGTCGCTCCTCACGCTGAAGTTTATGTATATCTGGTCCGTCACGTTGAAGTTGGAGGACTGCGCAGGCTCGTTCATGTAGTCGACGAGCTGGCCCAGGACCTTGACCGTAAGTGTCCCTAACTGGGTGGTCTGGTAGGCGTAGCACTCGTCCTGTCCCGATATGTTGAACAGCCAGTACTGGTTGCCTGTCGTGTAAGTGCAGTCGGGGTTGAAGATGTGCGTCAGGTAACCGCTCGCATTGTTTGCGGTGGTGTTGACCATCTGCAGGTTGGCCCCGTTGGTGTTAGTTATCCAGAACGTGGCGTTGGCTGCCGGCCCTGTCGGCGGGAGGCCCTTGCTCACGTCGCCGAGTTTCACCCCCAGAAGGACGTTGCTGTTACCCACCCTGTTGACGGTCTTGCCGTTTCCAAGGGGGGCAGTCATCGTTACGTTGTCCTTGTACAGGCTCAGGTTGAAGACCGCTGTTTCGTTGGTCTTGCCCCACCTGTTGGTCGCGTTGAACTTGTAGTATATCTTGCCTGTCTGGGTCATGTCGAAGCATGTGAAGTTCACCTGCGAGGGGAGGACTCCCCAGGAGGTGCTCTCGGTGTCGTTGTGGACGTAGGCCTCGTAGAAGGGCCCGGCCTCGTCATACGCTGTCCAGAGCGTTATGTTGTCGAAGTTGCCGGTCTCGAGGTCCCGGAAGGTGACGTTGAAGGCGAACGGGTAGCCCCATCCCTGGCTCTCGGCGTTCACGGTGACGTTTGTCAGCTCAGGTCTCCTGACCACCCTGACAGCGTTCTCCTTGAAGTAGTCGTACTGCGGGAAGAAGAACTGTCCTGTGCCCGCGTTCTGCTTGCTGGCGTTCATGGTGAGGTTGTACTCGCCTAGGGGCGTGGACAGCGTGTTTATCGTGCAGTTGTAGGTGCCGTTGCCCATGTCCTTGACGTTGGCCCCAGAGCATGTGTACCCGCTGGTCGCTCCCTGCGTCCTGAAGACCACATCGGCTCCCGTTATGTAGCCGCATGCGGCCTCGAGGTCGCGGACGTTGCCGAACACCACTATGGGCTCCTCGCCCCTGGTGACGTACCTCTGGGCGGTCCCCATGTAGGTTATGTTCAGTATGGACTGCACGGTGAGTTCGTATGTGTCGGAGTAGCTGTCATAGTAGCAGCTCTCGCCCGTCACCCTTCCCTGCCATATCTGCTTCCTCACATCGTAGGCGCAGGTGGGGTCGAAGTTCCTGCTGTAGTTGCCGGTGTAGTCTATGCCTCTCGATACCAGGAATTCCAGGTCTGTGCCGTTCTTGCTGACGTAGAAGTCCGCCGTGGAGATGTCGGGGCGCCCGCCGGTGTAGTCGTCAACCACCTGAAGCGCTATGGTCGTGAAGTTGCTGTACGTCCTGTTCACGTAGGTGCCGTTGCCGCTGGTGTGGATGAAGTAGAGACCCCTCGGGCTCACGTTGAATGCGTGCTCCCCGGTCTCGAATGACGCGTCGTAGAGGTCCGTCGCGTTTATCTTCCACTTCCACTCGCCTATGTTGGCGCCCGCGTCGCACGTGGCGTACGTCCTCTTGAAGGTCACCGTTGAGTTGGAGCAGTTGTAGCACCATGTCGGGTTGGCTGTGGATGTCGCGGCCAGCTGCCACGAGCTGTCGCTCGGCCCCCACTCCCAGAACCACAGGGTGACGTTGTCATCCACGTCCGTGACGTTGACCGTCGCGATTATCTCCGACTTTGACGTGTCAGAGCCCCACGTCACGTTGAGCTTGTTCGTAGTCTCGTTGTAAAGAACCGGGCCTATCTCGTGGAAGAAGCGCTTCTCGAACCTGATGTCCATGGGGTTGTACAGCGACCTGTTGGTGCTGACCTGGACGTAGTACCAGCCGCTCGGGCTGTCGGAGACGTTCCACGTGCAGTTGTAGAAGCCGTCAGCCCAGCTCTGGACGGGGCCGCAGTACTCGGAGAAGTTCCCGTGGCCCACCTTGATCGTGATGTTCGCGTCGCTTATGTTGGTCCCGCACTGGGCGAGCGAATCGGA
>CAZSVU010000209.1:0-15332 GCA_964610275.1 uncultured Polyangiaceae bacterium | reverse complement strand
GCCGCAGCACCGAGTTGGGCGGGAAGCATCGTCATCAAGCGTCCAGGGCTCGTGAATCGTCCTCGCGCGAGCCCGTCCCGTGCACAGCACAGGCTTTTCTGCGGCCGTCCTACTAGCGCGACAGAGCCCGGCATACAACCGTAACGCTATGCGTTATCCAGAGCCCACTCGGCCGGCGACGCAACCTTCCGAACGCCGGTCCTATTCAGGGCTGCCAGCACTGGGCCATAGGACACCCCGGTTCCGGGATCCGCGGCGCCTGGCACCACGTCGAGCAGCGGGACGAGGGCAAATGCCCTCTCTAGCAGGCGTGGATGCGGTACGCGGAGCGCCGGCCCGATCCACGCCCGCCCGCGGATCCACAGAATATCCAGATCCAAGGTCCGCGGGCCCCAACGCTCTCTGCGCTCGCGGCCGGCCGCGATCTCAAGCTGGCGCAGGCGCTCGAGCAGCTCCGGCGGATCGAGGTCGGTGCTCAGGAGGAGTGCGGCATTCAGGTACTCTGGCTGGCTGGGTCCACCCACCGGCGCCGTCGCGTAGAGCGCAGAAACCCGGACGATACGACCAATGGATGCGCAGGCCTGCACGGCGCTGCACAGCGTGGCTCGCCGGTCTCCCAGGTTGCTGCCCAGGCCGACGACGCAGTCGTGACGGTGTGACGCCATGCCGAACCCCGCGAGACTACTTCCCGGCGACGCGCAGCGGGATGCCAAAGGCGGCTCTGGCTGTGCTATCCGTCGGCTCGGGATGTTCGACCTGACCCGAGGCGAGTGGCTGATCCTCTGCTTCATCTTCGTAACCGTCGTCTCGGCGGCCTGGTGGCCACGACTAGGGGCTGCGATTGGGGCCCGGTTCGCCGGCCCGAGCAAGCGCCCAGCGGACCATCGGCGGGACGGCATGCCCGAGGATTGAGCACGCGCCCGCACGCGGCTTGAGTAACCGGGCGAGCGCCGCGAACAGTGGTCAGGGCACTCGCACCTCGCGTAAGCTTTGAAGGCGACGTGCCTGATCCTACTGACGCCGATCCGGGCCCACGAACCGGCCACAGGCCCCTCGTGTTCGTCAGTGACACCACGGCCGAAGGCGAACGATTGGGGGCGGTACTGCGCGCCCGGGGCTACTCCGTCGTGGACGTGCCGACCGATCAATTGGCAGAGCGAGCATCCGGGACGTTGCCCTCACTGATTGTCTGTGACGTCGACGCGCCGGGGGCGCGGGATGCGTTGCTGAGCGTGCTCGGCGTCCCAGAAAGCAGCGAGATTTCGCTAGTCGTGGTGGGTGAGAGTGACCAGTCAATCCGCTCCGCCGTCGACCTGGTGGGGATGGGCGTAGCGGACAGTTTTGCCCGTCCTCTGGACATCGCGGCGATGCTCCGGCGAGCCGAGATTCTGGTTGGCGCTCCGAGCTCCTTGCCTGGCGGATCGCTGATGCCACCGGCACGTTCGTCCCGACAGGGACCGGCGTCCGGAACGGGAATGCCTCCGCCCAGCCGGCGAATGAGCTCGGGTCCGTCGCCTGCCGACGCGCCACCTCCGCCGCCCCGCGTCCCCTCGAACGTTCCGGAACCAGCCTCGGAGGACGAGCCCGGGCGCCCTTCCTTGGTGCCCCCGGATGAATTTCCACTTCCGCCGGTCGTGGAGTCGAGCGGTCCACCCGGACCGCGATCGCCCCGTGCGAACGACGGGAGCGTTCTGCCGGAGGAACCAGCGAATGTGGACGAGGGCTTGGGCGATTCGTTCGCACCCTGGTCGGACGGTGCTCCGGAGCTGCCGAGCTCGCAGCCGTTTTCCGCGCCGGAGCCGGAAGAGGACGAGGGGCTCCCGAGCCAAATGCCTCAAGCGGCTGTGAGTCCAGAGCTCACGGACCTGCTCACCCAGGCCGAGGAGCGCGTCCGTCAACGGGCCTCGTTCTCATCCAGCCCACCATCGGAAGAGCCCGAGGTCCGTGATGAGCTGGCCTCGGTCATCCCTCCGGAAATCCTGGCTTCGCTGGAAGAGCCGCTGGACGTCGATGACGACGAGGACGAGTCGCATGGCCAACCGGCCGCACTCGGTACGCGCGGAGGGTCCGACGGCAGTCGAACTGGCTCCGGCACCGGAACGGCCGATCACGGCACCGGAGCGGTTGCCGGCGGGACGGACTCACGGGCCGGAACCGGGACCGGCGGGGTCGAGGAGGTCACCTCCGAGGTTCGGGCCGGCCCCAGTCGAGGCGAAATCGATGGTGCCGTCTTCACGCGGGAAGTCACCGGAGCGCACCAGCCACCTTCCACGCGAGCAGCAACGGGCGGGACGACGTCCGCGGAGACCGAAGCCGGCATGGAGGCAGTCCCCGAGAGTCTGCCTCCCGGTGTCGCCGGCACTGCCAAGACCTCGGCTCCGCCCGCGCTGGGTCGAGAAGCGCAGCCCACTTCGGCTCCGCCCGCGTCGGGCGGACCGTCCGCACCCACCTCCGCTCCACCCGCCCTGGGTCGAGAAGCGCAGCCCACCTCGGCACCACCCGCGTGGTTGCGGGCCACCCCCCTGAGCTCAGCGCCTCCGGGCCGGGCCAGTGACGCGCCGACGCCACCGCCCCCGTCGGGCCAGGGAACTGGCGGCGGCACCGAGTCAGGCGCTGCCGCTTCAGTCCGACCTTCGGAGTACGACGCGTCGTTCCGCCACGGCGCCGCAACACTCTCCCCGGACGAGCTTGCTGACGCCCAGCAGCGCCAGCTGGGGACTCTCACTGCTCCCGCGATGCCACGAGTCGACCGGTCAGCTCCGGCCCCACCCCATCCGACTGGGAGCTCATCGGCCAAAGACGTGCCGCGCGAGGCCACTGGCCACGACGCGCGCCTCGAGATCCCCTCGGCCTTGGGCCCCAAGGACTCGGCTCGGGCGATGGCGCGGATCATCCGTTCGCACCACACGGGCTCGCTCGCCCTCGAGAGCAGCGAGGGCATCCGGCGCATCGTCTTCCGCGATGGCGACTTTGCGACCGCCGCCTCCAGCGTCGAGGGAGAGTCTCTGATCGCATTCTTGATCCAGCGGGGCGCACTGCCGGCAGAGGTCGCCCAAACGCTGGGCAGGAAAATCCCACCCTTCGGGCGCCATGCTGGAGCGGCCCTCATCGCACATGGCTACCTGCGGCAGGATGAGCTCTGGTCCGTGCTCCGCGCTCACGCCGAATGGTTGATCGGCAAGGCCATCCGCATCGCGAGGGGAGTAGCGAGCTTGGAGGAGGACGTTCCGGCTCGGCTCGAGACCGAACCTGCAGTGTTCGGGGGCGCGACGGGCGCCGAGGTGTTCGTGGAGATCGTTCGACGAGTGATCTCTCCTCAGTTGGCCGTCGAACGACTGGGCGGCGGGGAGAGTCGCCTCGCCGACGGGCCCACACCGGCACTGTTGGGTGAATGTGCCCTGGCCGACCACGAAGTTGCCCTGGTCAACCGAGCCAAGAGCACCACCGTCGAACAGGCAGTCGAAGCAGCGCCTTCTCCGGACCTGGCAGCCGTCCTGTATGCGCTCGCCGAATTGGGGGTCCTGCGGCGGTCGATGCCCACCGCCATCCCGCCGGATGCTCCCGACGAGACGCCAGCTCCCTTGATCGCCGACTTGGACGACGAGGCGCGACGAGCGCGAATCCTGAGTCGAAAGGCCTTGGTGGAGGAGGGGGACTACTTCGCCGTGCTGGGGCTGCACCCGAGTGCCACGGCGTACGACATCCGGCGAGCATACGTCGACCTGCGGCACGAGCTCGAACCGCACCGCATCTTGACCGCCGCCACCGTGGACCTGCGCGACGACCTCGACGACATCTTGGCCGTGCTCGACGAGGCGTTCGAGATTCTGCGCGACCAGGTCCGCCGGGACCGCTACCGGCGTGCGCTAGAGGCGTCTCCCTGACCGCAACTCGGCCGGTGGTGACGCGGATCGCTGTGCGGCGGTGGCCGTTTCCGCGACTCTCGAGACGCTCAGGACCCTGGCTCACGATTCGGCCGTCATGAGGGTGGTCGGCCAGCGCGCGGCAGTGCTAACAGGGCGCCATGCACATCTTGGTCACGGGCGGGGCTGGCTATCTGGGGTCGACGATCGTCCCCTTGCTGCTGCAGCACGATCACCGCGTCACGGTGGTGGACCGCTTCTACTTCGGCCGAGATTCCTTGGCTCCAGCCATTCGGGCGCACGGTGATCGACTGACCCTGATCCAGGGCGATGTCCGTACGCTGACGCACGCGAGCCTCGCGGGAGTCGATGCCGTCGTGGACTTGGCCGGGATTTCCAACGACCCCTCCTGTGAAATCGATCCCGAGCTGACCCGACAGGTGAACTTGGCCGGGGCCCTCCACCTGGCTCGCGAAGCCCAATCCGTCGGCGTCAAACGATTCGTCTTCGCTTCTTCCTGCAGTGTGTACGGCCACGGGCAGAGTCGGGCACTCGCCGAGGATTCGCCGCTGAACCCGGTATCGCTGTACGCACAGTGCAAGGCCGAGGCAGAAACCCAGCTATTCGAGTTGGGCCGAACGCAGGGCTTGGAAGTAACGGCGCTGCGTTTCGCAACCTTGTTCGGCGTGTCCGGAAGAATGCGGTTCGACGTCGCCATCAACGTGATGACGAAGAACGCCTACGTCGCTCGAAAGATCACCGTCGAGGGTGGCGGTCGTCAATGGCGGCCCTTCGTGCACGTGCGCGACGTGGCACGCCTGGTCGCCCAAGTGCTGGATGCACCCTCTGACCAGGTCGCCGGACGAGTCTTCAACGTCGGGTCCGATGAAAACAACGTTCGCATACTCAACTTGGCGTACCGTGTGCGCGACCACGTGCCGGGCACCGAAATCGTGATGGCGCCAACCGATCCCGACCTGCGGGACTACAACGTCTGCTTCGATCGCGTCCGGCAGGAACTGGGGTTCACCACCGAGGTCGGTATCGACCAAGGAATCGAAGAGATCCTCCAAGCGCTGCGCAGCGGCAAGCTCGATCCGGATGATCGGCACGGCTACACCCTGCGCCAGTACGTCTTCTTGTCGGAGGTCGAGAGGACCTTCCAAAGCCTCGCCATCGATGGCCGAATCCTCAGCTCGTGAGCGTGCCGTGACCCGTCCCGTCGAATTCTTTCGCCACACGCTCGGCGCCGCCGAACTCGCGAGCGTCAAGGAAACGCTCGACTCGGTATTCCTGACCCTGGGGCCCCGAGTGGGAGTGTTCGAGAAACGACTCGCAGAGTACCTGGAGGTCGAAGACGTCGTGGGGCTCTCCAGCTGCTCGATGGCGTTGATTCTCGCGCTGCGGGTGGCGGGCATTGGTCCCGGTCATGAAGTGATCACGACCCCGATGACCTTCGTGGCGACCCCCAACTCCGTGCTGCAGGTCGGAGCAACGCCGGTCTTCGTGGACATCGAGGCGCAAACCGGGCTGATCGATCCGGCTCGAGTCGAGGCGGCCATCACGCCTCGCACGCGGGCGGTCCTGTCGGTGGATCTGTATGGCCAACTCGCCGACCTCCGGGCGCTACGGCAGATTGCCGATCGACACGGGTTGGTACTGATTGACGACGCCGCGCATGCGTTGGAGGCGGAACGGGACGGCGCCCGGGTTGCGCACCTAGCTGACCTGACCGCATTCAGCTTCTACGCCACCAAGAACCTCACTTGTGGTGACGGCGGCGCGCTCGCCGTGCGGGACACGCGATTGGCGGATCAGCTCCGTCGCCTCCGCAACCACGGCATCACCAAGGACGCTGCCTCCCGCTACGGACGCGGATACACCCACTGGGACATGGTCGAACTCGGCTACAAGGCAGCCATGACGGACATCGAGGCGGCGCTCCTGTTGCCGCAACTCGACCGCATCGACGAGCAGCGGGAGCGCCGCGAGATGCTCGTGCAGCGCTACGAGCGGCAATTCGCCGGCAGCACTGCCGTACAGCTGGTCCCGCGCGTGGGCCGCAGTGCCCACCACCTGTTTGCGCTGTTGGTGCCTGCCGCGCTGCGCGACGCCGCGCTGACGGGCCTGGGTCGTCGGAAGATCGGGTGCACCGTCAACTACCGCAGCGTGCACACGCTGCGGTACTTTCGCGAGGCCTTCGGGATACCTCGCGAGGCGCTACCCGTGGCATCCGAGTTCGGCGATCGCACCCTGTCGCTGCCATTGTGGCCGAACCTTCCCCCAGGAGACGTCGACGTGGTGGTGGAGGGGCTGGAGGCTGCGTTGCAGGACGCGCGTGCGGCAGGCGACGCCTCGGCGTCACCGGAGGCGACGTGAACGAAGCTGCTACAAGCCGACTCGACTTGAGCGTGGTGATCCCCGTGCTCAACGAGGAGGCCAACGTCGAGGAACTGCTGGAGCGACTGCTTCGGGTACTGACCGATCGCACGGACGCTTTGGAGATCATCTTCGTCGACGATGGCAGCACCGACGGAACCTTTCCGCTCCTGCAGCGTTTGAGCCGAGAGCAACCCTGCGTGCGGGTGATCCGTTTCGCTCGCAACTACGGCCAAGAGGCAGCGGTCCAGGCGGGCATGCTGCGCTCGGTGGGACGCTGGGTCCTACAGACCGACGGCGACCTACAGAACCCACCCGAGGAGATCCCGAAGCTCCTGGCGTTGCGAGATCGCTACCAGATTGTCTACGGCGCCCGGAAAGAGAGGCGGGATCCCATTCATCGGGTGATCGCGTCCAAGCTGATGGTACTGCTGATGCGACACGTTCTGGGCATTCAACTGCCGAAGGACGTGACCACGTTTCGTCTCATCGACGGAGACGTGGCCCGCTTCATCGCCAGCCTGCCCGAGAAGCGCAAGTTCTTCAGTGCGCTCACCGAGTGGAGCGGGGCCCGCTCCATCTCGGTGCCCGTCGCCCACGATGCACGCCGCGCCGGCACCACGAAGTACAATCTCGCCAAGCTCATCAACCATACCTTCGACCTGATGGTCGGATTCAGCGTCCGCCCGCTTCGCATCATCGGCATGACCGGAGCGGCTTTCGCCGTCGCGGGAATGCTCTTTGCCACGTACCGCGTCGTCCAGAAGCTCTGCGGCATCGACATCACCATGGGCTATACGAGCCTATTCGCCGCGATCGTCATCATCGGTGGCCTGCAACTCGTCGCCTTGAGCGTGATCGGCGAATACGTCGGGCGTATCTTCATTCAGACGCAGGATCGACCGCTGTATCGGATTGCCGACGAGCTCGGCTTTGCGTCAGCCTCGACTCCCTCGTTGCCAGCACCGAACGAGGCCCAGCCGGCGTCCGCACCAGCCCTCACCGACGTCGCCTCGACCTCATCTCCTTCCACCGTCACCTCAACCTGATTCCCGTCTCCTCATGCAGCGCTCGAAGCCTCGCTTGCTCGTCGTGGCCTGCGGTTTCCCGCAGCTCGGCCTGCTACGATTTGCACGCGAAGAGGGGCTCGTGGTGGTGGGCGTCGACGCCAACCCGCAGGCGGTGGGCGTGGGGCTCTGTGACGACTTCGTGCAGGCGAGCACGCGCGACACCGCCGGTATCGTGCGCGCTGCCCGCGAGCACCGCATCGATGGCCTGACGACCTGTGGTGCCGATCACGCCCTCGGCTCGACCGCCGCTGCGGCCGAGCAACTCGGCCTACCCTTCTACGCCGATCCCGACACCGTGCGCGCATGCCAGCACAAGGATCTGATGCGAGCCCGCTACCGGGACGCCGGCGCCCCCTCCCCGGCACATGCCACCCTCAGCAGCCTGGCCGAAGCCACGGAGCTCCGGACTTCCCTGGGCTTGCCCCTGGTGGTGAAGCCTGCCCGCGGCTGGGGCCAACGCGGGGTCAGCGTGATCCAGCGCAGCGAGGAGTTCGCGCCGGCGGTCGCACGCGCTCTGGAAGCGACGCGGGCAGCGGGCCATTCTGCCTGCGTGCTCGAGCAGTTCATCGAGGGCAGAGAGTTCAGCGTGAATGCCTACACGCAAGACGGCACGACCACGGTGCTGGCGATTACCGAACGCATCATCACGCACTACCCGGATCCGCCTGGCATCACCTTCGCGGAAGCGTATCCAGCAGAACTCGACGAGACCAGTGAGCGTCAGGTAGCGGACGCAGCCGTGCGAGGGCTGAATGCGCTGGGCGTGCGGCGTGGTCCAACCTACACCCAAGTCCGCTTCGGCCACGCCGGCGCGTTCCTGGTTGAGACGGCGCTGCGCTTGGGCGGGGGGCTCGACCCGGACGTCACCTGGCTGGCCACTGGCGTATCGCTCTACCGAAAAATCGTGGGCGTGGCTCTCGGACGCCGCGAATGGGAAGCCTGCACGCATGAAGGCACGGCGCACCCCGGGGCCGTGGGTCGGTTCCTGATCGGCACTCCGGGTCGCGTGACCGCCGTGCAGGGACTCGCCGAAGCACGTCGCCTTCCGGGCATCGTTGGTGCCGAAGTCTACGTGTCCGTGGGGGGTGCCGTGCAGCCGCTGACCGACGGCTCCAAGCGCGCAGGGCACGTGCTGGCGACCGGCTCGAGTCGAGCCGACGCCGAGCAGAACGCGGCCCGGGCGATGCAGACGATACGAATCGTAACGGAGCAGCCGGCATGACCGAGTCCAAAGGCCGCACCCTGCGCCAACTCGTTTCAGACCGCCTGAGCAAGCAAGGTCTGTACAACAGCCCCGACTACTGGAACATGAAGGCCGAGCGCTATTCCGGCTTGGCGCGCAGCAACTGGCCCAGCAACGCGTACAACGAGCAGTTGCACATGCGTCAGATGGAGATCGTCGACCGGCTGCTGGGCGACGTCCACGGACTCGATATCGCCGAAGTGGGTTGTGGTACCGGACGTGCCAGCATCCACCTGGCGCGACGTGGGGCCAATGTCTTCGGGTTCGACTTCTCGGAGAAGGCCTTGGCCGTCGCCCGAGCGGACGCAACGAGTGCCGGGCTGCCTGTGCGCTTCGAGGTCGCCAACGTTCTCGCTGATCCTGGTTCCAAACAGCGCCATCGGTTCGATGCAGTCCTGTCGCTGGGCTGCTTGACGTTGGCGTGCACGAATGTTTCCGATTTCGAGCGTGCACTCTCGAACGTGGTCGCGCTGCTGCGCCCGGGGGGGCGCCTGCTGTTCGTCGAGCCGATGCACGCATCGCGACTGCTCCGACGCATTCTGCGCATGAGCGCCACGGAGTGGACGAGTCGCTGCCGTGCGCGGGACCTCGAGGTCCTGGACCGGGGCGGTCTGCTGTTCGTGCCCGCACGGTTCGTCCTGGCCTTCCGCGAGCTACCGGAAACCGTGGTGGCCCCGCTCTTTCGTGCCGGTGAACGCGCGCTCGAACTCTCGCCGTGGTTCGAGCGGCTCGCCGACTACAAGTGGCTACTGCTCGCCGCGCCCCCACCGCCGGATACGGCAAACTTCGGCGACTGAACCATGAAGCGTCGCGTTTGGTTCGCTGTTAAGATCTTCCTGACGATGGGTCTTCTGCTCGTGGTGCTCCGTCAGGTGGACCTGTCGACGCTGGGCGAGATCCTGCTGAGCCTCGGGCTCGGGCCTCTGGCCGCCGCAGTCGCGCTGACCGTTGCCTCGGTCGGGATCAGCTGCTGGCGCTGGAGTCGGGTGCTGCACTACCTGGACGTCAGTGACTCCCTGCCGGATCTCTTCGCTGACACACTGGTCGGTGCGACGTACAACCTCATCCTGCCGACCTCGGTGGGAGGCGACGTCGCGCGGGCCATCCGCTGTGGTCGGCGTATCGGTGGGGCGCACCGCGCCTGGGCGTCGGTGGCGTTCGAACGCATGATGGGGCTCCTGTCTTTGGTGCTGGTGTCGTGCGTAGGCCTGCTCGGCACCTTCTCGGAAGATCAACGACAGATCCTGGTCGCCGCCGTGGTGATGGCCGTCTGCCTTGCCGCCGGGCTCGCGTTCGCACCTGCCCCCCTGCGACTGGCGGCACGAGTCGATCGGTTGGGTGCCAAACGACTCGGCGAGTCGCTGGAGCGCCTGGCGCTGGCGTTCGCCGGTCCCCTCGCCCGACCCGCTGCCCGACTGGAAACGTTCGCCTGGTCGTTGGCCTACCAGTTCGTGGCCTTGACCATTCTCCTGGTGGCAGGCCTCGGCTGGGCCGAGGCCGACCTGGCTCGCGCGGTCTATTTTGGCGTCCCGATCGCCCTGGTGGCTTCCATGATCCCCGTCACCGTGGGCGGACTCGGGCTGAGAGAATCCCTGTTCGTCGTCGTGCTGGCACCCTTCGGTGTGAGTGCCGAGCGCGCGCTGGCGTTGTCTTTCGTGTGGTTGGCGTCCAACGTGCTGGTGGGACTCATGGGTTTGGTGCCCCTGCTCATGAGCCGCTCCCGATCGTGAAGTAACCGTGAAGAACGTCCGGGACCAGCGCCCCGAGCGCGCCAGCGGCTCGAACCCGGCTCCGGGTGGCAACGGTGCCGCGCGTCGCGTGCAGGCCTGGTTCGCGTGGGCCACGCTCGAAAGCCCAGCGCTCACCGTCACCTTCTGGCTGGCCGTCGCTGCATTTGTCAGCGCGTACTTCATCACGCCGCTACCGCCCTGCATCGACTACCCGCAGCACTTGGCCCTGGGAGCGATCATGGGACGGCTGCTCGATCCCGCCAGCCCCGAGCATCAGCTCTATGAGGTCACTCTGCTGACCTACAACGGCCTCTTCCACGTCCTGGTCGCAGGCCTCTCCGTTCTGATGCGGCCGGAGACGGCGGGCAAACTGCTCCTCGCGGCTGGCGTCGTGCTGACCGCCGCTGCGGGGCTCGGGTTGGCCCGGGTGGGACGACGTCCTCGCTGGTATGCGTTCTTCCTGCTGCCCTTCAGCTACAGTCACATCGTCGGCTGGGGGTTCGTCAACTATTCTCTGGCCGCACCCCTGGCGTTGCTCACCTGGTGCTGGTGGCTGCGCTGGCGCGATGGGGAACGGCGCCTCGGTTGGCGCGTGGTCTTCTCCGCCTTGCTCGTCGCCTACGCTCACGTGCTCGCCACCGCTTGCCTGTGCATCAGCGTGGCGCTGGCACAGCTGTATTCGCGCTCGCCACGCGAAGCAGGGTGTCGCAATTGGATGCGAGATCTACTGCGCGCCCCGCTGCCCGTGCTGCCCGCGGCATTGTTCTCGATCATCGTCTTCGTGCACCACCGTGCTGCGCCGCACATCTTCTGGGAACCGTTCAAGGACGGGACGGACAGCCCAGCCTGGGAAAAGCTCTGGTACTTGGCGAGCTTCAGTGTGAGCAATTTCTCGGATGCCAGCGACCAAATGCTCTTCTGGTGCGCACTCGGGCTGCTGGCCGTGCTGTTCTTGGCGCCGCTATGGATGAGACCTGCCCGTGGCACCGCGCCTCGCCGGGAACTGGTGGGCTTGGCCATCAGCTGGTTCCTGCTCTATTTGATCGTGCCCAGAGTGCTGATGAGCACCTGGTACATCTTCGAGCGGCTGCCACTTTGGTGGTTCGCTTTTGCCCTCGGCTGCGCCCCGGTTGCGCGCCCGTCCCTGGCCGTACCGATGCGCCATCTGGTGGCACTCGTGGGCCTGGTGGCAGGACTGAACACCGCCTATCACTTCCATCTCATTCCGGACGCTCGCGACGCGAGCGCCATCATCGACGACATTCCCGCGGGCGCCCGGGTGGCACCCGTCATGCATCACTCGGACGCTCCCCCCGCCCTCTGGCGCCGCATCTGGGTGCACCTGGCTGCGTATCATGTCGTGCGCCACCCGGGCGAACTCGCCTTCTCCTTCACGCTCTACGCGAGCCTGCCGGTCCGATATCGAGAAGGCCAAACCAAGCCGGGGTACTACCGGGGTCTGGAATGGAATCCAGACCAGTATGATCCGTCGGCAGCGTATGGCCGCTACTTCGACACCGTGCTGGTGTCGACTCCCGACGACGCACCGGACGTCGATCCCCGGGCAAGGACCTTCGGAACCTACGCCCCCTGGGTGCGACTGTTGGCCCAGCACGGTCGCTTCTACCTCTACGACGCGTCGGGCATCCACGCCCCGCGGTGACGTCAGCGGCGCAGCTTGACCGGGAACCGAAACACCAGCGTGGTTCCCTCTCCCAGCTTCGCTGTGACCTGGACGCTTCCATCCAGCGCGCGACAAGCCTCCCGGAGCGCGCCGAGGCCCACCCCACGACCGGACACGCTGGTGACCGTCTGCGCAGTGCTCAACCCTTCAGCGAAGAGCGCCTCCACGAGAGCAGCCTGGTGTTGGTGGGGCAGCCCGGCCACCCGAGCGCGGTCCCGAATCCGCTCCCAGTCGATGCCCCGACCGTCGTCCGATACCTGGATGGTGACGTGGTCGCCCTCTTGCCGTGCCCGCAGCGTGATCTTGCCGTTGGGAGGCTTTCCCTCCTTGGCCCGTTCCTCGGGGGGCTCGATGCCGTGATCCACCGCATTGCGCATCACGTGCACGAATGCTGACCAGAACGGTGCCCAACGCGCCGCAGGCAAGCGGACTCCCCCGCCGTCACACACTACGGTTGGAGTCGCCTTGCCCAGACGACCCGCCAGAGCGCGGGCCTGCCGCTTGATGCGTTGGAACCTCGCCACTGCGGGCTCGTACTTCAGTTCCTCCAGCATCTGGGCGAGCTTCTCGTGCGGCGTTCTCGCAAAGGCCGCTCGCACCAACTCGTCGACCTCGGCGTGCGTCACCTCGACGCGGTCCTTCGAGTCGATCTCCATGACGGTCGCGAGGCGATCGGAAAGCCTCGCCCAGGCAGATGCCAGCCGCTGCAGATCCTCCTCGGACGGCTCCACCCCTTCGTCCAACACCTTCGTTTCCAGCTCGTGCGCAACGCCGGCGACCGACGTGGCATTGAAGAGGCTGCAGTTGCCCTTGATGGTATGCACGGCTCGCAGCACGTCCCGGGGGTCATCCAGCTGCCCTCCGACCAAACGCTTCACCAGCTGTCCCACCTCGTGCAAGAACTCGAAGAATCCGACCCGATCCTGAATCGCCCGCTCGAATACCTTGACGAACTCGCGTTGTTCGGCCTCGGCACGTTGGGCCGCGATCTCGGCGGTGATGTCCGAAACCATCATGAGCGCGCCATCGATCCGTCCGTCCCGCTCGATGGGCGTGAACGCCAGCGCATAGTTCGCGTCGCCGACGTCCAGCCGTCTGGGCATTTGCTCGACACAGAGCTCCGTCGGCAGCACGCCGTCCATGAGCTGCTCCCAGGCCAGCCGAAGCCGCAGCACCATGGTGGCATCGGCTTTGGCCAGGTGCTCGGAGAACGAGACGTCCTGGGCTGGATTCCCAAACCAACGGTCGAAGGCCGCGGATCGTTCTTGGGCTAGGCGCCCATCCGGCCCCACCGTAGCCAGTCCCTGCTGCACGTTGTCCAGGACGAGTCGCATCTGCCGGTTGCGTTCCGCCAATGCTGCGGTGCGCTCCTCCACCAAGTGCTCCAAGTTCTCGCGGTGCTGCGCCAGCTCCCGATCGCGGGTCTGGATCCCCGAGAGCATGTCGTTGAACGCGTCGGTGAGCACACCCAGCTCGTCGCGGGTCGTCTTGCGGACACGCACCGAATAGTCCTCGTTCTGGCGGACCTCGGCGGCGGCACCACTGAGCTCGGCCACGCTCCGGGTGATCCCGCGGACGATGAAGAAGGCGAGCAGCATCGAGACCAGCGCTGCGGACCCGGCCAGGGTGATGCTCAGCCGCACCCAGCGCTGGGCCTCAGCCGATTTGGCGGCGGCCGCCCTTCCCACCCTGGCGCTGAGATCGAGCTCCATATTCCGCAGGCGAGCCAGCTTTTCGCTTTGTACCTGGAACCAGCTCTTGGGATCGACCTTGAGCTCCTCTTCGGTGGTCTCGAGCGCGACCTTCCGCATCTCCTTGGCCTGCTGCAAGTGCTGGCCTTCCAGCGCCGCCTCGAAGTTACCGAGCTGCTCGTCGGTGGCGTAGCTGCGCAGCACGGCTTCGTAGTCGTCAGCCTCGGTGAGTAGCGTGACCAACTCCCGGTAGGAGCCGGGGGGAAACTCGCCCTTGGCAAACACGAAACTCAACAGGGCGTGCTCGCGGCTGGCGCGTTCCTTCACCTCCAGCACGGCCACCAGCGTGGAGATGCTGCGGAGCAACTCCCCATCGTCGCTCAACTGAGTGAGGGCCGCCGTGGCACGCACCAGCGATGCGTTGGGAGCGGAGAAGAACTGGAGTATCTCTTGAAGCCCCGGCTTGGATTGGTCCGCCTCCCGGCGGAACTTGGTGAGCTCTGCCAACCCCGCACGGGCCGTGCGCAAGTCCCGGGCCAAGCGCGGTGGAAGCTTGCCCAGGTCTCGCGCGCTGAGAAATGTCTCGAGCTGGGCCAGCGTGCGGTCGGTCTGCTGTCGTTGCTGCGCAAGCTCGGCGCGGGGATGTTGGGGAAGCGCCACGGCCAGGGCGGTGTGGGCCCGCTCGCTCTGCAGCTCGTGCAAGAGACCGCTCATGCTGGAGGAGAGCCGCGCCAAGTCCTCGATGGAGCCGAGCGCCTCGGCCGTCGCGGCGCGCTCCATGGTTTCGCCCACGATCAGGACGGAGAGGATGAGAATGCCGATCAGGGGCGTGCCGGCCAGCAGCGCCAGCTTCGCCCGGATCGACATGCTCTTGAACAATGCCATGCTCCTCCGCCGTCCATGCCGCATGCCGGCGCGGACGGGCCACACTGTAACACGCTGGGGGTGAGCAGCGTCGCGCCGCTACGGAGCCACGACTCTTCCCCCCTGAATCTTGGCCACGACTTTCACGCCCTTGGCGTGTGAGGCCGGAACGTATCCGATCGCTCCGGGTGTCCTCTCGACGTGCTTGATGACCAGAGCCGAGCTGCTGAGCTTCTTGGGAGGACGATTGCCTCCGCGGATCTTGCGGTCCACCCAGTAGCGCGCCACTTCATCCGGACTCAACCCGAGCACGGCCTGATCGAAGCTCACCCGTATCGAGTCGCCCTGGGGCAAGTTGACGGGTGCGGCCTTTTCGCCGCCGGGCAGGCGGGTCGTCCGGGTCTGGAAGATGGACTTGAGCTCATCCCTGGATAGCTTGCCGGCGCCTGCCGAATCGTTCACCACCACGGCGATGGCTTCGCCTCCAGCGCCGCTCGGTGATGTCCATGACACCGCACCAGCGACGAGTGCCAATTGAAGCACCGCCATCCAACGCTTCATGGGCTGCCTCCCACCACGGGTGGCACACTGCTCGCGGTCCGGACCAACGATCTCCGAGGTCTTGGTCCACATCCGGACTGGGTCATCAAAGTCTGTCATCGACCGGGTCCATGGAAACTTAAGTCGCAACATGAGAGCAGTCGTCCCTGCTTGATATATACTATCTTCGGCTCGTCGAGCACCAGGCCATTGCCCACCTTCGATCGGTCCATTCCTTGCATGCCGTGACCATCCGACCTGGGATGGT
>CAZSVU010000208.1:0-15241 GCA_964610275.1 uncultured Polyangiaceae bacterium | reverse complement strand
CCGGTGTTGTCGGCGGAGCCGCCGGTGTTGTCGGCGGAGCCGCCGGTGTTGTCGGCGGAGCCGCCGGTGTTGTCGGTGATGCCGCCGGTGTTGTCGGTGATGCCGCCCGTAGCGGAGCTTCCGCCGCTGCCGAGCAAGCCGCCGCTGCCGAGCAAGCCGCCGGCGCCGAGCGAGCCGCCGCTGCCGAGCAAGCCGCCGCTGCCGAGCAAGCCGCCGCTGCCGACGAGACCGCCGGCGGCCACGAGACCGCCGCTGCCAACGAAGCCGCCAGCGCCGGGCAAACCGCCGCTGCCGACGAAGCCGCCGGCGCCGAGCGAGCCGCCGCTGCCGAAGAAACCGCCAGCGCCGGGCAAACCGCCGCTGCCGAGGGCGTCTCCGCCGGTGCCGTCCGCCATGCCGCCCCCGACGCCCTGCCCCCCGATGCCGGGGCTTCCTGATCCGCGCGTCTAGGCAGAACAAAGGGTGTTAGGATCGGTCAAACTGAGGGAGGAGCGGGAGTTGACCATAATCTCCGAAGTACGATCTTGCTGCTGACCTGCGGGCCAAGGGCCGCTGAGCGAAGCATTGTGGTGGCTCACTGCGCGTTCCGCGCACATCGGAATCCGAGCACATGCGACCGGTACGTCGGCGAGTTGTGGCTACGATACGCCGCCCGGAGTGCGTCACCGGTGTAGTCCGCCCATGTACCGCCGCGCCGCGTACGTTCCGCGTCACTGGACAGATTGGCGCAGTCAGCGCATGTCGCCGCCGGGTCTGAGTACGAATTCGAGGCGTACGAATCGAGCGTCCATTCCATCATGCTCCCAGCCATGTCCTTGTGGCCCCATCGAGCTGTATCGCCCTGTCTTGAGCCAACCGGAACAGTTGAGCACGATGACCACGGTGGCCCGTACTCATCAGGAGGCTCGCTGCAACCGTAGACAGCCGTGGTCACGTCAATGGTCGTGTCGACCCCTCCCCACGGGAACAGCCGATTCTCGTCGCCCCCCGACGCCGCGTATTCCCATTCGGCCTCCGTGGGGATTCGTCCGCCATCCCATATGCAGAACGCAACGGCGAGATACCAGTCGACGCAGGCCAGCGCGTGGTTCTCCTTGCCGGCTGGCTCAGAGGTCCACGTGCGCACGTCACCCCCGGTGCCATCGGCGTCAGAGCAGTTGAGTCGGCCGGTAAGCTCGCGCTGGCTGCTGGGTAGTTCTTCGCTCCATTCAGGGCTCCAGCCGCTTCCAGCGATGCGCGCATGCGCACCCTCTCCCGCTCGCGGATGCCCCCCCGCTCTCCACGCCTCGTAGGAACTCACGAACCGCCTGAAGCGGCCAACTGTCACCTCGAACACGTCAAGGTGGAACGCAGAAAGCCCGACAGCATGTTCGGGGATCTCGTCGTCGCACCAAGTTGAGAAGCGACACTCGTACGCGTCGGTGCTCTCGCCGCGCCCCATCTGAAGAGTGCCTTCCGGAAGGAGGATGCTGTGGCAGCAGCTCTCGTCGCCACAATCGAGGACGCCCGAACAAGATGGGGGTTCAGTGGAGATGGCGCCAGTCCCGGACGTACCGATGGGGACACTGGGCCCGGCCCCTGTTCCGCCAGCGGCACCACCGGGAGACCCCGACTGCCGCGCACTGGGCAGCCCTCCCCCAGCCTCACCGCTGGGCGTACTACCGGTGTCAGATGCAACTTTGCCTCCGCAGCCACCCAACGCGGCTGTCAGTGACAATGCGAAGAAGCGAACGCTGAGCGACACTCCATTTGAATAGTACCCTGGACGCACGCTTGCTGCCAGAACGTGCGCTGGACGCAGACCGAAAATGGCGTCCCGTTCTGAACGGCAGCCTACTGGGCAGATGCGTCACACGTGTTCGTTTCGGAACATCCCCAATCCACGCCGAACTGATACTCCGAGCAAATGCACTCCCGCTCGATGCAACCCCTTCGGTAGACGCAACCACCCTGAAGCTCGGGATGACAGAAGTAGGTGTCCCATGCTGGCGGCTCCGCGGGGCACTGAAAGGCGCACTCCGGATAGTCGCACTCATACCTGCCGCTCACGCACACGCAGTGCGGGCCGCATGTACGCTGGACAACGCAGACCGACCCCTCTATGCAGTCGGCCCCTGCGGGGTCAAACTTCTCCGTCAAGCATGCGCCGGCATCCACCGATTCCCAGCCTCCGTCTGGCTCCGCCGGTGCGGCCGCGTCCACCAGGTCTGGAACGCGGAGCAGGTCGGTCAGCTCCCATCCTGCGTCAACCATCGACCCGGGATCACGACCTCCACCCCCAGCTGCGTCCAGCGTTGAGTTACCATCGTCGGCATCGACAGCAGTGCTATCGGGCCCAGGTGTACCATTGGCTGTCCATCCACTGCCACCACCTTCCTGTGTTGAAGCCGGCTGCCCGTCGTGTCTGGAACTGCCGCAAGCGTGGAATGACAGCAGGGCCAGCACCAGGCTTCCTGCCAGTGCCGCACCCACCAACGCCGCGCGCCAAACACGCGGCTGTTGAGCTCCTGTCGTCATCACCAGATTGCAGGAATACTAACTGCGGCCACATCGTGGTGCAATGAATTCGACTCCATTCGCGTGCAGCCTCGCGACGAGTCCGTGAACGGCCGCACAAAGGTCTGGGTAGCTGGATTGTACCCCATATCGTCGTAGTCGCCCCAGTAGCCGCGGGCGTCGGGGCAAGGCTCCTGTAGCGGCGTTACGCGGCGTGCTGCATGGATGAGCGATTGCGTTGCGTTTCCAGCTCTGACCAGATCTGTCGCCCATACCGCCACGTGGCCATCATCACCTTCAGCGGTACTGATCCAGCTAAGCTTCCAAACGTGTGTGCCGTCCACGTTGGCGTAGCGCAAGCTCGGAAACATGTGCGAGTGACCCGGGTACGCGATTTCTGTGTTCCACAGCGACGAACGGTGACATTCAAACGAACCGTTACAGTACCCCGCATTGATCTGAGGACGGCCGTCCTCGTTGCGGTAGGCGTATGCGTAACGCATCTCAACGCCGCCGTCCTCGTTGCGTCCAACGTCAAATGAGAAGGGCGTGAGCATCCTCAGGGTGAGGTTTGGGTTCAAGGCTGTGCCTCCGACCCTCGTGAACAACGGGTGCACCGGGAGCGATACCCAGGGCGAACCTTCACCATATCGATTGGCCACGAGCGCGGGAGTGCCGCCAGCCGGCGTACGAATGGCCATCATCCAAAGCGAATCGAATTCGTCTACCCTTAGCCTTGGGTGAGAATCCACCGGCGGCATGCAGTCGGCGTCCAGGCACTCCACTTGTTCAAACTCGTACATGTTGATGTGTCTGACATCCCGACTTCGCCATATCTTGAGCCTGCGCGCGGGCGGGTCATGAAACGCCACAAACGCTTCTGGTAGGAGGTCGAAGACACCGCCACGTCGGATGGCAACGGCAGATCCATCGTAGAATCTCCCGAAGGTGTTGTCTTCGTCCGCTTCTAGCTTGCACTGAGCATTGGTAGCCTGAAAGGTCTGCCCGCCATCATTGGACGAGAGCACGCAGAATCCGCCAATTGCGGCTTCAACGCTACCGGCGATGCATCCTCCACATCCAAGGTCCAACGAGCAACCCTCACACTCGTCGTGGGGCGATTGGGCTTGAAGGAACTTGCCCCAGTGGCTGGCCAGGACTGTAATCAGCACGTTGTCGGGGTGGTCCGGAGCTGTCGCGATTCCGGGGTCGCCCCACAACAACGCCCAGTTGGACGGCGGGGCGACTTGGCCCCATTCCCACGGCGATGACTGCCCACCGGTTGTTGTCCTACTCACCCACCCTATGTTTGACGCTCGAGGGTAGGTGAGGCGCTTCTGGCGTTCCCTGCCGTCGGCGTCGACGTACTCCACAAACTGAATCTGCGGGTAGTTCCCCTCCGTGACGAGTCCCGTGTTGTCGTTGAATGCAATCGTCTCGACCAAGTCAATGCCGGGGTCGGTTGGAGCACTTGCCGTGTACACTGACTCGGACTGCAGGTAGTCTTCGGTAGGTGTTCCTGGCACCCCGGTCACGGCTAGCCCGCCAGAGCACGCGCTCTCCGACGTGCCAGGAGCATCAAAATCGCACGTGCAGGAACCGCCGCTACACGATCCGCTCAGGCACTCCGCCGATTCGGAGCATTCATCACCGGGAAGCAGGCGGTATACGTGATAGTCGAGACCAGCAGGCGCGACACAAGCCAAGCCACGCGGAGCAATCCAGGCGGGACTGCACGCTGAAGATGTCCAGTCTGTGGGCACGCTCGGCCGGCAGGTACTGGAAGCGTCACACTGGAGCGGTAGACCGTCGTCGGTGTCGTACTGTTGGCAGTCGCTTGTGGTACTGCACGGGCCCTGGTCCAACACGAGACGGCAGGTGCCAAGGAGTCCCGACGCTCGCTGGTCACAGACCAGGTCGCTCCGGCAATCGGCGCCAGGATCGTTGCCCAGACACGTCTCACCAACGTCGTGCGGGACGGCACAGAATCCGAATCCGCTGGATTCGGCCGAGTACTGACAACCGCCTCCGGGCGGGCAGTCGTCGGACAAATCACAGACGATCTGACAGAAGCCGTTGTGGGACTCGAGTCCCGGCGCGCAGGGCGCTCCACCGTACGAGACCGGTGGAAAATGCCGCACCGTCCGCCAATCGTAGTCCCCCTGACCCCTGTAGGGCTTGCACCTCCTCTGGTACGAGAAAGTCTGAAAATTGTAACCCACAATGGTGCAGGCGAGGGGCGTCCCGCCGCGTGCGTGTGACGCGCACTGGTTGACGCTGCTGCAGGGCTCGTCCTCTCGTGGCGCTCCGGGCTGGCACGTCGTGATGTCTCCCTGCGGACGACAGGAGCTCCCCGGTGTGCAGAGCCTCTGGGCACGGTCCTCCACCAGGAAGCACTCCTCGCCGTCCGCGATCGGCGGAGCGCACACGTTCCACGCAATCATCGGCCAATCAGGGTGCTCCGCACACTCCGAATCGGGGAGTGGCTCCGGGTAGACCGGAGTTACGGTGTCGAGGGCCGTCCATCCCGTCCGTATCTGCGGACTGGCCGTCCACGTCCGATGTGGAGAACCCCACGAGCGGCTCCAGCTCGACCGTTGCACCCTCAAAGAGCTCAACCATCCGAGCCCAGAAAGACCCGACGTACAACGTTGGCGAATGTGACTTGAGTTCGACCTTCGCGTTGGGCGCAACCAGCGTCGCGCCGCTCCACGGCGCGTCCAATACAACTGTGCTGTCTCCTGCAACGCCGAACAGAACCCGACTTCCGTCTCCGCCCACGTGAACCAACTGGCCTCGGTAGGTAAACGCATCCAGAATCCATACTTCTATGCTGCCCCGAGTCGTGTCGAGGAGCAGCGTCGAGTCCGGCTCCAGCTGCAATGATCGGAATGTATAGGTACCTGCCGTGAGCCCAAGCTGTGCGCGTGACTTGACCGCCACCGCACCGTAGTCACCGGGGTTCTTCTCCCGGACCAGATCCGGCTCGATGATGACGTCTTCAATGCCTCCTGTCGGGAAAACGACCTTCCAGCGAACTGACGAACTGGTGGAAGCAGTGGCACGCACCTGCCCGTGCACTTCCACGCCATCCTGCGTCGTGAACGGCAGCCATCCAATGGCAACGTCACCGTCGACTACCGCGCGACTTCTGAGCGTGACGGGAGCTGTGCTGTGGACTTCGCTCACCCACGTGTCCGCGCCGAGGTTCGTGGTCCCGCGTCCCACGTTGACGATGGCAGCCGTTGTACCATTCGCTACGACGCTGGCGCGATCGTTGACCGCGAGCTCTTCTGTTACGCCAATTGCCACCCGTGCCGGTGAAACGCCGTCGGGTACGGCCATTCCGAATGCGACGCTACACTTCGAGCAATCGATATCCACGCATTCGCAGAAGGTGGAGGGCGGAATCCCGCCACTTCCCCCAGTTCCTCCGGCCCCCGCATCCGGTTCCGTAGTCCCTTCATCCCATAGCGAGAGCCCATCGAGAAGATAGTCGCCGGGCGGCGCGTTAATCACGGCCGTGAACGTCAGGTCGTTGTAGGCCGCTTGGAACGTCGTCGCCAGGTCGCCTGGAATGGGGAATTCCAGGTCATGGAAGGTGCCAGCTGGCAGTCCCGCCAGGGGCTGGCTTCCGAGGTCCCGATACCACTCGTTCTGGGACGGGATCTTCACGATTAGCCGGACCTCGCCCCAGCTGACCGCGCTGGGGAGCTCCACGCTGATTGACGCGGTGTCGTCGACCGCGCCGATACTGCTGAGCAGTACGCTTTGGACTTCAGTCCACCCATTCACGGGCACGACGAGTGAGCGCTCGCCTTGAACGTGGACAGGGCTCGTAGTGTTAGCATTGGTCCAGTCCGCTGCGGACTCAAATCCAAGAACGCTCTGGGTCGCGGGCGACAAGTCCATCCAGGCTCCCCCGAGCACAAGGACTAGTGGTGCAACAATGAAGAATGGCCGCAACTTCAGCTTTCCGAACATGGTGAGCCTCCCCGATTGGCGTGCTGCTTCTGTCCAGCGCGGCAGATCGCACTGGTCCGGCCCGCAAGTGCCCCCACGTGTCCCGCGTCCTCCCCGCGAACGGCTCCCCGAGCGGACCGTACTGTACTGGGCGTTGCGGCGACCGTAAAGCGCGCATGCGACCCGCGCTCAATATCGGTGGGTGACTATCCCACCACCGCGCAACGCACCGCAGCAACGATCACCCCGCAGGGTGACAGCGCAGAGTCCCCTTGTGCCAATTCGATCGGTCTTGGCCAGTACCTGCCGAGACTCGACCAAGTTGGTCTCCCCGTTGCCGGCCAACCCGGCATTCTGTCTGTTATTCCCCCGGGAACCGCAACTTGCGTGCCGAGGAAACGTGACCCCCGGCAACTTCCGACGGACACGATGCAGGAACGGGACGGTGACGTCCTGTGGGCGACACTCCGGCCCCAGCCGCGAGGGCCCGAAAGCGTCTGGCGTCTAGGCAGAACAAAGGGTGTTAGGATCGGTCAAGCTGAGGGAGGAGCGGGAGTTGACCATAATCTCCGAAGTACGATCTTGCTGCTGACCTGCGGGCCAAGGGCCGCTGGCGACATCCGCTATGTGGACGTGTCTGGTCTGTCTGGACTGTCTGCTTCGTTTGCAGCGGACAACGCGGTCGAAGATCTGTCAGGCATCGAATGCCTGCAGGGGTTGACCTGGCTCTACCTCGATTCGAACAACATCAGTGATGTGCAACCTATTTCGGCGCACCCGTGGCACAAGCCCACACCGAGAATGCATCCCCGTTGGACCGGAACACCAGGTCGACCCCCACTCTGCACGGAACCACGGCCGCCGGGCGATCTGGACCATGTCAGGCGCGTTCGGGTTGAGGACTTCGGCGGGAGGCGGACATGGGGTGCCATCGTCGCCGCATTTCTGGTGGGCGGAATTCGAGGCGACTTTCGCGTGGCTACGTGACGAGGGCGGATGGACGAGCCGGCACAAATGTTGCGAATAGCCAGCGCTCGCTCGCTACGGACACGTCGCGTCGTCCGGCACGGGATCGAGAACCACGTTTCTGGGCAGCGCGGTCGGGTCGTCGGTCGCGATGACGATCCGGTGACTGACGCCACTCCGCACCGCGCATTGTCCCTCCACTGTCGCGCCGCAATCATCACCGCTGTCGACGATGTACCATGGCTCCGAAACCGTAACGCGTACGGTGAAGAAGTCGAGGTCGTTGACGTTCTGTATCGCGAGGAACCGCCGCCCGGACGGGCAAGCGCAAGCGTCTTCCGCCGCCGGCGTCCGCAGAGGCCAGTCATCATCGGCGGCAGAAAAGAACATGGCCCCGGTGATGCCTGGACACGAGCCACCATCGCAACTCGCTGAGCGACCGCCGCAGTCATTCGCACAGTTGACGAACGTGTCGGTTGGACATGGATCCGCCTGCTGGCAACCGTCCACGGTGCACACGCCATCGCACGGGCCGACCAGTTCGACCGTGATGTTGTCGACGCCGCACTCGTAGACGTTGTCGTCGAAGCAGACGAGAGTGCCCGGGTCGCGACCGAGGCAGTTGGGATCCTGGTCCTGGCATGTCCCGACGTCTGTACCCGCCCGCGTGTCGCAGATCTGGTCGCCCGAGCAAGTGGTGTTTACTTCCCATGTCCCGTCTGCTCCGCAGATCAGACCGACCTCCTGAAAGTTGCCCGCGCACGCCAAGGCGCCGGGCTCTGCGCAGGGCTCTCCGATCGCCGCCACCCCGCTGCCCGGTCCCGCACCCGCGGCGCCGGCATCGCCGCCGGTGCCTGAGGAGCCATGGGCGTCGCTGTCACTGCCGCACGCCACGGCGATGCCGCACGCGCCGGCCACCGCCACACATGCCCCGATGAATCGCAGCCTCATGGATTCCCTCCTGACCGGAGAACTCTACCGCGTGCCGTGCTTCGATGGCAACGTGCTGTGGCTACCAGTAGTTCGTCCGCGCGCGATTCTTGAACATCTGTCGGCCCCCGACTGCGAGGTGCCACACCTCATCCGCGCGATGTTCGGCGCAAACCCTCCGTGGGGAGTTTCACGTGGTTCGGGCTCCGGTCTACCGTACTTGTGCAGCCAGGAAGTCGTCGATGTCTTCACGGCTGAGACCGCGGGCGGAGCGTAGTGCCACCAACTTGGGTTCCTCTGCCTCGGGATCCACGAGTTCCGCGGTGTGAAGGAGGAGCTGCGAGCCGAGATGGATGGTCGTCGTGACCCCCGTTTGCGTCGTGCCGGGTGTCCCCTGCAGCCCCGCGCTATAGACGAGCATGCGTGTCTCGAAGGCCGGATTGCCAGCAATTTCGAGGTAGCATGTCGACGCATCGTCACCAGAAGTCATGATCTGCTCGATGCGTCGAAGGCTCCCCTCGTCGCTGCCATGGTTCTCGACGCTCAGGGTCATTCTGCCGAACGGAAGCCTGACGTTGTGTGCGGTGCCGTCGTCCTCCACGACATCCTCGTAGAGGCAACCGTCGCCGGCGGCGACGAAGCTCAGCGATGCGTCCGTGTCGAGGCTACTCAGCGCCTCTGCGTCGGGGGCCAGCTGGCAATCCGGGCCGCCACCGGCAACGTCGTAGCTCCCCGGTTCGACACGGAAGGTGACTTGCCCCAAGAGGTTGGTCCTGTGTGTGGCGGCGGACGCGCCCGAGAGCGTCACGGGAAGGTCCAGCACCGGGTACCCATCACCATCCCCGATGTGAACGCGAATGGCGAGCGCGCCCTCCGTGGCACCCGAAGGCTCATCCGGGATGGGATCGCAGGCGGGCACGCTGGCGATGAGCTCGGCTATGGTGGACGCGGCAGTGTCGCCGCCAGCGTCGGAGGATTCGCTCCCCCCCCCGCCAGTGGCCCGCGCCGGCCCTTCGCTAGTCTTTGATGCGCGGCAGCCGTTGCTGGTGGCGGCGCAGCCAAGCACCAGGATTCCCACCGCGACGGCACTGGGAGGGTCCAGGCGGAGTTGCCTAGTGACGGAGTGGAACACGGTTCGTACCCTAGCACCTCCTACCGGTGCGGCCAATCCGTGGCGCGGTGGCTCGGGGGCTCCGGAATGGCCGGGCCCCCTTGTTCATTGTTGATGTCGTCGTCAGCTGCAGCCCCCATTGAGGGTATTGGAGCAGAAGGTTTCGACGGAGGAACCGCCGTCGTCCGGTGTGTAGTAGTCGCAGAACCAGCACAGGGGGATCGTGCCAAAGGGCTCGATGGTCTGGCCGGACGCTTCGTCTGCAAAGATGACCACGGCATCTGTGCGCGCCACCGATTCGGTGCATAGCGTCACCCCATCGAACAGCAGATCCGCCATGACGAAATTGCCGTCCGCGTCGGCGGTCGCCGCGTAGCGCGTCTGCCCGGGTTGCGTGGGGTGGTACACAGTGATCGTCACTTCGCCGTTTGGCGTGAAGCCCTGACCTTCGCCGCACAGCCGAAACGGCCAACTTGCCAACTCCGAGCGATCTTCCCCACGAAGCGTCACGTGCATCGGGACGGGTGTCGGCGGAGTCGAAGTGCCGCACGTCAAGTCGCTGGGGACATCCCCGATGCACGACGTGCTCTGCGCGTATATCTGCGTTCCCGCAAAGCACTGTCCGCCTTGGCACGATCCGCTGCAGCAGTCGTCATTGCCGGCGCAAGCGCCTCCGTTGGCAGCGCAAGTCGTGGCGGCGCACACAAAGTCGGTCCCGTTCCAGGTTACCGAGGAACCGTTGCAGCAGGTCCCCGCACCCCTGACCATGCCGTCGGAGACGCAGCCGGGCTGGCCCGCGCAAACGCCCGTTGACGAACAGAACCCGGAGCAGCACTCGGTACCAGCGCTGCAGGTGAGGCCACTGCCTCGGCAGGCGCCCGCGGGCGGGCTGCCGGCAGCCCACGCCATGAACACTCGCCCCTGAGCGCAGTCCGTGAAAACGTAGTCTCCGTACTTCGGCCACCCAGCCGATATGGCTCCCGGGGGTACTTGGCAGGTTTCGCCGGCAACGGCGCAGGCCCCTGCCGTTCCAGGAGCAGCCCGATAGTCACACGCGGCACCGCTGCCGCAGGGCGGCGTTGCCCCGGCAGCGCACGTGCCATAGCACTCGCCGGTACCAAACACGACGTTGGACGGCAGGTTTGTGCACAAGGTCTCGGCATCGCTGGTGGTCGAGCGGCCGTCCGCCGGGAAGCCGGTGAGGCACTGCGGGTCCTCATACCCGGTGGTAGTGACGTTGAACTCCGTGCCCAGGGTCGTGCCGCCGTTGAGCAGGGACGAGCGGTAGTACGCGGTGAGATCTGGACTGGCCCCGGCGGCTGTCCCAGCGCGGCGATCGTACCAGGTTACGTGAGCAGTCTGTCCCGTCGAGCAGATTGATGGGTAGTAGCGATGTCCCGCGGACGACTGATTCATGACGGTGGTCGTGGGCCAATTGAGTCCCCCGTCCGTGGACCGAGCGACGACCACATCGTCGTTGCCAGGACTCGTCTCCGTCGCGTAGGCCACGAAGACGGTGTTGCCGGTGGCGTCTGACTCGAGCGCTGCCGTCGAGTAGTTGGTGTCCGGCTGCCGGGGCATTCCCGCCATGGCGGTCAGGTTGTTCGCCCTGCCCACTTCCACTGGGAAGCCGGTTACGGGGGCGAACCCGTTTGCGCAGGACGTGAATCGCTGCAGCATGACCGATTGGTCGTTGGACCGGAACACCCCATAGGCAACCAGCAAGTCGCCGTTTGGCGCCACCCTAATACGCGCTTTGTCGGCACCAGTGCCCGTGATTGCTCCGCGCTGCATGTTCCACGTGGCCCCGCTATCGGGGCTGCACGCGAGCCCAATGTCGACTGTGACAGCTCCCCCCGCCAGGATGTTGCCATCACGCCAAGCGAGATAGACTTGATCGTGACCGACTCCCGCAACAGTCGCGCGATTGTACCGGTCGACGACAACCAGGGGCTGATCGGGGACAACGCAGTTGGGATCCGTCGTGCAATCGAGGGGGTAGGGCGTAGTCGCTGGGTTGAAGGTAGCGCCGTAGTCGGTGCTAGTGAAAAGCCCTATCGCCACCGTCGGGACCACTGCGCCACCGCTCGTTCTCGTCGGCCGCGTCATGTAGAAAGTCTGGTTGCCCGTAGCGTCCGGCGCACCCACGGAGACCGAAGGGTCGCCCAACGCCCACCAACCAGCGCCATTGGGCGCGGGCGTGGTATTCAGGGTCGATGCGGCGAGCGTCGAGAGCGAATCCGAGGAGTAGTAGGTTGCATCGATGGAGGCGACGACGACGGCGCCGTTGACGTCAGCGGCGGCCACGTCGATTTCCCCAGCGTCTAGCGTTGTTCCCGACGGGGTGAGCTCGACTGTCTGTGCCGGTGGACTAACGGCCGCTGCCGTCGCCTGCGGGTAGGTGGGTAGCGGGTCTCCGGTGATGAGTTCGACGCTGCCAGGGTCGAAGTTGCGCCCCATGGCGAGGACGGTTTCGATGGTGTCCTCACTCGCCGTCTCAGGCAGCTTGGTCTCGAAGCGTACGACCTTGTCGTCGACCGCCGTCGCGACAGTTACCACGGTGATCATGGGGTGGTCGTGCCCTTCCGGCAACCGGATCTTCGTCCCCTGTACCTGCGCCACGCGCTGAATCGCTGGGTAGCCGTGGATTGTCACGTTCTCGGTGCCCGGTTGTTCATCGGCGATGACATCGAGGCGGCCCATGGCGCCGGTGCTGCTTTCCTCGTTCACGACGCTCAACGTCGTCCGGACCGTTCCGCCTGCGCCATCGGGCACGAGGAGAACCTGTCCCGTCGGCGACTGGCTCGTCACGACCGCCGTGGCGGTAGCGCAACCGCTCCCGGTGGCGACGAAGTCTTGAACGGTGTCCTGATTCAAGTTTCTCAGGTGCACGTGCCGCGGTGTGAGCGTGCAATCGTCGTCCCGACCGTTCCGCCGGTGCCCTCGGGTGTGAGGAGCACGTGTGCCGCCGCCGGCTGGATGGTGACGAACGTCGTGGCGGTGGCGACGATGTGCTGACCAGTGTCCTGATCCAGGTTGTCCAGCGGTGTAAGCGTTCCACTGCCCCCACTGTCGGTGGTGATCGCCCGAGCCGTCCGTGGTGAGGGTGTAGGAACCCTGGTCGACCTGGAAGGAGTAGCTACCGGTGATGTCTGTGAATCGGACGGCTCGCTCGGTGCCACGGAGCCGAATCTGCTGACCGACGATGGGGTTGCCATCGGCGTCGGTGACGCGTCCGCTCAACGTGAACTCGCCGTCCATGGCGCCCCTGTTCACCATGCTGTCACCACGGCACTTGGGCAGAGTTCCGTCTATCGGCTGCGTCGACTCGTCCGTGCCGCCCGAGCAGGCGGCAGAGGTTGAAAGAGCCACAAGGGCCGCTACGCCGAGTCTCAGTCTGGCCATTTTCAACATCCTTTCCTCCCTTCAGGAAATGAGAGCGCACAGTGGTTCGCGCATCGGCAGGTGGGGGCAACCTGGACCGAGATCCGGGTTCCGGAAGGAACGTCCCCTACGGGCCGCTGTAACCCACACGACTCCCCATCAGAGTACGCGACTAGAGTACTGCGACGAATCGATGTCAACAGCGCAGAGCGGGTTACTGATGATCGCGGTCACACGGACGTAAGTGCTGCGATCCGAACGCGCACCGAGTTTCCATCTATCAGCCGAGCGTCGGCACCTCCATGTCTCCATGTAGAACAGCGCGCGCGGCGCTTCGCTACGGTATGACTCACGCGCGTGCACGGACGCGCGTTCATGTGGGCCAGGCTGCTACAGGGTGGTCAGAAGTACGCATCTCCTACAGTCGTGCAATCGCTATGGCGCGCCGGACCTTGCCGTGATCGGAAACCCGCACCTCTGCACGAGGCCCTACGGTCAAGATTGCTCGACGAGCGCTAGCTCCATTGAACGGCAGTGCTGGCTCTCGTCTGTCGTACGGGCGTCGAAGTTCCCCAGTTTCTCCGTAGCATCGTTCGCGTCTAGGCAGAACAAAGGGTGTTAGGATCGGTCAAGCTGAGGGAGGAGCGGGAGTTGACCATAATCTCCGAAGTACGATCTTGCTGCTGACCTGCGGGCCAAGGGCCGCTGAGATGATGCAAAGCGCACCGCTGCGACGGCGCGCACGGTGAGCGGGCGGGGGCTGGCGGCTGGTCGGCGCGGGACTCGCGGGCGCCTACCAGTCGGGTGGGAGGTCGTCGATGAAGTCGGGGGACCGAGCGCGTGCTACGGGCGGGGCCTCAGTGGGGAGGCCCATGGCCTCGAGGATCGTCTGCGCGGTCTCCTTTTCGGTGACTAGCGCAATGAAGCGCAGGCGGCCGCCGCAGGGGCAGGCGAGCGCATCTACGTCGTAGATGCGCTTCAACAGCTCCGCCCAGTCGATGTAGCCGGAGCCTGCTGCCAGCGCGCGCCGCGCCGCGTGAACTGGCTCAGCGCTAGACGGTGGCGGGTCATCCGGAGACCTCTCGACGTGTGGTCTGAGCGCCGCGCTGCCGTCGCCTCGAAGCGAGTCAGTGCGCTGTGCGTCAACATCGCCCTGTGTGTCAAGCTCGGAACTGATGCTAGCTGCGTGATCGCTCCGAGAGTCACCCGGGCGCGGCGGCACGACACTTCGGCGCCACGCCGAGTGTGGCGCGAACACCCCATGAAACCGAATCAACGGATGCCTTGGGGGAGGCACCAGCGCGGCCAGCCTGGCCATGAACTGCATGGGCGTCATGACCCGATGTGTCTGTTCGGGATTCCAGGGCTTGCGCAGGCGGTAGGCCACCAGTCCTTCGGCGGTCACGCTGAGACGCTCCAGGCTGAGAGGCGCTCGCGCACAGTACCGGAACAGCTTTTCCCTGCCCTCCCGATTGCTGGCAGCCATGACCACTCCGGCGTGCACGTCGAAGCCGCGATGGTGGCCGCCGCGGCGAGCACGCCGCTCCGGGCGAGGCAGCTCGTGGCCATCAGCGTGAGCTCCCGCGTCGGCGTCATCGGGTAGGCAGGTGAGCTCGCCCAGCCCGATCGACCCCTCCAGGCACGCATCCAGCGCACCACGCTCCGGGGTGTCGTTGCTGAACTGCACCTCATCGGGATCCGCCAGCAGACCCTTGCGTCGCAACCAACGCTGCACCCGCATGCCAGTGTTGAGAGCGATGTCGGCTAGGTCGGTTGGATCTGGTGGCCTGAGTCGGTGGAACTCTGCTTGCTCGGACGCCGTCGACCGGATGAAGACCCCATCGGCGGCGACAACATGATAGTGCACGTTGAGATTGAGACTTCCGCCGAAGCGCTGCGGGAACTGCACGGCGCCGCTGCGGGACTGGTCGACGCCCAACTCGCGGGCGCGCTCACGATGCCACCGAAGGATCTCCTCCACGAAGATCCGGCCGACCGCGGACAAAGCGTCGGCACGCCGGGCCAGTGTGAGACGGAGCTCGAACGGGACGCTGAGCACCCACTGCCGCAGAGGAACATCCGGGATCACTCGGTCGACGAGGTGTGCCGCAGTGCCGCACATGCGCCGAGCATTGCAGGACGGGCACACGCCTCGGCGTTTGCAGGAGAAAGCGACCAGCAGACTCTTCCCGCATGACGTGCAGAGCGCGCGAAGAAACCCATGGGCATAGATTCCGCACCCCAGGTACCTGCGTAGCTCCTGCTCGACGTACTTCGGAAGCCCGCGTGCATGACTGTCACGGGCGTGTTCGAGAAACGTTTCGAGGTGCTCGGAGACCAGCCGGTACAGGAGCGTCCTCTCCGGACGACGCGGTTCGTACCGCTGGCCGT
>CAZSVU010000207.1:0-15398 GCA_964610275.1 uncultured Polyangiaceae bacterium | reverse complement strand
AGCGAGTCCGGGACAAGGCGGGTCTCAGCGGGTGGACGTTCCACTCGCTTCGGCACTTCTTCATCACGGAGCTGTGCCGCCGGGGAGCGCCCACGATGGTCGTCAAGCAGCTCGCCGGCCACGCCGAGCTATCCACCACCCAGCGCTACGCGCACATGGTGGATGTGGATCTCGGAAACGCGATAGCGCTGTTCGGCCATCACGCTGTAGACTCCGGCTCGCCACCGTGACGCTCGTTCCCTTCAGCGCCTCACACGCATTCAGGGTGGGAGAACTCTGCTTGTGGTGCAAGAAGCTCGTGATCGCTCTTGAACCTGTAGCGCCCACGACGGTGCGAGTCTGTGAAGTCCACCACTTCGGGCGGGCGCTCGGCTTGCTGGAAAGCTCGGACGCGGATGCCCGTCGACGAGCGCATCAGTCAGGCGTGGCGTTCCCCGTGCGTGTTGCCGAGTTGCAGCGATGCGACGACCCGTCCTTGATCGTGGCGGCGCAGGCAGCGTCTTCCGCGTGGGTGATGCATCAGGCGTTGCATTGAAACAGCCGGTGGCAATAGCGTGGAAACGACCTCGCTGAGTCCGAACACCCGCCTCGAAATCCAACACGTTCCCGCGGTCTTACGCGACACCACGCCTCGCGTGCGTGTCACTTCCTAAACCGTTGGTCGCGGGGCACGAATCTCGCCGGGGGCGCGGCTCGACAGCGTCGCGAACCGCGGTACGGACCATCCGCTTCCTGATTGGTCGTTTCGCGGCAACCAGCTCCTTGGCCGGACCGACGGGCACTGCGTGTCCGAAGTCGGTGAGCTCAGGCGGGTTGCCAGAGGTGTGAAGGCGCAACCAGAAACGGCCCGATCCCCGGTGGCGCCAGGCGAACACATCGAGCGGTCCATTGTGCTGGTACGCGGCCAGAAGGTAATGCTCGATGCCGAGCTCGCGGCTCTGTACGGCGTGTCGGTCAAGCGGCTGAACGAGCAGGTGAAGCGCAACCCGGCTCGCTTTCCGGCCGAGTTCTCGTTTCAGCTGACCCGCGAGGAGTACGAAGCTCTAAGGTCGCAAATTGCGACCTTAGACGCCGGGCGCGGAAGGCACCGGAAGTACCTTCCGCGTGCATTCACCGAGCATGGCGCCCTGATGGCAGCGTCAGTACTGAGCTCGCCTGAGGCAGTCGCAATGAGCCTGCTGGTCGTCCGCGCCTTCGTCCGCCTCCGCCAGATGTTGCACGCGAATCGCGAGCTGGCAGACAAGCTCGACGCGCTGGAGAACAAGTGCGCCGCCAAGTTCAGGGTCGTGTTCGACGCCATCCGGCAACTCATGGCACCGCCGTCTGGTGAGAAGCGCCCCATTGGATTTCAGGTCGACCGCAAAGAGAAGCACCCGTGATCGCGTCCGGCGGCAGACGAACGCTTGCGGCTCTGGGAGCGTTCCAGCGCTGCTCGGTTGAGGAACGAGGCAACAGAAAACGAGCCTCTTCACGTCGCCGGAACTGTGCACGTACCGAGAGCTTCATAGCAGGACGAATTCACGCAGCACCCGTCCTCGCAGTCCGCATCAGTCTCGCAGTCGAGGCGCCTGCAACCGTTGGCGTCTGCATCAGGATCACCGGGAAGGCATTGCGTGTACGGGGGGCATTCGCTTCCCTCCGCACACGGCTCACGCTACGCCCCTTCCCTTCTGGCTGAGCAAGCCAGGCAACAGCCGCTCGATCTCTCGAGGCTTGCTGGTCGTACGGCAACCGCGTCAACGGCCGTAGCCACCTTTCGGCAACGTACCGCTCAGGCGTCCCCAGCGGCAGCGCACGAATCGCGTCCAGGATGGCCGGGTGCAGACTGAGCAGCGCCAGCACCTGGGTGACGCGCATGGCGGAGACGCCTTCCTGGCGAGCCAACTCGACACGGCTTCGGGCCTCTCCGGATGCCAACCGACCAAACCAGTCCTGGGACTGCTCCAGTAGCCGAACGATGCGAGGTGGGTGAAGTGGCGGAGATTCCCGGCGTTTCCGTCGCGGAAGCTCGATCACGAGGCACGTCGATTGGTTCGCACTTGGAACGCAATTGGGGCGCAACTCGCATCCTCCTGAACATCAACACAAAACACGGTCATTCCGGTCGCTTGCGTGCACGCATGACGACTCTGGGACCGGGGTGCCGGTGCCGACCTCACTCGGGCGACGACCTGAATGCGACACAACGTCGCTGGACGGCATCGAAGAAGCCGCCTTCGCCAAAGGCCGGGTCCACCGTGCCACTCCGCGATCGTCTGAAACAGATCTCCGCATTGCAGGTCGCGTTCTCCTCACCGTCGCGCGATAGAAACTCGCTCGCGCTGATGGTGACAGTGCCAGTATCGGGTGTGCTGGAAGTCTGCCGCAGCAGGCAGTCCCCCTCCAGTACCCACCGCATGTCCTCACTGTTCGGATCCGGTTCCCAGGTCAGCGTGATGTCATCCGCGCGGGACACGGTTTGGCCAGTGTCGAGGCCTGCCAACTCGAAGGGCTCCGGCAACGTCACCCGGGAGTTGGGCGCGTCGGTATCGTCGGGCCCGCGGTTGAATGCGACATTGATCTCGGTTCCGCCCGCCTCTGTCCCGAGCGTGGCCTCGTAGTAGTCCCCACTCTGCGACATGGTGCGCTCTTCACCCTCGGCGCTGGCGACGAGTTCGTCCTCACCCTTGAGGTCGAGGAATGTGTTGGACGTGGCGCCTCCCACCCTCAGGCCGACGGTCACTTCGGATTCACCGTTGCCAGGTGCCATTACGTCCATGCTCGCGTGCACCCCGGACGTACGGACATCCGTCGAATCCACATCCTCGGTGCAGGCCACGAGCCCCGTAACCGCGAGCCCCAGGCAAAGGGCGTCCAACCAACCCAGCGCACAGCATATGGTCTGCATGACACGAAAGCATACCATCGAACCGCTCAGTGGCACACCCCACGCACGGGCGACTGTTCAGACTTCTCAGCCGAGGGAACGGCTGCCCCTGCGCCTACGGCGAGCCCTGACGCATACAACGAGTCCGAGCAGCGCCAGCAGCGCCGACCGTCATCCAGGCGCCTCCGACCGCGACCCCGGTGCCTCCGGTCGCCATCGCACCCCCGCTTGCTGGCGCCCCGCCGGAGCGGTTCCGACTCCGCCTTCGCCAGCAGCCCGCCCCGAATCGCCACCGGCTCGCAGCCGACGTTGACGGTCATGGTCGTTTCATCGAAGCGGTCCACGTGCCCCGCGTGGAATAGATCACCGTCACGACCCCTGCCGTTGTTTTCGAGATCGAAGCGGCCGTCGGCCCGTTCGACCCGAACCGCGCGTCGTCAGCGGACTAGGCGTCGTGCCCGGAGCAGCGGGTAGAGCCGACGCGCCGTCTCCCGCGCCACCGGATCGCGAAACCGCACGTGCAGGTGGGTGTGGTGACCCCAGGTGTGGCGAATGGGCGCCTCGGTGCGGCGCTTCAGGCCCCCAAACAAGGCGTCCAGTCTCTGCCCGGGCTCGCCGCTCGACTCGGCGTGCGCGCGCAGCATGCGCTGTACGGTGATGTCCACGAACACGTACTCGACGCTCGGATCCGAAGTCAGCGCCCGCACCAGCGCCCAGGTTCTCGGGCGGTCCAGGTTCTGCTTCGTGGCCTTCTGGTACCACTTCTGCTCGGTCACGTAGTAGTAGCTGACGTCGGCATCGAGCCCCGACTGGTGGCTACGATGGGGGCGCAGGGTCCCGCCGCGCTCGCGGCTCAGATCACCGAGGTGCAGCCGTGGTGTCCCGGGAAACTCCGCGTGCACGGCTCGAATGGCGCGCGCGAGCCCGGCCAGGGCGGCCGGTGTGGCCCAGGACCGATCGGGATCGACCACTTCCCACAGTTCGTTGGACTCGGCTTGAACGCCGCCCCAAAGCTGGCCGCGGTTGGGCTCTCCGACGGACGCCGTGCCCAGCTTCTTCGGATCGGCCTCGATCAGCTCGACGAGGTCGGCGTCCGACAGCTCCGCCAGCGGGTGAGGCGGTGCTTCCGGTTCCACCACGCCCAGCGGCGCGCCAGTCTCGCGCGCGCCTTCGCCGACGTCCTCGTCGCGCTGTGCCGACGGCACTGCAGCCGCCACCGCGCTCGGCGCGACGTTGGCGCTCCCGACCGGTGCCTGCTCGGCCCCGGCGCGCTCGCAAGCCACGGCGAGCACCGAGCAACAGACGATCCAGCGCATGCGCCCCGGCATGGCGCGAAAACACCTGAGTGTGCCGCTAGTCAGTCTTCGGCACGCCATCGGCCCGGCGGAGTTGGAATTGGCAGGCATCTGGTCCCCCCCCTACCTCCCCATCGCGCGGGGACATTACCAGAGCTCGCTTCGCTTGGCGCGCTTTGGAGCCACGTCAACCGAGCAGCCGCAGCAACACCGTGGAAACAGCCTCGCGGAGTCCGAGCACGCCGAGTTCCGAGATCGGAGTACTCTCCCTCTCCCAGGTCGAGCACGGTGGACGAAGCCGCCCGCACGAGCGGCACGGAGCGCGGGCACGGGCAACGGGTACGGGCAACGGGCAACGGGCACGGGCACGGTGCCCGGCACGCAACGCGCTACGGCACGACCGTGATCGTCTCTGGTGCCGCGCAGCGCCCTAGCAGGAACCCGCTCAGCACCCCGAGCTCGGCGGACAGGTCGAGGTCCCAGTCGCTCGCGCCGGCGATGGCGCAGAGGGTGATGGTGTAGTCGCCGGCGTCGGGGAACGTGTCGACGGAGAGCGTGAGGGATCCTCGGGAGCCCAGCCGGGCCCACTTGTCGCCTTCGAACTGGGGCTCGGCGAAATCGAAGTTCCTGTAAACGACGTTGCCGTCGGCGTCCTGGACCGTGACCAGTGCGCTTCGGGCCGCTGGCGTCCATTCCAGATCCGCCGAGTCGCCAGCGAATTCCGGTGCGCGGGCTATGGTGACCGTGACGGCGTCGTCCGGCGCGGCGGCAGACCCGACGAAGTTGCCTCCGGCGTACTCCCCGGCGGCGGCTTCGTCGTCGAGGTCGAAGCTGATGCGATAGCGCTCACCACCCTGGTAGACCAAGTTCGGATCGCTCGCGCTGTCGGTCGCGTAGTGCCCGGGGGAGGCCAACGGCAATGAAACCATGGCGCCGCCGGGCATCCTGAACTCGACGTTCTCAGCGGTGCTCACGAACTGGTGGCTGACGGTGGCGGTGCTGATGAGCACCAGCTCGGCATTCACCGTCCCGTCCGAGTTCTCCAGCACCGTCGCCACGGCCTGAACGGGTGACTCCAGTGTCTCGCGTGACTCCTCCGACCCGCAGCCACTCTTGGCCCCGGGAAAGAATGCCAGGGCAAGCCCGGCCGCGAGTAGCTTGGGCACGAAGTGCAGCTTCTGATTCATTCCAACCTCCCAACACGTGAACGAACAAGTCCCGAGAATGACATGCATTCTAGCAATAGCCGTGCCAGACCACCAGAGCTGCGCGTGAACGCTCGCAGCACGCAGCGTGAACGCGGCGACACACCTACCTGGATCGAGGTGTCAGCGCGTCGTCTTGGTGCTCTTGCGGCTCTTGGTGCTCTTGGTGCTCTTGCGGCTCTTGGTGCTCTTGGTGCGTCGGGACGACCGACGGGCCTTGGAGCGCGACGTGCTCACGGTGGGAGCGGGTCGGAAGCTCAGGTTGGCAAAGGCGCCCGTGACTCGCCAGGAGTAGAACCCGTCAGACTGCTTGGCGCGCTTGTTCTTGGCATCCAAGTCGAACAGTCCCGGCACCTTCGACCCGGGCTCGCCAAACAGCCCCTTGGTCATGTCGTCCTTGGTCTTGTACCGGTCGGTGAACATGAACTTGAGACTGAGATCCGCACGACTGGTCGCGAATGGATCCCTCAGACGCATCTTGCCCGTGCTCTCGAGCTCCAGATCCGGCCCGGTTGCCTTGAACTTTTCGACGTTTAGGTGGCCACTCTTGGCGGTGGCCACCAACTCCAGCTTGCCCGCATTGAGCTTGGGCAGTGCAATGGTGTCTCGGATCTTCGCCTTCCCGTCGCCGACGGCGAGATCGGTGATCTCGAGCTCTATGGATCCATCACCCTTGCTGAGCTTCTTCTCGGGCAACTGAAGCTCCACCTTGCCGGTTAGGAATCCCGTCATCGGCAACCCGACCGCACTTGCGAGCAGCGGCATGCCCGAGATCCCCAGTTGGCTGAACTCGATGAAGACCTTGCGCACCTCGTCATCATCGGCCACGTAGCCATCGACGGCGCCATCCAGCGCCTCCAGGCCGAAACTCACCTCGGACGACCCGATGAGCGCACCCAGGATCGAGTAGCGGACGTGGAAATCATCCACTTGGTAGACCTGCGGACGCTTTGGCTTGGCTCCGGCCTCGGGCGCCGGAGTCGGGGTGATCACCCGAATCCCCTGCGCCTCCACACCGGAAAACCAGTACCAGCTCATTTCGTCAATCTCGAGTCGCATCCCGGACGCATCGGCCTGCGCACGATTGAATTCGGCCACCACCCGGTACTTGACTCGGTCGAACGGGAACGTCCAGAAGACAAACAGAATCAGCGCGCAGAAGTAGAACACTGGATACCCCACCCAGCGCAGAATCATCCGCTGCCTCGCCGTCAGGTCCCAGATCACTCCTCTTCCTCCGGCGCCTGTTCAGACTCTGATTCCTGCTCGTCCCCGTCTTCCTCCTCCCCTTCGGTCTTCTCCTCGTTCTCTTCCTTCTCCTCCTTCTTCTCCTTCTCCTTGCGGTCGAAGGCGCTGACCACCATTTGCACGTCGTACGTGTCGGTACCCGTGCCACGCTTGCGGATGTTGAGCTGAGAAATTCGCACCGGGTACCTACTGACCGAAATCGCCTCGATGAGCTTCACTAAATTGAACATGCCCACCTTGCGCAGCACTATCTTGGTGGAGCGTTCCTCGTACTCGTTGCCATGGGGAATGGGCGCACGGTCCTGACTTTCGGGGATCTCGATGTCGGTCTTATTGGCTTGCTCTTCCAGCAGCGCGGCCAGCGGTGGGGCGGGAGTCGCGTAGCGCGCCAGGATGGCTTGCCGCTCGGCATCCCGTTTGCGAACCATTTCGCGTCCATCCTGAATGGCATTGATCGCGTCGCGGAGTTCCTCGTTGTCGGCGCGTTTGGAAGTGAGCAGGGTCAGAAAGCCCACGGGGATGAGAAGCAGTATGCAGAGGACGAACACGCCAACGAGCACTCCCAGCAGCCGACGCTCGCGCGGCTCGAGTCGATCCAGTCGCTCCTGCAGCGTCATCTTCTACTCACCCGTCTCCTTCTCTTCCGCCTTGGCCTTCTTGGCCTTGCTCTTGCCCTGGTCTTCGAGGCATCGGACATCGAATTCCAGCGAGTACTTCTGCCGGTCACTGTTGACGACCTGGGTGATCTTGCCGGTCTTGACGTTCTTCACGCAGCGAATCTTCTCGATGTCCTTGGCAACCTTCTTGGCGTCAGCAGCCGTGTCGACGATGCCGCGAAGCTTCACCTTGCCCCGCTGCATGTCGAACTCGTCGATGTCGTGGGTCATGGTCATGGGAATGGTCTCGGACAGACCGATCAGCATGTCGAACGCATCGGCATGTGGCATCGGGTCGCTCACCGCCCGCTCGCCGCCGGTCTCGAGCAACTCGGTGGCCCGCTCGGGATCCTCGGTTTCCTCGCCCAAGACGTCCCGTGACAGCGTCGCCAGCGTGGTGGCAAGCACCTCGTGCTCGCGGGACAGGCCGCTAAGCTCCGCCCAGGTCGCAAACAGGAAGCTCACCACGATGGCCCCGACCAATCCCGTGAGCAGCGGCGCCTTCTCCTTGACGAATTCATGCCCACGCTCGAAGGCCATTGAGCCCTGTCGCAGGTCGAGATCACGGCCCTGCTTGAGCCCGGCGGCTAGACCCATGGCTTGAGCGAAGCGGGGCAAGAGCGGCTCGTTCTCGGGGGCCAGTTCCGAGAACCCCTGGCCGCTCAGTGCCTGCACCGGCACACCGAGGGTGTGGGCGAGATAGGCGGGCGCGTGATAGTCGGAAGCCCCCAGCCCGAGCAGGCAGACTCTGGTCACGGGGGCCCCCCCTGTCGCCGCCCAGGCACCAAAGGTCTGGCGGATCTCAGCCGCCAAAGCGTCTGCTCCCTCGGGCAGCCCGGCCATTCCGCGGGCCACCGTGCGGGCGGCAACCAGATGCCCATTCTCGAGAACCACCGTCTCGGTCCGGTGTTCTCCCACGTCCACCAGGGCGATTGGTCCCGGGACCGCAAGCTCTGGAGTGAGGGCCGCCAAATTCGCCAGGGGCAGCGGACCGCATCCGATCCGCTCGGGCTCGCGCCCCAGCGCGCGCGCCACCAGGGCAATGCGATCCCGCACCCGCGCGGTGCGCGCCGCTGCAGCCAGGACGAGCAGATCCTTGCTCCCGGGCTGCGACGGCAGCAGCCGATACGCGTGCGTCAGCTCGTCCATGTCCACCGGCACGTGTGCCTCCAGCTCGAAGGGAAGCACTTGTGCCAGCTGCTTCTGCGCGCTGCCGGGCAGGGTCAAACGGTGGATGAACGATTCCTCCCCGTCGATCGCCACTGCCATGGCCTCGCCGTGCTCCAAGAGCGGCAGAACGCAGGTCTGCAGCGCCTGCTCCAGAGTCTCCACCCGGTGCCGCTCCACTTCCAGCAGGCGCTCCACGTTCAGCGTGCGGTAGCCGGCGCGCAGCAGCGCCGCTCGCACGTAGCTCGGGGTGATGTCAATGCCGATGAACCTAGCCATTTTTAGTCGACGCGATAGTAAACGATATTGCCGCCAGGGCTCTTCTGTAGGTAGTAATTTAGGGCTTCCTCGGTCGAATCGCCGTCCTCGTCGCTGGTTTTGCTGGTGGTCGGAGCCGACATCATCCCGGTGCCGCCCACCATCTCCTGCAGATCATCGAGCGATCGTGGCTGACCGGGCGGGGGGGCGCCGCGGAAGTCCACGACAGCGTGGATCCGCACTTCGGTCTGGCGCTTTCCGGCCTGGACCGTGCCGGTCGAGTAGATGCTGAACACCTTGCTGTCCGCGCTCAAGTCCTTCTTGAGCTCGGCCTCGGACAGCAGCACCACCGGCTCCACGCCCATAGCCGGCAGCATGGTTCCAAAGGGGCCCTTGCCCTGCACGAATTTGAGGAACACGTTGGCGCTCCCAAAGATCGGGATCCCGCTGGTGAAACCCTTGAGCATGTTGAAGAGCCCGACGGCCATCGCAGTCTGCTGGATGTCCTCACAGAGCGGTGCGGGGCGTTTGGCGTTGGCGCAAATCATGGCGAGCAACACCTGAGGGGGCGCGGTGTTCACGTTGATGGTATCGGTTCCCCAAACGGTGAGTGTGCGCCGGCTCGGATCCTCCGGATCTGGATCGACGAAGGTCGTCCAGAACTCGTCGGAGATGCCGCGTACCATGTGGAGTTCTTCGATGCTGTCGTAGGCGGCGTTCTTGCGCTCATAGGGTGGCGTGAGTGACTCGTAGTACGAGTCCTCGGCCGCCGACTGTTCGGCCATGCCCGACTCGACGTCGCAAACCTGAGTATTGGTGTCCGGATCCGCCCAGTCGATCATGGCGCCGCAGACCGTCTGCCGGTCGTTGAACTGCCCATCCGGCCCCCGGTTCTCGAACATTTCGTCGTGTTGGGTGCCGGCGAGCAGCCCGATGATCTGCTCAGCCGCGCGCTGGTTGTTGGCCGCGCCACCGCGTGCCGGCCGGTTGATGTTGATCTTGGAGTCTTCGTCCACGACTAGGACTTCGAAACGGGCATCTTTCATGCCCAAGTTCTTGGCCTCTTCGAGATCGATCCCAGCCAGCAGTGAGAATTTCTCCATTCCGGCCGCATCGTTGAATGCGCCGAGAATCGACTCCGAATGTTCCCACACGGGGATCTGCGGCAACTTGCCGCCGTAGGCCATCACCAGCAGGGCGCCCAACGGATCCTTGATCAGCCGGTTGCGGATGGTCGGCTCGGCCGCAATCAATAGGCGCGTCAGGTTGACGCCGCTCCGAGCGGCGTACTCCGCCTTGACCGCGTCGCGCTCGGCTAGGGCACTACTGAACTCCGCCGAGGTCTCGGTCTGGAACTCGGTGAGCATCACCGTCAGAATCGTCAGTGCTCCCAAGACGAGAATCAGCGCCACACCGCGCTCGCGTTCAGGGCGCTTCTTGCGCGCTGGGTCCAGCGGGCCCGACGGTGGCTGCGGAATCGAAGGCGCGCGTGTCATTGGGTGGCAAACGTCAGTGGACGCAGGATCTGAATTGGAACCTTGGAGACGAAACGGATGGTTTCGCGCGTGCTGCCAGCGGCGCTCCGCTCCCCCCCGTTGAGCACCAGCAGCACGCGCACCTGCGCCGGCATCCGGGCGGGTTGACCCGTGGCCGCCTCGAGGGTGTCCCACTCCTCAACCCACATGCCCGTCATCGGGTCGAGATACTCGAGGTCGAACAGATCGATGTCGGTGGCCATCACCTCGACCTTGCCGCCACGGTCGGAATCCATGTCGAGCCGGGTGCTCACCCGACGCGCCAGGTCGACGACGCCCGAGCGCTCCGGATCGCGCGATCCGAAGTAGGAGATCTCCGCTTGGTCCGACACGTGCGAATCGCGGTCGAGCCGCCGATTGGAGAAGGAGTTGAAATCGAGTCGGTCGGCGGGGCTCCCCCGGGTTCCCAGAAACGCGGTCTGTTGGACCTGAATGGACTGGTCGATGGGCAGGTGCAGCGAGATGTACGCGCTCTGCAGCTCGCGTGAGATGCGAGCCATGGCCAAGCGACCCTCACGGTACCGGTCGCTCACCCGCTGCAGGCCCTCCCTGGTGGTCTTCATGCCACTGAAGGCACCGAAAATGATGAGCGACACCATGGAGAGCACCACAATTGCAATGATGAGCTCCACCATGGTGAAGCCGCGGGATCGCCCGGACGGGAGGGACCCCGTGCGCGTCACTTGCTCCCTCCCGCCTTGTCGCCACCGGAGCGCGGCTGCTTGCCGCCACCCAATGGCGTCCCCTCGACCACTTCGGAGAGGTCGGCTGCCTCTTCGTCCATCATCCCCTGGGTGGGATTGGTCAAGTACTGGACGATCTCGAGCTCGCGCGGCTGCTTGCCCTCGTTCCAGGAGATCGTCACGGTGACCTTCCGAATGCTGGCCTCCAGCATCGGCTTGAGCTCCGGATAGACCGCCCGCATGGCATAGGAGGCCAAGCCGCCCACCTGATCCCCGGACATGGAATCGCCGACGAGCCCGGCGAGTCCACTCAAACCGCCGTCCCCGGTGAGTGCTTCTGCCCCGTTGGTCTGCATCTGCTGAAGCGCACTGAGCGGTCCTCCGCCTTCGTCGCTGTCGCCGCCGAACAGCGAGAGCATGTCGTCCTCGTCGCTGGTCAAGGGCGGATCGGGCAGCTCGATTTGCTCCACCTTCCAGGCGCAGTGAAAGACGGGATCGGACTCGTCTTCGCAGCACGGACCCTCATCCAGCTGGTCGATGAGAGGATAGCCGTCGCGGGCCAGATCCACCTCCACTTCCGCCATCTTGCAGCGCACCAGATTGGCCGCGAAACTGACGTTTCTTCCGTGTCCCACGCTGGCGAACAGTCCGGCTTGGGAGCTCAAGATGACGGTGAGCCCGAGCCCGAGGATGGCGATGGCCACCAAGACCTCTAGGAGCGTAAAGCCACGGGCGCGGACCGGCACGGCTACTCCTCCTCCCGTTCGCTGTAGTCCTCGTCGTCCCACCGGGGCGGCGGCAAGTCCACCCTGCCTTTCTCGATGCGCGCGCGTCCGGTGAGCGCGCTGATCATCACGGTCAGGCCGCCCTCTTCCTCGCCACGGTTGATGTGGACGGCCGCGCGCTCGGTCCCGCCGCGCGGCCAGAAGTAGAGGTACGCGCGCCCCTCGGTGATCGGAGCTTCATCGCGTTCGGTCTGTACCGCACCGAAGAACACGCCGCTGCCCAACCCCCGACCCGTCTTGGGATCGTCTCCGTCGAAACCGAACTCTTCGACCGGCTTGAACTGCGCCGGCCCTTTCTGGGTCCCCGACGTCACCCGCTCCGCTTCGGCTTGAGCTTCGGCTTCGGCGTTCTCGGCAATCGCGGTGGCCGTGCGCGGGGCGCCTCCATCGGGGGAGGCGCGCAGCACCGAGCGCGAGGCCGACTGTTCAAGCTGGATGCGGTCCTGCTCCAGATCGAAGACCATCCGAACTGGATAACCAGTGACGTTGGCGCGGGTCATGCCCAAACGCACGCCGCTCATGATCAGCGTGGCGGCTGCACGCTGGCGACTGCTGGTGAGCATTCCCGGTCCCAGCACGATGGCACCGGCTAACAAGGCAATGAGCGCAAGCGTGATGAGTACCTCGACGAGGGTGAGCCCTCGCTTCCGCACGGGGCGGGATCGGCCCGCGTTGAGGCACCCACCATCACGCATTACTCTTCGGACCTCGATTGCGGCACCCGGATATCGTCCTTGCCGCCCTTGCTCTTGTCCGGACCGGACGAGCTGACCGAGACGTCGTCATCGCTGCAGTCGATCTCGTAGGCCTGGCCCCAAGGATCCCTGGTGTCGGCGCCCGGGTCGAGGAACTTCTCCTGCACCAACTGACTGACGCTGGGGCAGCTACTGTCGCTGTTGGTCAGCTGCCACTGCATCACGGCCTGGCGGATGGTCTGTGCCCCCGACTTGGCCGTCTTGATCTGCGCCTCCTTGAAGCGCGGCAGCGCAAACACGGCGACACCGCCGGCGACCATGGCGAGAATCGCAACGACAATCAGCACCTCGAACAGCGTGACGCCGCGGCGTGCCGCGCGCGCGCGTGCTTTGAGATAGCCAATCCGTAGAGCATGATCTGAGACGTTCATTACCCGAGCTCCTGGTTCATTCAATTCGGTCCAGTCCACCTGGCTTGCCATCTGGACCGTCGCTCATCAGTTCATAGGTGAGATCCTCCCGACGCGCTGGGCAGACCAGCCGCAGCGGCTTGCCCCACGCATCGCGAGGTAGATCATCAAACGAGCCGTACTTGGTGACGGCCGCCAAATCCGGTGGACACCCCCCGTCGTGCTCGGCGAGAAACGCATCCACCGCCCGCCGGGCGTTACTGAGCGTTGCCCGGGTCTGCCTCGCGCCGGCCCCTCGTCGCTCCCGGGCGGCCACCAGCGCCAGGAACCCGAGCACCAGAGCCCCCCAGAGAAACGGGCGGGCCCGCCCCAGCCTGAGCCCACGCAACAGCCCACGGCTTCCCTCCCAGGGAAAGAAGATCCGTCGTTCGGCTGAGCGTCGTCGCGCACGCATGGTTCCTCACTGAATCATCTGGTTCATCTGAATCAGCGGCATCAGGATGGCCATGGCGATGAACCCCACGACACCGCCCATCAAGACGATCATCATCGGCTCCAAGAGGCTCGTCAGCGCCACGACCCGAGTGTCCACGTCGGCCTCGTAGGCCCGACTCACGTTCTCGAGCATCTCCTCCAGTTGTCCGGTTCGCTCGCCTACCGCGATCATGTGGGTGACCATGGGGGGGAAGGCACCGCTCCGCTTGAGCGGCAGCGCGATGCTTTCACCCTCGCGAATGGAGCCGATGGCGTCGCTGATCACGGCCTGCAGGCGCGCGTTGCCCAGCACGTTCCGGCCAATCTCCATCGCCGTCAGCAACTGCACTCCGCTAGCCAGGAGGGTGGAGAGCGTGCGCGAGAACCGCGCCACGGCAATCAACAGATTGAGGCGTCCGAATATCGGTACGCTCAGCTTGAACGTGTCCCAGCGCATTCGCCCTTTCGGAGTGTTGCTCCACCTTCTGAACCAGAGCCAACCCGCCAGGCCGAGACCGAGAATGAGCCACCACCACCCGGCTACCGTATTGGATACGATGATGAGAAGCTGCGTGTACCAGGGCAGCGCCTGGCCGAGGTTCTCGAAGATGCTGGTCACCTTGGGCACCACCGCGACCATGAGGAAACCGACCAGTATCGTGCCGATGATGGACATCAAGACCGGATAGGCCAGCGCGGCGGCCACCTTTCCCTTGAGCCGCGCTTGTCCCTCCATGAAGTCAGCCAAGCGCTCCAGCACTGCCTCCAACGTCCCGGAAGCCTCACCCGCAGCCACCATGTTCACGTAGAGCGGCGGAAAGACTTTCGGATGTGCTTCCAGACTCTTGGAGAAACTCGTGCCTTCGTTCACATTCTCGCGTACCGCCGTCAGCACGCGCACCAGCGCTTCCTTCTCCACCTGCTCACTGAGTGCGGCCAGAGAATCGACCAGCGGCACACCGGCGCGCACCAACGTGGCCAACTGGCGCGTCAAGACGGCGACGTCCGACGTGGTGGGCCGGCGAAAGATGGCCAACGGGTCCAGGTGACGCTTCGCCCTTTGCTTGCGCTCGCTCTCCTCGGTGGCCGCGGTCAAGAGGATCCCTTCGCGACGCAGCATGACGCGCAACGCCTTGGGATTGTCGGCGTCTCGGTAGCCCTTGATCGGCTTACCAGAGTCGGCCTGAATGCCGCGGAACTCGTATACGGCCATGATGACTACTCGGCAAACACGTCCTCCTGGGTGGCTGCCAGCACCTCTTCGACGGTAGTGAGCCCTTCCATCACCTTGCGCGCTCCATCATCGCGGAGCGAATCCATACCCTGCCCCTGGGCGGCACGCTTGATGCTCTGGGCATCGGAGTTCTGCAGCACCATGGCGCCAACTGCGTCGTCGGCCATCAACAGCTCGTAGATCCCCTTGCGCCCGGTGAACCCTTTCTGGTCGCAGCGATCGCAACCGACGGCGCGGTAGAAAGTCGGCATCCCCGGTCCGGTCCAACCGACGGGATCGTAGGTGACTCCGTGCACCTCATATCCCGCCGCCAGGTGGCGCGAGAACCGACGCTGCGCCCGCTCCGGGTCGATACCCAGCTGAACGAGCTCGTGCTCGGTGGCGATGTACGGCTCCTTGCAGTGATTGCAGAGGATGCGGACCAGGCGCTGCGCCAGCACGCCGATCACGGTCGAGCGAACCCGAAACGGCTCGATCTGCATGTCGACCAGCCGGGTGAACGAACTGGCGGCGTCGTTGGTGTGAATGGTGCTGAGCACCAGGTGGCCGGTCATGGAGGCGTGCATGGCAATTTCGGCCGTCTCACGGTCGCGGATCTCACCCACCATGATGACGTCCGGGTCCTGGCGTAGGAACGCACGCATGGCACCGGCAAACGTGAGTCCGATCTTGGGCTGCACGGCGACTTGGTGGATCCCGCCAATCTCGTACTCGACCGGATCCTCGGCGGTGAGGATGTTGACGTTGGGGTGATTGATCTTGTTCAGGCATGCGTACAAGGTCGTAGTCTTGCCGCTGCCGGTCGGTCCCGTCACCAGCACGATCCCATTGGGTCGGGTGATGAGTTGCTGCATCAGGTAGTAGTCGCGCGGGGCGAAGCCGAGTTC
>CAZSVU010000206.1:0-15576 GCA_964610275.1 uncultured Polyangiaceae bacterium | reverse complement strand
TGTGGCTCGCCGTCCATTTCGGCGAGAGCCTCGGCTGAAGGTCATCGGCCTTCGAGGCAAGGAAAATATTCGCGCTCGTCCCATCGATTTTGGAATTCCGCCGCCCTATTGTCTCGGCCGCCGGTCCGAGAGACCGACGAGAGGGAGAGAGGAGACGCTATGAGCGACGACCAGACCTACTCAGGGACGTGCTTCTGCGGTGCCGTCGAGGTCACGGTGACTGGCAGTCCGGTGGCCATGGGCTACTGCAACGTCGGCGTTTGCGCCCTCGGGTCGTGCAACCCCGGGTGGGGCGATTGCACGGCTGCCAACGGTTGTGAGACCGAGCTGGCCGCGGACGCCGCACACTGCGGAGCCTGCTTCTACCCGTGCAGCAGCAACCATGGGACACCCACTTGCGCGGCCAGCAGCTGCAGCATGAGCTGTGATTTCGGCTACAGCGACTGCAGCACAGACGAAAATGCCAGCCGCGACGGCTGCGAAACCAACACCGGCGGCGACCTCACGAATTGCGGCACCTGTGGCAACGTGTGTGATGATCTCGCGGCACACTCCGCTCCAGTCTGCAATGGCAGCGCGTGCGAGCACACCTGCGATTCCGGCTGGAGCGACTGCAACGGTGACTTGAACCAGATCAGCACGGACGGCTGCGAAACCGACAGCAACACGTCGCTCGCCAACTGCGGCGGTTGCGGCATCAGCTGCGCGGACATCGCTCCCGCGAACATGCAGCCCACCGTCTGCTCCCTGGGCGTGTGCCAGTACGCCTGCCAGGTCGGGTTTGCCGATTGTGACGGCCTGCCGGGCAACGGCTGCGAAATCAACCTGAATACCAACCCGAGCCACTGCAGCGCGTGCAACAACGCCTGCAGCACCGACGGCGGCACGCCGACCTGTGCTTTGGGCGTGTGCAGCATGAGCTGCAATGTCGGCTTCGACGACTGCAGCGCCAACGAGAACGCCGTGCGGGACGGCTGCGAAACCGACGTCAGCGGCGACCCGGCCAGCTGTGGCGGGTGCGGGTCAGCTTGCAGCGTACTGCATGGCACCCCCAGCTGCATCGGCAGCCAGTGCAGCATGAGCTGCGAGCTGGGGTGGAGCGATTGCAGCCCGGATGAGAACGCGGTGCGGGACGGTTGCGAAAGCAACACCAACACGGACAGCGAGAACTGCGGTGGTTGCGGCAACGACTGCAGCGACGACTTCCCCAACGCGGGCGGCTACTGCAGCACGAGCCTGTGTCGCATGGGTGCCTGCGATGCGGGCTTCGGCGACTGCAACGTCAGCTCGGCCGACGGTTGCGAAACGCAGCTGGCCTCGGACGAGGGGCACTGCGGGGCCTGCAACTACCCCTGCAGCAGCAACCACGGCGCGCCGTCCTGTGACGCCAGCACCTGCAGCATGAGCAGCTGCGCCGCGGGGTACACGGACTGCAGCGCAGACGAGAACGCCAGCCGCGACGGCTGCGAAACCAATACCGGCAGCGACCTCACGAACTGCGGCACCTGCAACAACGTTTGCGACGACCTGGCCCCCAACTCGGCGCCAGTGTGTAACGCCAGCGCCTGCGAGCACACCTGCGATTCCGGGTGGAGCGACTGCAACAGTGACCTCAACCTCGCCACCACCGATGGCTGTGAGACGGACAGCAACACGTCCATCACCAACTGCGGGGGCTGCGGGAACGACTGCGCAGCACTGGCTCCGGTCAACATGCAGCCGACGGTGTGCTCACTGGGCGTATGCCAGTACACCTGCCAGCCGGGCTTCGCCAACTGTGACGGCAACCAGGCCAACGGCTGCGAAATCAATCTCAACGCCAACGCCAACCACTGCGGTGGCTGCGGCAATGCGTGCAGCACCACGGCGGGCACCCCCACCTGCACTCTCGGGGTTTGCAGCATGAGCTGCAACGTCGGCTTCGACGACTGCAGCGCCAACGAGGATGCGGTACGGGATGGATGCGAAACCAGCGTGAGCGCAGACCCGGCCAGCTGCGGCGGTTGTGGCGATTCCTGCAGTGCGCTGCACGGCACCCCGACTTGCATCGCGAGCCAGTGCAGCATGACCTGCGAGCTGGGCTGGAGCGACTGCAGCCCCGACGAGAACGCGGTACGCGACGGCTGCGAGACCAACACCGGAACCGACAACACCAACTGCGGCAGCTGCGGCAACGACTGCACCACCAAGTACAACAACGCGGTCGGCTACTGCAGCAGTAGCGTCTGCCAGGTCGGCGCCTGCTTTGCCGGCTACGGCGACTGCAACAACGACCTGGTCGACGGCTGCGAAGTCGAGCTCAGCACCAGCGCGGCCCACTGCTCGGGTTGCAACTACGCTTGCAGTACATTCCACGGGACGCCGACGTGCTCGGCCAGTACCTGCAGCATGAGCAGCTGCGACGCTGGCTACACCGACTGCACCACGTACTACGGCGGCGACGAGAATACGTCGCGGAACGGCTGCGAGACCAATACGGGCACGGACATCAGCAACTGCGGCGGCTGCGGTACGGTGTGTGACGACGCGCCTGCCCACTCGGCCCCGGCGTGCAATGCCAGCGTCTGCGAACACACCTGCGACTCGGGGTGGAGCGACTGCAACGGCGACTTGAACCTGGCCAGCACGGACGGGTGCGAGACCGACAGTAACACGTCGACCACCAACTGCGGCGGCTGCGGCAACGACTGCGCGGCGCTGGCCCCGAGCAACATGCAGCCGACGGTCTGCTCCCTCGGCGTCTGCCAGTACATCTGCCTGGTGGGCTTCGCCAACTGCGACGGCAACCTGGCCAATGGCTGCGAGATCAGCCTCAACGACGACGAGCTCAACTGCGGCGCTTGCACCAGCCCCTGCAGCACGGCCAACGGCACGCCCACTTGCACGCTGGGCGTCTGCGACATGGCCTGCAACGTCGGATTCGACGACTGCAGCGCCAACGAGAATGCCACGCGCGACGGCTGCGAAACCAGCGTGAGCGCCAACCCCTCGAGTTGCGGCGGGTGCGGGCTCGCTTGCAGCAGCAACCACGGCACCGCCAGCTGCATCGGCGCCCAGTGCAGCATGGCTTGCGACCCGGGCTGGTCCAACTGCAGTGCCGACGAGGACGCAGTGCGCGACGGCTGCGAGACGAACATCAACAGCGACAGCACGAATTGCGGTTCCTGCGGCAACGACTGCACTGGCGACTTCCCGAACGCCACGGGCTACTGCAACGTCGGCACCTGCGCCATGGGCGCGTGCGCCGCAGGGTTCGGCGACTGCGATGGCAGCGGCGCGAACGGCTGCGAAGCCAACTTGAGCACCAGCTTGACGCACTGCTCAGCCTGCAACGATCCGTGCAGCTCCGCCAACGGCACTGCAGCTTGCACCTCGGGCGTCTGCAGCATCAGCTGCGGCCTGGGCTGGGCGGACTGCAGCGCCGACGAGGACGTCAGCCGCGACGGGTGTGAGACCGGCACCGACGCAGATCCCAGCAACTGCGGTGGATGCAACGTCGTCTGTGCCGACGACGCTCCCAACTCTGCGCCGGCCTGCAACGTGGGAGCTTGTGTGCACGTGTGCGACCCGGGCTACGGGGACTGTGACGGCGACTTGAATCTGGCGGTCACCAACGGCTGCGAAACCTCTCTGGACACCGATCTGAACAATTGCGGCGGTTGCGGTGTCGCGCTGGATTGCACGCTCAACGAGCCGCCGAACATGGTGGCAGTCAGCTGCGCGCTGGGCAGCTGCCAGTTCGCGTGCCACGCCGGGTTCGCCGACTGCGACGCCAACCTTGCCAACGGATGCGAGATCAACCTTCTGACCAGCACCGCGAACTGTGGCAGCTGCAGCAATGCTTGCAGCAGCGCCAACGGCGTGCCGGCCTGCTCTGCGGGCCAGTGCACGATGAGCTGCAACATCGGCTATGCGGATTGCAGCGCCAGCGAGAACTTCAGCCGGGATGGCTGCGAGACCAGCACCAACACCGACGAAGCCAACTGTGGCGCGTGTGGCACTCCCTGCAGCACCAGCCATGGGACTCCGCTCTGCCTGGGCGGTCAGTGCAGCATGAGCTGCAACTTGGGCTGGAGTGATTGCAGCGTCGCTGAGAACACCGACCGCGACGGCTGCGAGACCGACACCAACAACGACGCCACCAATTGCGGCGGCTGCGGCCCGGCCTTCAACTGCACCGACGACTACTCGCAGGCGGCTGGCTACTGCAACCTCGGCGTGTGCGCCATGGGCACGTGCACCGCACCGTACGCGGATTGCACCGGTGGCAGTACCGACGGCTGCGAGACCAACACCAGCACCAGCGACACCAACTGCGGTTCCTGCAACAACAACTGCGTCAACCTCTACGCGAACGCCGATGGCTCCTGCAACCTCGGCACCTGTGAGATGGGCGCTTGCGACGCTGGGTGGACCGACTGCAACTCAAGTGATGCAGACGGGTGCGAGATCAACACCGCAGCCGACGTGAGCAACTGCGGTGGCTGTGGCGTGGCGTTCGACTGCACCGCCAGCGTTCCCGCCAACATGACCGTCTCGGGCTGCACGAGCGGTAGCTGCGGGTACGCCTGTCAGCCGGGCTTCGCGGATTGCACCGGCGGGCAGACTGATGGCTGCGAGATCAACGTCAACACCGACGTCGCCAACTGCGGGGCCTGCGGAACCTCTTGTGCCGCGCTGGCCCCTGCCAACATGACCGCGACCGGCTGCTCCCTCGGCAGCTGCCAGTACACCTGCAACGCCGGTTTCGCAGACTGCGATGGCAGTCCCGCCAACGGATGCGAGATCAACCTCGACATCAATACCAACAACTGCGGCGCCTGTGGGTCGGCCTGCAGCAGCGCCAACGGGACGCCGAGTTGCGTGGCTGGTTCCTGCAGCATGAGCTGCAACGTTGGCTACGCCAACTGCAGCGCGAGTGAGGACTTCAGCCGCGACGGTTGCGAGACGGCCATCAACACCGACGAGGCCAACTGTGGCGCGTGTGGCACTGCCTGCAGCACCAGCCATGGCACGCCCACCTGCCTGGGTGGTCAGTGCACCATGAGCTGCAACGTTGGCTACGACGACTGCAGCGTCGCCGAGAACGTCGTTCGCGACGGTTGCGAGACCGACACCAACAACGACGCGACCAACTGCGGCGGGTGTGGTGCTGCCTTCGACTGCACGGACGACTACCCCAACGCGGCCGGCTACTGCGCCGCTGGCACCTGCGCCATGGGTTCTTGCGCTGCGGATTGGGGCAACTGCAACGGGCTCACGTCCGACGGCTGCGAGACGCCGACCAACACCGACCTCAATTGCGGAACATGCGGCAACAACTGCACCACGAAGTACGCCAACGCGAGTGGAGCCTGCAACGCAGGCAGCTGCGCGATGGGGACCTGCTCGGCTGGCTGGACCGACTGCAACGGCAGTGACGCGGACGGCTGTGAGGTCAACACCGGTTCGGACGTAAACAACTGCGGCGGGTGCGGCGTCACCTTTGCGTGCTCCGCCAGCACACCAGCCAACATGACCGTCGCCGGCTGCACCAGCGGCAGTTGCGACTACTCGTGCACGGCCGGCTTCGCAGATTGCACCGGTGGGCTAACCGACGGCTGCGAGATCAACGTCAACACCGACGTCGCCAACTGCGGCGAGTGCGGCACTTCTTGCGCGGCGTTGGCCCCTGCCAACATGACCGCCACGGGCTGCTCCCTGGGCAGTTGCCAGTACGCCTGCAATGCCGGCTTCGCGGATTGCGACGGCAACCCGGCCAACGGCTGTGAGATCAACCTGAACAGCAACGTCCTCAATTGTGGCGGCTGTGGCTCGGCCTGCAGCAGCACCAACGGGACGCCGAGTTGCTTGGCCGGGTCTTGCAGCATGAGCTGCAACGTCGGTTACGACGACTGCAGCGCCAGCGAAGACTTCAGCCGGGATGGCTGCGAGACGGCCATCAACACGGACGAGGCGAACTGTGGCGCGTGTGGCACTCCCTGCAGCACCAGCCACGGAATCCCGACTTGCCTGGGCGGCCAGTGCGCGATGAGTTGCACCGGTGGCTGGAGCGACTGCAGCGCAGCCGAGAACGTGGTTCGCGACGGCTGCGAGACCGACACGAACAACGACGCCACCAACTGCGGCGGCTGCGGCGCCGCCTTCGACTGCACCGACGACTACCCCAATGCCGCCGGCTACTGCGCCGCAGGCTTCTGCGCCATGGGCTCCTGCGCCGCCAACTGGGGCAACTGCAACGGGCTCACCTCCGACGGATGCGAGACCGCAACCAACACCAACCTGAACTGTGGGACCTGCGGCAACAACTGCACCGTCCTCTACGACCACGCCAATGGCGCCTGCATCTCGGGCGCCTGCCAGATGGGTGCCTGCGAGGCCGGTTGGAGCGACTGCGACGTGGACCCGCTCGATGGTTGCGAGGTCAACACGGCCACCGACGCGAACAACTGCGGGGGATGCGGCGCGGCGTTCGCCTGCTCCGCCAGTGTTCCGTCCAACATGAGCATCCTCGGCTGCACCAGCGGCACGTGTGACTACGCCTGCACCGCTGGGTACGCCGACTGCACCGGCGGTCTGGCCGACGGCTGTGAGATCAACATCAACACCGACCTCGCCAACTGCGGCGGTTGCGGGACCAACTGCGCGGCGCTTGCATCGACCAACATGAACGCAACCGGCTGCTCGCTGGGTGCCTGCCAGTACGCCTGCAATGCCGGCTTCGCAGATTGCGACGGCAACCCGGCCAACGGCTGCGAAATCAACCTGCAGACGGACACCGCCAACTGCGGCACCTGCGGCGGCGCCTGCAGCAGCGCCAATGGCACGCCGAGTTGCTCCTCGGGGCAGTGCACCGTCGCCTGCAACTCCGGCTACGCCGACTGCAGCGCCAGCGAGAACTTCAGCCGTGACGGCTGCGAGACCAGCGTCAACACGGACGAAGCCAACTGTGGCGCCTGCGGGACGCCCTGCTCCAGTACCCATGGCACCGCGACCTGCATCGGTGGCCAGTGCACCATGAGTTGCTCCTCCGGATGGAGCGACTGCAGCGCTGATGAGAACGTCAGCCGCGATGGCTGTGAGACCGACACGAACAACGATGCCGCCAATTGCGGCGGCTGCGGGGCGGCCTTCGACTGCACCAACGACTACCCCAATGCGGCCGGGTACTGCGCCGCTGGCACCTGCGCCATGGGCACCTGCGTCGCGCCGTTTGCGGATTGCACCGGTGGCACGACCGATGGCTGCGAGACCAACACCAGCACCAGCGACACCAATTGCGGATCCTGCAACAACAACTGCACGACCAAATACGCCAACGCGAGTGGAGCCTGCAACGCGGGTAGCTGCGAGATGGGCAGCTGCTCCGCCGGTTGGACCGACTGCAACACCAGCGACGCGGACGGCTGCGAAATCAACACTAGCTCCGACGTCACCAACTGCGGTGGGTGCGGCGCCAGCTTCGATTGCACGGCGAGCGTCCCCGCGAACACGACCGTCGGCGGCTGCAGCAGTGGCACTTGCAGCTACGTCTGCGACACGGGTTGGACAGACTGCAATAGCAACCTGCCAAGCGACGGCTGCGAGATCAACACCGGCTCGGACATCAACAATTGCGGCGGCTGCGGCGCCGCCTTCGACTGCACGCTGATCGCACCGACCAACATGACGGCCACGGGTTGCTCGCTGGGCGCCTGTCAGTTCGAGTGCAACGCCGGCTTCGCCAATTGCGACGGCAGCCTGGCGAACGGCTGCGAGATCAACCTCCAGACCGACACCGCCAACTGTGGCGTTTGCGGCAGCGCCTGCAGCACGCTTGGAGGCACCCCGAGTTGCTCGTCCGGAACCTGCAGCATGGCCTGCAACGTCGGCTTCAGCGACTGCAGCGCCAGCGAGGACTTCAGTCGCGACGGGTGCGAGACCAACACCGCCGGCAACACTGCCAGCTGCGGTGGGTGCGGCACGGCATGCAGCTCGACCCACGGCACGCCCGCTTGCAGCGGCGGCCAGTGCAGCATGGCCTGCGCCGCCGGGTGGGACGACTGCAGCCCGGACGAGAATGCGGTCCGCGACGGCTGCGAGACGAACGTCAATGCAGACAGCGCGAACTGCGGCACGTGCGGCAACGACTGCACGGATGACTACGCTCACGCTACCGGCTACTGCAACGTCGGTGTCTGCGCCCTGGGTTCGTGCAACCCGGGTTGGGGCGATTGCACGGCCGCCAACGGCTGTGAGACCGAGCTCGCCGCCGACGAGGCGCACTGCGGCGCCTGCTTCTACCCCTGCAGCGCCAACCACGGCACGCCCACCTGCTCGACCAGCAGCTGCAGCATGAGCTGCGATGCCGGCTACAGCGATTGCAGCGCCAGCGAGAACGTGAGCCGCGACGGCTGCGAGACCAACACCAGTAGCGATCTTTCCAACTGCGGCGCCTGCGGCAACGTGTGCGACGACCTGGCTGCTCACTCCGCACCCGTGTGCAACGCCAGCGCTTGCGAGCACACCTGCGATTCGGGGTGGAGTGACTGCAACGCCGACTTGAACCTGGAAACCACGGACGGCTGCGAGACCGACAGCAGCACGTCCCTCACCAACTGCGGCGGATGCGGCATCAACTGCGCGGCCATCGCACCGGACAACATGCAGCCCACCGTCTGCTCGCTCGGGGTCTGCCAGTACACCTGCCTGGCCGGATTCGCCGACTGCGACGGTCTCCCGGGCAACGGCTGCGAGATCAATCTGAACACCGACCCCGACCACTGTAGCGCCTGCAACAACGCCTGCAGCACCGACGGTGGGACCCCAACCTGCGCACTGGGCGTCTGCAGCATGAGCTGCAACATCGGCTTCGACGACTGCAGCGCCAACGAGAATGCGGTGCGGGACGGCTGCGAAACCGACGTGAGCGGTGACCCGGGCAGCTGCGGCGGCTGTGGCGACGCCTGCAGCGTGCTGCACGGCGCGCCGAGTTGCATTGGCAGCCAGTGCAGCATGACCTGCGAGCTCGGGTGGAGCGACTGCAGCCCGGACGAGAACGAAGTGCGGGACGGCTGCGAGAGCAACACCAACACCGACAGCGGGAACTGTGGTGGGTGCGGCAACGACTGCACCGACGACTTCCCGAACGCGGCCGGCTACTGCAGCGCGAGCCTCTGCCAGATGGGCGCGTGCACTGCGGGCTTCGGCGACTGCAACGTGAGCTCGGGCGACGGCTGCGAAACGCAGTTGGCCTCGGACGAGGGACACTGCGGCGCCTGCAACTACCCCTGCAGCAGCAACCACGGAACGCCTTCCTGCGACACCAGCACCTGCAGCATGTCGAGCTGCGCAGCGGGGTACACGGACTGCAGCGCCGACGAGAACGCAAGTCGCGACGGTTGCGAAACCAACACCGGCAGTGATCTCTCCAACTGCGGCGCCTGTGGCAACGTGTGCGACGACCTGGCTCCCCACTCCGCGCCGGTATGCAACGCCAGCGCCTGCGAGCACAGCTGTGACTCCGGGTGGAGCGACTGCAACGGCGACCTGAACCTGGAGACCACCGACGGTTGCGAAACCGACAGCAACACGTCCATGACCAACTGCGGCGGGTGCGGTATCAACTGCGCGGCCATCGCGCCAGCGAACATGCAGCCGTCCCTGTGCTCGCTGGGCGTTTGCCAGTACAGCTGCATGGCCGGCTTCGCCGACTGCGACGGCGTTCCGGGCAACGGCTGTGAGGTGAACCTCAATACCGACGAGAATCACTGCAGCGCCTGCAACAACCCCTGCAGCACGGACGGTGGCACGCCGACCTGCACCCTGGGCGTCTGCAGCATGAGCTGCAACGTCGGCGTCGACGACTGCAGCGCGAACGAGAACGCGGTGCGCGACGGTTGCGAAACCGCCGTCAGTGCCGACCCGGCGAGCTGCGGCGGTTGTGGCGATTCCTGCAGCGCGCTTCACGGGACCCCGACCTGCATCGCGAGCCAGTGCAGCATGAGCTGCGAGCTCGGGTGGAGCGATTGCAGCCCGGACGAGGACGCGGTGCGCGATGGCTGTGAGACCAACACCGGTACCGACAACACCAACTGCGGCAGCTGCGGCAACGACTGCACCACCAAGTACAACAATGCCGTCGGATACTGCAGCAGCAGCGTGTGCCAGGTCGGCGCCTGCTTCGCGGGCTACGGTGACTGCAACAACGACCTGATCGACGGCTGCGAGGTCGAGCTCAGCACCAACCCGGCCCATTGCTCGGGGTGCAACTATGCTTGCAGCAGCTCCCACGGCACTCCCACTTGCTCGGCCAGTAGCTGCAGCATGAGCAGCTGTGTTGCTGGCTACACGGACTGCACCGCCTACTACGGGGGCAACGAGAATACGGCACGCGACGGCTGCGAAACCAACACGAGCGCGGACATCAGCAACTGCGGCGACTGCGGGACGTTGTGTGACGACGCGGCCGCTCACTCGGCACCGGTGTGCAACACTGGCGCCTGCGAGCACACCTGCGACTCGGGGTGGAGCGACTGCAACGGCGACCTCAATCTGGCCGCCACCGACGGCTGCGAGACCGACAGCAACACCTCACTGACCAACTGCGGCGGGTGCGGCATCAGCTGTGCGGACATTGCGCCCGCCAACATGCAGCCGACGGTCTGTTCGCTCGGTGTCTGCCAGTACACCTGCCTCGTGGGCTTCGCCAACTGCGACGGCAATCTGGCCAACGGCTGTGAGATCAGCCTCAACGACGACGAGCTCAACTGCGGCGCTTGCACCAGCCCCTGCAGCACGGCCAACGGAACGCCCACTTGTACGCTAGGTGTCTGCGACATGGCCTGCAACGTCGGGTTCGACGACTGCAGCGCCAACGAGAACGCCACGCGCGACGGCTGCGAGACCAGCGTCAGCGCCAACCCCTCGAGCTGTGGCGGATGCGGGCTGGCTTGCAGCAGCAACCACGGCACTCCGAGCTGCATCGGGGCCCAGTGCAGCATGAGCTGCGACTCGGGTTGGTCCAACTGCAGCGCCGACGAAGACGTGGTCCGCGACGGCTGCGAGACGAACATCAACAGTGACAGCACGAACTGCGGGTCTTGCGGCAACGATTGCACCGGCGACTACCCCAACGCCACTGGCTACTGCAGCGTCGGCACCTGCGCCATGGGCGCGTGCGTCGCGGGCTTTGGTGACTGCGATGGCAACGTCGCGAACGGCTGTGAAGCCAATCTGAACACCAGCTTGACGCACTGCTCGACCTGCAACGACGCGTGCAGCTCCGCGAATGGGACCGCCAGCTGCACCCTGGGCGTCTGCAGCATCAGTTGCAGCGGCGGCTGGTCGAACTGCAGCGCCGACGAGGACGTGAGTCGGGACGGCTGCGAAACCAACACCGACGCCGATCCCACCCATTGCGGCGGATGCAGTACCATCTGTGACGACGCCCCGGTCAACTCCGACCCGGCCTGCGCGGCAGGAAGCTGCACGCATACCTGCGAACCGGGCTTCGGCGACTGCGACAGCGACCTGGACGACGCGGCCTCCAACGGCTGCGAAACATCACTGGACACCGATCTGCACAACTGCGGTGGTTGCGGCGCTGCGCTGGACTGCACGCTCAACCCACCGACCAACATGGTCGCAACCGCCTGCTCGCTCGGCGTGTGTCAGTACGAGTGTGTGGCCGGCTTCGCCGACTGCGACGGCAGCCAGGCCAACGGCTGTGAGGTCGACCTCCAGGCCGACGCGGACAACTGTGGCTCTTGCACCAATGCCTGCAGCAGCGCCAATGGGGTGCCCGCCTGCACGAGTGGTCAGTGCAGCATGCTCTGCAACTCCGGCTACGCAGACTGTAGCGCCAGCGAGAACTTCAGCCGGGACGGCTGCGAAACCAGCACCAACACGGACGCCAACAACTGCGGCGCCTGCGCCTCGGTCTGCAGCAACGCGCACGGCGCGGCCAGTTGCTCCGGCGGCCAGTGCGTCATGGCCTGCAACGTCGGCTGGGCGGACTGCAGCCTCGACGAGAACGTGGTTCGGGACGGCTGCGAGACAGACACTAATAATGACGCCACGAATTGCGGTGGGTGCGGGGTGGCATTCAACTGTACGGATGACTACCCCAACGCCGCTGGCTACTGCGCCGCGGGCGTATGCGCCATGGGCGCGTGCGCGGCGCCGTATGCGGACTGCACGGGCGGCTCGTCGAACGGCTGCGAGACGGCCACCGACGTCAATCCGCTCCACTGCGGAGGGTGCAACGCTGCCTGCAGCACGAACCACGCGACCTCGGTGTGCAGCAGCAGCACGTGCAGCATCGACAGCTGTGAGCCGGGCTGGAGCGACTGTAGCGCCGACGAGAACGTGAGCCGCAACGGCTGCGAGACCAATACCGACACCGACGTCACGCGCTGCGGCGACTGCTTCACCAGCTGCGCCGACGACTGGAGCAACGCCTCACCCATCTGCGTTGCCGGCGCCTGCGACCACACCTGTGACCCCGGCTTCGGCGATTGCGACGGCGGCGGCGGCAATGGCTGCGAAACCGATCTCAACTCCAGCACCTCACACTGCGGGGCGTGTGGGTACAGCTGCGCCGCGAACGCTCCGACCAACATGACCGTGGTCAACTGCTCCCTGGGCAGCTGCCAGTACTCCTGCGTGGCCGGCTTCGCCAACTGCAACGGGGTGTTGGCTGACGGTTGCGAGATCGAGCTCGCCACCGACGAGGATCATTGCGGCGCCTGCGGCGCGGCTTGCAGCTCGGTGAACGGTGCCTCCACCTGCTTGGGCGGACAGTGCAGCGTGATCTGCAACTCCGGCTGGAGCGACTGCTCGGCCGATGAGAACGCGACTCGAGACGGCTGTGAGACTCCGACCAGCAGTGACGTGAACAACTGCGGCGGCTGTGCTCAGGCCTGCAGCACCGTCAACGGGTCGCCCAGCTGCATCGGCGGCGCCTGCAGCATGAGCTGCACGCCCGGCTTCGCCAACTGCAACGTGGAAAACGTCGTCCGCGACGGCTGCGAGGTGAACATCACCAACGATGACGCCAACTGCGGCGCCTGTGGCAACGACTGCGACGACGTGTTTGCCAACGCTTCGGCAAGCTGTGTTTCCAGCAGCTGCAACATGGGCGCCTGTGACGCGGGCTGGGGCAACTGCACGGGCGGCACGGCCGATGGCTGCGAGACCAACTTGTATACCGACGAGGCCAACTGTGGCAGTTGCGCTGCGCCGTGCAGCACGGCCAACGGTGCTCCGACCTGCACGGCGGGCTCCTGCGCGATGAACAGCTGTGCGGCCGGCTGGAGCGACTGCTCGGCGGACGAGAACACCTCGCGTGACGGCTGCGAGAGTCACACCGACATCGACCCGACCCGTTGCGGCAATTGCGCGACGGTCTGCCCGGACGATTGGAACAATGCCTACCCCAGCTGCTCCACGGGCACGTGTGGCCATGTCTGCGACGCTGGCTTCGACAACTGCGATGGCCTCGCGGGCAACGGCTGTGAGGCAAACCTCAACACCAGCACCGCGGACTGCGGCTCCTGTGGGTATGACTGCACCGCGAACGCCCCGCCGAACATGGTCTCGACCGGTTGCTCGCTGGGCAGCTGCCAGTTCACATGCGCGGCTGGGTTTGCGAATTGCGACGGCCTGCCGGGCAATGGCTGCGAGGTCAATCTCAATACTGACACGCTGAACTGCGGCGGCTGCGGCACGCCGTGCAGCACCAGCAACGGCGCGCCGGCTTGCTCCGCCGGCAGCTGCAGCATGGCCTGCAACTCCGGCTACAGCGACTGCTCGGCCGATGAGAACGTCGCCCGCAACGGCTGCGAAACGCAGACCAGCAACGACGTCAACAACTGTGGCGGCTGCGACGACGCTTGCAGCACGGTCAACGGCGCTCCAACCTGCGTGGGTGGTGCGTGCGGCATGCTGTGCAGCGGCGGCTATGCCAACTGCAACAACGAGAACGCGGAGCGCGACGGCTGCGAGGTCAACACCACCAACGACGCGCTGAACTGTGGCAGCTGCGCCAATAACTGCACCGACGATTTCCCGAACGCCGCAGGCACCTGTGTCGCCAGCACCTGCACCATGGGCACCTGCAGTGCTGGTTGGGGCAACTGCTCGGGCGGCACCGCCGACGGTTGTGAGACCAACCTCAACACGGACGAGCTCCACTGCGGCGGCTGCAACCTGCCGTGCAGCACGGCCAACGGCGCGCCGACCTGCACCGCCGGCACCTGTGACATGAACAGCTGCGCGGCCGGCTGGAGCAATTGCTCCAGCGACGAGAACACCAGCCGCGACGGCTGCGAAACCAACACCCAGGCCGACATCGCCAACTGCGGCGACTGCGACGTCACCTGCCCGGACGACTGGGCCGACGCTTCGCCCGTCTGCACCGCAGGCTTGTGCGACCATCTGTGTGACGCGGGCCGCGCCGACTGCAACGGCGGCAGTGATGGCTGCGAAGTCGATACCCAGACCGACACCGCCAACTGTGGCGCCTGTGGCCACGACTGCGCGGCCAATGCCCCACCAAACATGACGGCGACCGGCTGCTCCCTCGGCAGCTGCCAGTACGCCTGCGTGGCCGGCTTCTCCAACTGCGACAGCAACCAGGCTAACGGCTGCGAGGTCAACACCCAGACCGACACGCTCAACTGCGGCGGATGCGCCCTGCCCTGCAGCACCAGCAACGGCGCGCCGGCTTGCTCCGCCGGCAGCTGCAGCATGGCCTGCAACTCCGGCTACAGCGACTGCTCGGCCGATGAGAACGTCGCCCGCAACGGCTGCGAAACGCAGACCAGCAACGACGTCAACAACTGTGGCGGCTGCGACGACGCTTGCAGCACGGTCAACGGCGCTCCAACCTGCGTGGGTGGTGCGTGCGGCATGCTGTGCAGCGGCGGCTATGCCAACTGCAACAACGAGAACGTCGAACGCGACGGCTGCGAGATCAACACCACCAACGACGCCCTGAACTGCGGGAGCTGCGCCAACAACTGCACCGACGACTTCCCGAACGCCGCCGGAACGTGCGTCAGCAGCGCCTGTACGATGGGCAGTTGCAGTGCAGGCTGGGGCAACTGCACGGGCGGCACGACCGACGGCTGCGAGACCAACCTGAACACCGATGAGGACCACTGCGGCGGTTGCGGCCTGGCGTGCAGCACGGCCAACGGCACGCCGACCTGCACGACGGGCAGCTGTGACATGAGCAGTTGCGCGTCGGGCTGGAACGACTGCTCGAGCGACGAGAACACGAGCCGCGACGGGTGCGAGACCCAGACCAGCAGTGACGTGAACAACTGCGGCGACTGTGACGTCACCTGCCCGGACGACTGGAGCAACGCGACTCCGTCTTGCGCCGCCGGCAGCTGCGGCCATGTGTGCGACACGGGCTTCGACAACTGCGACAGCGATCCGCTCAACGGCTGCGAGTCCGAGCTCGCCGTGGACGACCAGAACTGCGGCAGCTGCGGCAACGACTGTGCAGCGAACGCCCCGCCGAACATGGTCTCGGGCGGCTGCTCGCTGGGCGCCTGCCAGTACACCTGCGCACTGGGCTTCCTCAAC
>CAZSVU010000205.1:0-15603 GCA_964610275.1 uncultured Polyangiaceae bacterium | reverse complement strand
CCACATCGATCAACTCGCTCTTCCGCGCGGATCCCTTCAGCGTCCAAAGCGGCCGAGTTTCCAGCGTGGCGTCGCATCACGGCGCTGGGGCCGCCACAGGACGGTGGATCGATTCCGACCTCTCGCGCATTTGCAGGTGACGCGTCCAACCGGACCGCCCGGTCAGGTCGTCCTACTGCTCATGCAATCCAATCCGTCCCGTACCAGAGGCCTGAGTCACCTCTCCCTACCAGCCGCGGTGCTCTGGGTCGCGACCGCGGCGTCGGTCGCGGGTTGCACGAGCGGCGAGTCTGACCGCTCGGACGGTTCATCCAGAGCGACCGCCGGGACGGGGGGAACGCCTGCCGACTGTGCCGCGCCTCCGTGTGGTGGGGGTGGCGCGGCAGGGGTCGGTCCGGATGCAGGCAGCAGCCTCGAGTACCCGCCCGTCGACCGCGTGGTGGACGCCATGGTGCTGGCCAACCAGTGGTTCATGCACCGTCACCCCGATCCCGGTGACCCGGCTCCCGGCAATCGCCCCAGCAACCTCTGGACGCGCGCCGTCTACTACGAAGGGCTGCTGGCATTGTACGCGCTCGTGCCCGAAGCCAGCTACTACGAGTACGCAGTCGAGTGGGGCAACGACAACGACTGGTCGCTACGTGATCTCTTCGAACCTGACCACGCCGACCCGCAGTGCGCCGGACAAACCTACATCGATCTCTACCAATTGGACGATGGCAATCACCCCGAGTGGATTCGGGACATCACTGCCAGCATCGACGCGATGGTCACCAGCCCCGTGGTGGACTCGTGGACCTGGATCGACGCACTGCAGATGTCGATGCCCGTGTTCGTTCGCTTGGGGGTGCTCGACCACGACACCGCGTACTTCGAGAAGATGTGGCAACTCTACTCGTACACTCGCGACACCGAGGGCGGCGGTCTGTTCAACTCGGAGTCGGGACTCTGGTGGCGCGATGCCGACTTCTCTCCGGGAGGCACGTATCTCACCACCCCCAACGGGGAGGACATCCACTGGTCTCGCGGCAACGGTTGGGTGATGGCTGCGCTCGCTCGGACCCTCGACTGGCTGCCCGCTAGCGATCCCCATCGCGTCACGTACGAGGACGACCTCCGAGCCATGGCCGAAGCGTTGATGCAGGTCCAGCGTGATGACGGCTTCTGGAACACGAGCCTCGTGGATCCCACGCACTGCGCCGACCAGGACCGATCGGACGAAGATGGGCCGGAGACGAGTGGCACGGCGCTCTTCACCTACGGTATCGCTTGGGGCATCCGTAGTGGTTTACTCGACGAGTCCCGCTTCGGCCCCCTCGTCATCGACGCCTGGAATGGTCTGGCAGGCACCGCACTGCACCCCGACGGCATGCTCGGATACATACAGTCGACGGGAGTCCAGCCCTGCGATCCGGAGGGATCGGGCGATCTCGGCTACGACGTGGTCCCCAACCACGACGACTTCGGGGTGGGCTGCTTCCTGCTGGCTGGCAGCGAGATCGCCCGACTCGCCCAGCCGTGACCGGCGCCCACATCGCTTCCGGACGGACGGCTGACACGCCACCGGCGCACTGCGACGGTGCGGATGCTCGCCCTTCACGGGCTCGCCTGCGCCTCGGGCCGCCGGCGTTTCCGCCGTGATCCGCGTGCAGGCAATCGCAGCGGCGAACGAAATCTGGAGTGATACTGCCACCATCGAGCCGTTCGCCCCAGGTGGTAGCCGTGCTTCGCTCCTCGGAGAGCCCAACCGGCTCGAGAGGTCCTGTCACTCCCTCGAGTGCCGCGGCTTCTTGAAAGGCATAGGGCTTGGTCTATGATGAGCGGATCGAGTCAAATGAGGTTCTTTGGCTCGGCGCCAGGCCACGACCAGCCCCCTAGGCAACCGAGAATCCGCAAAGCGAGCAGGGTCATCCGGAAGAGAACGATTCATCGAGCTGGCCGTTGGACCGACCAGGACGCTGTCAACTCGGTCGCCCGCACCTTGATGCGACTTCAGCAACTTCCAAACGGAGCGTAAACGATCACATGCGACAGTATACGGTCAAGCAGGCTCTGACACGCGTCGGTGCGGTACTGCGGAACAAGTGGACCGTCGACAAGCTGATCGGCCTCGGCGGAATGGCATCGGTCTACGCCGCGACCCATCGCAATGGGAACCGCGTGGCCATCAAGGTCCTGCACCCAGAGCTCTCGAAGAACCAAGACGCCTGCGATCGGTTCCTCCGGGAAGGGTACGCCGCCAATCGGGTTGGGCATCCCAATGCCGTGTCCGTGCTCGACGACGACGAAACCGAGGATGGTGCCGTCTTCCTGGTCATGGAGCTCCTCGACGGTGAGGGGCTCGACATCCGGATGGAGCGCAAGCGAACGCTGATGCCCACGGAAGTTCTGTTCATCGCAGACCAGGTGCTGGACGTTCTGGCCTGCGCGCACCCCAATGGGATCATCCATCGCGACATCAAACCGGCGAACATCTTCCTCTCGTCCGACGGTAGGGTCAAAGTGTTGGACTTCGGTCTGGCACGGATGAAGGAGGGGAACTTCAGCGGCAAGGTGACCAAAGACGGCATGGTGCTCGGGACTGCGTCGTACATGCCGCCAGAGCAGGCGCAGGCCAAGCGTGACAAGATCGACGGCCGCAGCGACCTCTGGGCCTTGGGTGCGACGATGTTTCACGCGCTGGCAGGCCGCATCGTCCACAACGCCGACACCATGACCGCTCGTCTGATGGCGGCCATCCAGAATCCGGCCCCCTCGCTGGGCAGCGTGACGACGGAAATCCCCGAATCTCTCGTGGCCTTGGTGGACCGTTCCCTGGCGTATCAGCGGGAGAACCGCTTCGCGGACGCGCGTGCGATGCAGAAGGCGACCCGCGCGGTGTTCAAGGAACTGACCGGAGAGGAGTTGCGCACCGTGGAACGCGTAGCAGCTCCGGATGCGGCCGGCTGGGTGGCGCCCGCATCGGTACCGAATCCCGATATCTCGAGCATCGACGTCAGTGTGACGTTCGACTCTGGCGAGACCGAGAGCGTCTACGAGATCCCGGTAGAGTGGAGCGACGCCGAGAAGCACAGTCCCGCCGGTCGCATCACCCCCAGCCAGTTGGGCAATATCCCCAGCCTGTCGGAGAGTGCGATCGAGGAAATACCCGCAGGTCCAGACGACGACACCATCGTGGACAAGCGCCGCAAGTAGCGCCCGGTACCCAGGGTGGGTTCACGGCACGAGGGCGAAGCAGTAAAAACCGCGCGGTCGCGGTCAGGCTAGCAGACGCACCACCAGGTGGCGTCGCCTCCGCTCTCCTCGCAGGAGCATCGGCAGGTGGCGTCGAACTCGCACACCTCCGTGTGCACCTCCGGGTCGCACGGATCGACGGCGAACGACGGCGCGCTCTGGGGGAGTGGGGCGATCAGGCAGGGGCTGTCCGGATCGCAGGCTTCGAGGCACGCCTGGTAGGTCTCGAAGCCATCGCCGCGACACTCCGGATCACGTGGCTCCGGAGTGGATCGACACGATCCGCTGGTCGAGACGTACCAATCGCCGTTGCAGGTGCGGATTTCCCGCTGAGCGCAGGGAGAGTTGTCGAAGCCGCCTGCGCCCCCGGTTTCCGTCCCGACACCTCCGGCGTCGCCAGTGGCGCCGGCGTCACCGGAGCTCTCCCCGCTCGTGCCGGATGGCCCGCTGCCGGCTGTTCCCCCGGTGGCATCAGATTCCGTGCTGTCGCCGCCCCCGTCGCATCCCAATCCGACGAACAGGATTGCCACCAGCACCACCCCGCCGACTCGATAACCTCGCATCACCGACTCCTCCGCCAAACCCACGGGCGAAGATAGCACCAGCCACCCCCCGGAAGCCAACCAGACGTGGCGGATGCTATGCTCGGCACCATGCTCGGCTCCAGGTTCTTGCGCGCCGCTACCGCCACCATCCTGCTGACTGCTCCGGACACCATCGCCCAACCCGCAGCACCCGAGTCGGCGCCCGCAGAGCCACCCGCGGTGACTGCACCGGCTTGCACGCGGGGCGAGAAGAGTGCCATCGCTGAGCTCGCCTGTGAGCTGACCCGGAGTCTAGGAGAGCTTCCAAACGGCGCCCTGGTGGCATCGAGTTCCCTTCAGTCCGACACCGAGCTCGATGCTCCCGAGGCGCTCGGCGACCGCATCGCGGCCGTGGTGGCCGGCACCCTCGGGCGGGGGGCGCGCGCAGCTCGCGGGGCAGCGGGGTTGTCGCGCGCACGGGCACTGGCCAGCGTCGCCGGCACCTTGATACACCTGCGACCATCGATCGAGCAGGGCGAACTCCGGCTGGTCGCCGATGTGTACCCGGTGCCGAAGAGCTTCTGGGACCGCGTGCGTGATCCGACGCCGAGCCCGGTTGCCCATGCGTTCGCGAGTCGCCGCCTGGATGCGGAAGTCCGGACTTTCTTGCCACCCGTACCCCTACTGGCTCGTGAGGTGACCAAGGCGTCCTCGCCCGAATCGCAACCCGTCGCTCTGGCCTGTGAGGACGTGGACGAGAACGGTTCGTTGGAGCTGCTGGTGGTCGGTCGGCGACACATCCGCCTGGGGCGAATCCGAAACGCCCAGCTCACCGTGCACGCGTCCGCGGAGTGGAGTGAGCTGTCTCCCGTCGCACAGAGCCCGCTGCGCGAACCCATCGCGTCTGCTGCCATCGCGCCTGGAGCGCACATCGACGTGGGCATCAGCGACCGCGCACAGGCGATTCGGCTCGACCCCGCCCTCGGCCGGGCGCAGTCGGTCGGTCGCCGACTCCCCTGGCCTGATGGCGGCTGCTCCAGATTCGACGGGATCGCGCTGGCGCAGCAGCGCGTCCCGTGCCACGCGGGCGACGCCACTCCGACCTGGATCGACTTCGGACACCGCACCGATGCCATCGCGGCGACTCGCTTGGTCGGACCCGACGGTCGCCTCCGGTCTGTCGCGGCAGGCCGGATCGCAAACACGGACACTGTGGTGCTCCGCGACGGCGAGGGCCACCGGGCTCAGCTTCAGGGCGTGGGAGCCCAGCTCGCCTTGGGCGACGTGGACGGTGACGGCCAGCCAGAGTTGATCTCCGGCGCCAGCACTCTGTCGCCGGAAGGTGACGCGATGCTGGTCCACACTTGGATGAACGACGGCAGCGTCCAGGAGCGGCTGCGCCTCGCCGTCCCGACCGGTGTGTACGCATTGGCCGTGTGCCCACCAGAAAGCACCGGTGCCGCGGCAGTCGCCATCGCCACGCGCGGCGGTATTTGGATGGTACGGTGACCCGACTCCTCTGCAGAAGGGCGGGAGCGCTGGCTCTGAGTCGCCGTGCCTGGTGCTTGGCGATGGGTGCCACCGCCACTGCGGCGGCGCTGGGAAGAAAGCCCTACGGTGGGCGCCTGCGAGTGCGACTCCCGTGGCCGACCCGTTCGCTGGACCCGCACGCCATCGACGATCCGATCGCCGCGCTGTTCGGGGCCGCCATCGCCGACCCACTGTATGCGCTCGATTCTCACGGCCGGCCCTACCCAACACTGGCAAACGGACTCCCCGAGGCTACGACGAAGGGCGCGGTGGTCCGGCTGCGCCCCAACTTGAACACCGGACGAGGACGCGCGCTGGACGCGCGAGATCTGCTCTTCACGCTCCGGCGCGCTCGGGATCGGGGCGCGGTTGCGCTGCTCAGTCCCTTCGCCGATCCGGTGGCACACCCGCAAGACGGCTGGGCGATCGTGTTCCCAGGTGCAGACCCGCTCGCTGTGGCTCGAGCCCTGACCAGCCCGCTGACGGCGCTCGTGCCTCGCGGCTTCTCGCCTCTGCGTCCAGACGGCACCGGCGCCTTCGTCGCGACCACGGGCGCAAAGCGTCTTCTGCTGGTGCGCAATCTGACCGCAGCTCGTGGACCGGCCTACTTGGACGCCCTGGAGGTCACGGCCGCCACCGACTTGGCAGACGCGCTGCGAGCGTTCGAATCCGGAGATGCCGATCTGGGATGGCTCGGACGCGGTCTTCACCGCCCGCGTCCTGCGTCGGTACCTTTCAGTGCGGGTCCGCTGGGTTGGGTGGTGCTCAGAACGGGTACTGATGCGGGGAGTTGGGGCGCTCCCGGGGTGGCCCAGCAACTGCTGGACAGGATTGGAGCCGCGGCACTCAGCCACCTGGGACTGCATGGACTTCCCAACGTGACCGGGAATCCCGCCTGGGGTGGCGATCCGTGCGAGCTGCTGGTGGCCAGCGACGCCCCGCACCTGGTAGGGATCGCACGCACGGTCGCGGGCCTGCTCACACGCCCAGGCCACGAGATCCGAGTCGCAGAACGCTCGCGTCGCGACCTCGCGCAGCGGCTCCGCCGCACACGGTTCTCCTTGATGCTGGACTTCGTGCGACCGCTAGGTCCGAGCGCCGAAGATGCGTTGCTTTCGCTGCTGACCGCCGCGGATCCCGCACTGGCCCGACGCCCACCACGTCTGGCGGGGCTCGCACCGCGACGCATCGCACAGACGCTGTCGCTGGGTGTCGTGGGAGAGCTCCGAATCGAAGGGGCGCACCTGCCTCGCACTCGGGGGCTGCCCGGGTGGGACCTGGGCGAGGTCTGGCAGAAGTAGACCGTCACGGCCCAAAGACGGCCGGCATGAGCGTCAGCGCTCCGGCAAAAATCCAGAGCAGTACGTACAGCAGTGGCCCCAGCAGGCTCACGACGATTCCGGCTATGGCGATGCCGTTCCCGCGGAACCGGCCCGGCTCCGAATGGATCCGCACCAGCGAGATGATGCCAGTCACTACACCGGAAACGCTGAACAGGAAGGTAAAGACCGCGCAGCAGAACACGAACAACACGCTCAGCACACCGAGCACCAGGGCGACGACTCCGGTCGGCTCATTCTGCCGACCCCCGCCACCGGAGCTGCCCGCGTCCAGCCGAACTCCGGGGGGCAGATCCACACCGTAGCCTCCCGGCGGCGCGGGCGGGGGGGCGCCAGGCGGCGATCCCCAGGGTGTCCTTGGCCCGCCGAGTCCGGGTGGGGTCGGGGTCACGAGCGCCTCCGAGCACCGTACCGCCCGAGCTCCTTCGCCGACCGAAACGCGCCAACCGCCGCAGCCACCGTCCCCAGCCAAGCCGCTCCGTAGACCAGCGGTGAGAGGGGATGGAACATCAGGGCAGCGGTGAAATCTCCGTGACTGAGCGCACAGAAGGCACGAGTCAAACCACAGGTCGGGCAACTCACGCCAAAGAGGCGGCGCATCAGGCATGGTGGGGAGAGCAGCACTCGACCGGACTCAATCTCGGCGGGCGACACCAGGAACGAGACACTGAGCGCAGCGACGGTCAGGACCACCAGCCCCGCATACACGACCAGACGAACCAGCGCCGCCCCCTGCGCCGCGCTTCGGTTCGACGGACGGACCATCGAGTACATGGTGTCTGACTAGTGCGGTGTCCGGCTAGGGCAGCTTCTCGGGCGTGGGCAGCTCGATGCTGCCGTCGCGCACCACGCTCACCACGGTGTCGTGCAGCTGCTTGTCGAATTTCTCGCACTTGTCCGAGACCTCGCCCATGGTGGCCCCCCGGCACGCTTTCTTGCGTGCCCGGTAGGTCTCGGTGATGGTCTCGTTCTTGCGAAGCGCTTCCTTGGTCCCCTCCTCCAGAAAACGCCAGGTGACCTTGGCCGCCTTGGGCTTGCCCGGGCGCTGCGTCCGGAGCTCGCCCTCGGCCAATGTCGCGCAGGTGCCGTTCCACCGGAGTACCTGGTAGGAGCCAGACCCGCTCACCTGCATGGCGTTTGGGTCGTCGGAAACCGTCTGGAACAAGATGATCACTTCCTCGTCGAACGTGAGGTGCTCGCCTCCGGCCAAACCGCCGAAGGCGTTCACCGGCTCGACGTCGCGCACCGCGAGGTAGGCCCGGGTCCAGGGGGTCCCGCCCGAGAACATGTTGAGTGCCAGGCTCGGGAAACTGTCGTTGCACAGCCGCTTCACGAACTTCTTGCCGGGCTCGCACACGGGCCCGTCCTTCGCACACTTCGTGGGCACACCCACGACCTCCTCCTCCGCTTCTTCCGCCTCGCTCTCGGCGGACTCGTCCCCAGAAGCGGACTTCTTCGGCTCGTCCGCCCTTTCCCCATCCGGGCTCTCGGCGGGAGGCGTCGAACCGCCGCACGCGGTCAGCCACAGTCCGATGGAAACGAGTGTTACGGGTGCCCAGCGCATGCCACGACAGAAGTACGCGAGCCGGGCCAAAGTCAAGCGCAGGCCCCTGAGCATACGAAAGCAGCATCGAATCTGCGGCCGGATTATTCCACCGTGACGGTCTTGGCCAGATTGCGTGGCTGGTCGACGTCCGTGCCTCTCAGATCCGCGAAGTGGTACGCGAACAGTTGGAGCGGGATCACCGTGACCAGGGGAAGCACGACTTCGGGGACATTCGGAACAGTGAGCACGTGCGTGGCAAGGGATGCTATGCGCTCGTCGCCCTCGGTACAGACCGCGATGATCTTGCCATCGCGCGCCAGAACCTCTTGTAGGTTGGAGAGCGTCTTCTCGTACTGACGGTCTTGCGGAGCCACGACCACGACCGGCATCTCCGCGTCGATGAGCGCAATAGGGCCGTGCTTCATCTCCCCGGCGGCATACCCCTCGGCATGCGCGTAGGATATCTCCTTCAACTTGAGCGCTCCCTCGAGCGCAACGGGGAAGCCCAACCCGCGACCGAGGAAGAGCATGTCCCGCGCGTGGTGCCAGCGTCGGGCGATCTGCAGCGCCTCGTCACTGCGTTCCAGACAATGCCGGATGCCTTGCGGGACCTCGACCAAGGCTTGTAGGACCTCTCGCGCCGTCTCCGCTGCCAGGGCTCCGTTTCTGCGCCCCAGGTAAACGGCCAGCATGAGCAGGGCCACCAGCTGCGCCGTGAAGCACTTGGTGGACGCCACCCCAATCTCCGGACCGGCATGCGTGTAGAGCGCACCATCCGACGCCCGTGGGATCGCACTATCGAGCACGTTGGCCACGGCCAGCACACGTGCACCAGCCTCTCGTGCCGACCGCAGCGCCGCCAGCGTGTCCGCCGTCTCGCCCGACTGGCTCACTGCGACCACCAGATCCCCTTCCGAGAACACTGGATCGCGGTACCTCACCTCGCTGGCGAGCTCGGCCTGCGCCGGCACGCGCGCCAACTGCTCGATCCAGTACCGGCCCGCCAGACACGCATGGTAGCTGGTCCCACACGCCACCATCACGACACGCCGGGTTTGCCGAGCCGTGTCGGCGTCGAGGCCCAGCTCTGCGCTCACCAGATCCCCTTCCGAAAGCAGGACCCGACCGCGCAGGGTGTTCTCGACCGCAGTAGGTTGCTCGAAGATCTCCTTGAGCATGAAGTGCTTGAACCCACCCTTTTCCGCCTGGACTGGTGACCAATCCACCCGGGTGGTGCGTCTTTCGACCGGCTCACCCGACAGCGTCTCGATGCGCACGCCCTCGCGCGTCAACTCGGCCATGTCGCCGTCTTCGAGAAAGATCATCTGACGCGTGTGCTCGAGCATGGCCGGGATGTCGCTGCCGCACAGTGCCTCGCCGTCGCCTAAACCGAGCACCAGCGGAGATGCGCTCTTCGCCACCACGATTCGATCGGAAGCGCGTGCGGTGATGACCGCGAGCGCATACGCTCCCCGGACGCGCCCCAAAGCCTCACGCACCGCTTCGAACAGCGTCGCGGTTCGGCCGAGCTGTCGGTGGATCAAGTGAGCCACGATTTCCGTGTCCGTGTCGCTCGCGAACTGGACACCCTCCGCCTCCAACTCCCGCTTGAGCTGGAGGTGGTTCTCGATGATCCCGTTGTGGACGATCGCCACGTCACCCGACACGTGGGGGTGGGCGTTCTGCTCGCTGGGCCGGCCGTGGGTAGCCCAGCGGGTGTGCCCCAACCCAACGGTACCCTGGGGCTCCCTTGACTCGAGGGCGCGAACCAGATTGTCCAGCTTGCCCACGGTGCGAATCACTTCGATACCGCCCGCGCCGTGAACCGCCAGCCCGGCCGAATCGTAGCCGCGGTACTCGAGTCGCCTGAGGCCGTCCACGAGGATGGGGGCCGCCCGGCGGGGTCCCACGTAACCGACTATTCCGCACATGCCTGGATGTCTCCGTAGAGCCAACGCCTATGACGGTGAGCGCTGGGGCGCCACGGGCGCCGGTCACTTCCGCTCATGGCGCAGTAAATGGCACCACCCAGTCCGGGCGGCCCAACAATGCGCAACTGGGACGAGCGACCGGCTCCGTGACCCTCAGTAGGGGTTCTCTTCGGCCGGCGCCGCCTTGGGCGCTGGTGCCGGCTTGGGTGGAACGGCCGGTGGGGCAGCCGCGGGCGTCTTCGGCGCCGGGGCTGGCTCTGGCGTGGCACCAGCCGCGGCGGTGGTCGGCCGGGCCAGTGGCTTCTTCTTCTTCTTCTTCGCCGTATCGGCTTGGGCCTCGGTCGCTGGCGCCTCCGCAGATGCCGATACGGACGGTGCAGGCTGCGAAGCCGAGGTCTCCGCGCTCGCCAGGGGACCCGGCGCAGTCGCCGAAGCGGCAAGATCGGGCTGCTCGGCAAGCATCTGTTCAAGCTCGGGCGCGACGCTCTCCGGTTCGCTTCGAGGGGGGATCTGCTCTTGGGACGCAGGAGTCGCCACCGGGGCCTGCCCCCGATCCCGAACCTGGGCAACGACCCATATGACGATCAGCAGAAGCGCAGCGACAGCTCCGATCTTGGCCACCGAGGGCAGCTGGGCAATGCGATCCCGAATCGTGGAGGTCGACGCCGCTCCAGAGTCCGGCTCACCATCAGTGGCCCGACGTGCTCCGTCCCGAGCGGGGTGGTTCCGCCCGGGAGTGCGCTTGGCCGCGGACGAGCTCGCGCTCTTGCGGCGCTTGGGGACTGGCTTGTCCACCGGCCGAGCGGGAAGTCCCTTCTGCTGCGCACGCTCGCTCTTCTCGCGCTGCTTGCGTCGATTCTTCCTGCTCTTCTTGCCGGTTGCCGCGTTGGCCATCGCTTCGTCCTACTCCTGCAAAGCGTTGGCACCACCGATGATCTCCATCAACTCGGTGGTGATGGCCGCTTGGCGCGCGCGATTGTACTTCAAGGTGAGCTTGTCGATCATTTCCGAAGCATTCTTGGTGGCCGCGTCCATGGCTGTCATGCGCGCGCCGAGCTCGGATGCCATCGACTCGTAGAGCGCCCTCAGGATACTGATTTCGACGTACATCGGCACCAAGTGGGCCAGAAGCGCTCGGCGGTCCGGCTCGAAGATGAATTCGCGACTCATCTTGCTGAGCTCCACCCGGTCTTCCTTCTTCTCCTGCTCCTTGGCCTTGTCAATCGCGCGTTGCACCGGTAGCAGCGGCTCGACCACGACTCGTTGTGTCATGGCGCTCTTGAACTCGTTGTAGACGATGTAGATCGAGTCCACCTCACCCGCGAGAAACGGGCGGAGTAGCGTGCGCGCGACCACTCGGGCCTGCTCGAGATCCAGTCGGTCCCAGACCCGTTCGAAGACGTGCGCAACGTCGACGTCGCGACGCCGGACGAAGTCGCGTCCCTTGCGGCCAATCACCGCGACCTGGACGCGCTGGCCCGCGGCTCGGCGTTTGGTCCAGGCACGCTGAGCTTCCTTGTTGATGCTGGCGTTGAAGGAGCCGCAGAGCCCACGATCGCTGGTGACGACCAACAGTAGGACACTCTGCTCGGGGCGGCGCGAAAGCAGTGGCTGTTCCTGCTCGATCGCCTGGAGCACGTCGTTCTCGGCGCCCTCCTCAATCTCGGCGTAGGCCTCGGTGACCTCAGAGAGAACACTCGCGGTCTTCACCGCGTACGGACGCAGCGCCAGAATGCTCTGCTGCGCCCGATTCAGCCGCGCACCGGCGACCATCTTCATGGCACGCGTGATCTTCTGCGTCGACTTGACGCTGCTGATGCGCTTGCGGATGATCTTGAGATTGGCCAAAGGGCTAGTCCTGACTCGGCACGAAGCTCTTCGTGAACTTGTCCAACGCCTCGTTCAGCTTGTTTTTGATCGCGTCGTTGAGCTCGCCTTTGGTCTTCAGGTACTCGGGCACGGAGGGGTACTCCTGCTCGACGTAGGCGCAGAGCTCTTCCTCGTATTGACGCATGGAGCTGATCGGGAGCTTGTCCAAGTACCCGTTGGTTCCCGCATAGATGACGAGCAGCTGCCGTTCCACGGGAATGGGCACGAACTGCCCCTGCTTGAGGATTTCGGTCAGGCGTGCGCCACGTTCCAGCTGAGCACGGGTAGCGGAGTCCAGGTCACTGGCAAACTGCGAGAACGCCGCCATCTCGCGGTACTGTGCGAGCTCCAGGCGGAGAGTCCCGGCCGTCTTCTTCATGGCCTTGATCTGCGCGTTGCCCCCCACCCGGCTGACGGAGATTCCCACGTTGATGGCCGGGCGAACGCCGGAGTAGAAGAGGTCGCTTTCCAGAAAGATCTGACCGTCGGTGATCGAGATCACGTTGGTGGGGATGTACGCCGACACGTCGCCGGCCTGGGTCTCGATGATGGGAAGCGCGGTGAGGGAACCTCCCGAGTGCGGATCACGCTTGAGCTCCAGCTGAGCCTTGTCCTCACGCCCGTCGAGCACCTGACGGGCCGCTTCTTCCCCTTCGTCTCCGATGTGAACCTTGCCGTCTTCTCCCCGAAAGCTGTGGTCACCGGGCGGCACCTCGGTGCCCTTCTTGACGATGAACCAGCGGTTGCCCATCTTGGCAGCACGCTCGAGCAGCCGCGAGTGGACGTAGAAGACGTCCCCAGGGTACGCCTCGCGCCCCGGCGGCCGACGCAGCAGAAGCGACAGCTGACGGTAGGCCACCGCCTGTTTGGACAGGTCGTCGTAGATGCACAAGGCGTGGCGCCCCGTGTCGCGGAAGTACTCCCCCATGGTGACTCCCGAGTAGGGCGCAAAGAACTGCAACGGAGCCGACTCGGTGGCGCTGGCCATGACCACCGTCGTGTACTCCATGGCGCCGAAGGACTTGAGCCTGTCCACGACCTGCGCCACCGTCGACGCCTTCTGCCCGATGGCCACGTAGATGCAGTAAACGTCGGTGTCCTTCTGGTTGATGATGGTGTCGATGGCGATCGCAGTCTTGCCCGTCTGTCGGTCCCCGATGATCAGCTCGCGCTGCCCGCGACCGATCGGGATCATCGAGTCGATCGCCTTGATTCCCGTCTGCAGGGGTTCCTTGACGGGCTGGCGGCCGATGATGCCCGGCGCCTTCACTTCGACCCGCCGGCGCGCGCTGGTCTCAATCGGCCCACGCCCGTCGATGGGCTGTCCGAGTGCGTTGACGACCCGACCCACCACAGCGTCCCCGACGGGTACGTCGGCGATGCGCCCTGTGCGCTTGACGACGTCCCCCTCGCCGATGCCCGTGGCGTCGCCCAGGATCACCACACCGACGTTGTCCTGTTCGAGGTTCAGGACCAGGCCGTACACCTCGCCAGCGAACTCGACGATCTCACCGGCCATGGCACCGGCAAGACCGTACACACGGACGATCCCGTCCCCGCTGGTGAGCACCGTGCCCGTTTCGGACACCAGCGCAGCTCGGTCAAAGTCCTTGATCTGTTGCTTGATGATCTGGGAGATCTCGGCGGCACTGATCTGCATGGGTTCTCCGGTGGTCGTTCAGTTCCGGTTGCGTGGTGGCCAGCACCCTAACGGCTGACGAGTTGACGCTCCATGTCCGTGAGCCTGCCCTTGAGGCTCCCGTCGATGACGCTGTCCCCCACGCGGGTCACGACCCCTCCAATCAGGCTGGGGTCGAGCTGCCTGTCGAGCACGACCTTGCGGCGAGTCAGTTGCTCCAGCTCGCTCGTCAACTGACGACAGAAGGTCTCGGATAGCGGGCAGGCGCTGGTCACGGTGGCGCGTTGGACGCCAGCTCTTTCGTCAGCCAGCCGACCGAGCGCCCGTGCCATGTCCACCAGTAGACTCATGCGATGCCGGCGTACGAGCAGACCTACCGTGTTCTGCGCCAACCTCACCAGCCCCAATCGCGATGCGAGTGCGTCGATGACTGCGGAGCGCTGGGCATCGTCGACGAGTGGATTGTCCAGCACGCCGCGCAGGTCGTCGCTCACCGCATACGCCTCGGAAAACGCGCGCAGCTGTTCGGTCAGCTGTTGGAGTTGCCCACTCTCGGTCCCGAGCTCGAAGACCGCCAGCGCGTAGCGCTCTGCCAAGGTGCTCACGCTCGCCCTCCCAAGGACGGCGGAGACTTTCGAATTGCCGCGATGTACTCCTGGCCGAGACGATCGTGATCGGTCGCCGTCACCTGCGCCTCGAGCAAGGCAGCCGCAGCGCGAGTCGCGCTGTGTACGACGTCAGCAGCAAGTTGCTCGCGAGCCGTCTTGAGCTCGTTGTCGATGACGAGTCGGGCATCACGTTCGATGCGCTTCTGCTTCTCGCGAGTCTCCTGCAGGACGCGCTCCCGTTCCGCCACCCCCGCCTCCCGGAGCTCGCGCTTGACGCGCTCGATCTCGTCGTCCACGTGCTGGAGCTTGTCGCGATACTCCTGGAGCCGTGCAGCGGCCTCTTCCTTCATCTTGCGCGCCTCCGACATGCCCCGCATGATGCCTTCCCGACGCTTTCGCAGCGCCTCGCGCAACGGTCTCCGCCCGTAATGGTAGAAGAGTAGAAACAATACGGCGGTGTTCAGGACCATCACGGCGTAGGGCACGCCCATTCCCGGGGGTCGCCAGAGCAACGTGGGCTCCTCGAGCCCCTCCTTCTCACCGAGAATGCCGTAGATGAGATTGACGTCGCCCAAGCCGTGGATTTCATGCTGGCCCGCATGCGCATCGGCGCCGGGCTCTCCATGTAATCCGTGCGCCGCTTCGCCGCTGCCCTGTGCCACGTGCTGCTGGGGATTGTGAGTGGCCGGGCTGGCGAGCGTCGGAGTGGCAACTGCAACGCCGGCAAGGACCAGACACGCCAGGGCCAACCTCCGGGGTACGAAATTCACCGTACGCTCCTTCCCAGAACACGCTCAGCGATGTCTCGAGCGATGTGCTCGGCCTGAACGTCGAGCTCCTGCCGCATGTGGGCTGACTCTGCCGCGACCCTGCTCCGGCCCTCTTTCACGATAGCTGCTGCCGTCGCCGCGGCCTCTTCCATGATCTGGGCCTCGAGCTTGCGCGTTTCGGCACGAAGCCGCTCTCGCTCCTCGGATGCGACCTTGCGGACACGCACCAGCGCGCTTTCGTACTCCTGCAGGAGCTCGCCGGCCTCTTCCTGCATCAGACGCGCATCGTCACGAGCTCCCTCGGTCCGACGCTCGCGCTCCTGGAAAACCCGCAACACCGGATTGAAGAGGAGCGGCTCGAGTACGAAGATGAGGGCCGCAAAAATTATCATCTGCACCAGGAAAGTCCGATCGAAGTCGATACGGACTCCTCCACCACTCATGGCGAGGAGGCTGGTGGTCAGTGAGCCGGCCTCCGCGGCCGCAGCACGCCGTCCGGCGGCTGCCGGTTCCAGCTTCGGCTGCACGTCTTCCAGGGCTGCCTCCGTCGTGCCGCCCCCTTGCGCTGCTGCGGCCGGGCCTGCCAGATCCTCCGTCAGGACCTCGACCAGC
>CAZSVU010000204.1:0-15700 GCA_964610275.1 uncultured Polyangiaceae bacterium | reverse complement strand
GGTTGCCGGGCCCCCACAGGGCCCAGGCAACCACCAGGCGGGCGGCGCCTTCCTCAATCGCGTGCAGCGTACGCCCACGGGCTTCAGGGCGGCGCCACCCGTGGCACATAGGCTGCTACTGGTCCGCTCTGCAGAGCGCGGGGCGCTCCCGCCCGACTACTGCTCCACGACCCTTGGGTTCCGTTGCGCTCGTACCCGCACCGTAGCCAGCCGCCAGCGCGCACGACGACCGCGCGTGCCATGGGACGATTCGCTCCCCGCTACCTGGCGGATGCGCTATCCTTACGGCATGATGTGCTCTCTTGTGCGCTATCTTCCCCTGCTCTGCTTGGGTCCGGTGCTGGGTTGCGGGTCGAGCGACGGCGACGCAACAGTCGGGAATGGTGGGGCCGCAGGCTCGGGTAGTCAGAGCACCAACGGCGGAGACGCACCGGTGGGCGACCCCAGCGAGGCCCTCTTCGATGCGCAAAGCCCTCCAGAATTCCACCTGACGCTCTCCGAGCAGGCGTACGACAGCCTGCAGGACGATCCGAGCGTCTACCAACGTGGCGGGTTCCGCTACGTGTCGGGAGATACTGGCGACGAGCTCGTTGTGGAAGACGTGGGGATTCGTTTGAAAGGACGGGCTTCTTTCGAGGACCTGAATGGTAAGGCGGCCTTCAAGATCAAGTTCAGCGAGTTCGTCGACGGGCAGCGCTTCCTCGGCTTGCGGCGTTTGACTCTGAACAACATGGTTCAGGATCCCAGCACCGTCAGAGAGCGGCTCGGCTACATCTTCCTGAACGAGGCTGGTATCACCTCACCCCGAAGCAACCACGCTCGCGTGTATCTGAATGGTGAGTACTACGGCCTCTACGCCAATGTCGAGACACTGGACGAGTCGTTCTTGGACCGCCACTTCATTCCCCCGGACGGCAACCTCTACGACACGAGCAACGAAGAGTACTTCGTCGACTTCGTTCCCGATGATCTCCAGTGGTTCGAGCTCGAGACGAACCAGGATGTAGACGATCGATCCGACCTCGAGATGCTAGCGAACGTCGTCGATGGTCCCATGGACGACGTCATGGCTACCCTGGGGGAGGTGATCGCCATGCCGCAGGTTCTTCGTCTCGGCGCGGTACAGGCCGTGATGGCCGACTGGGACGGCTACTTCGGTGCCTCGAACAACTACAAGCTCTACCACGACGTCGCCACGGACCGTTTCGTCCTCTTGCCTTGGGGCATCGATCAGACCTTCAACTGCATGGATGGCTCGTACGACTTGCTCGACTACGCCATTGATGCGTCAGAGTCGAATCGCCCCAACGGGATCGTGATGCAGCGATGCAGGGAAGACGAGGCGTGCTACGCGGAATACCTCGACCAAGTCCGTGAGGTGCTCGTGGTCTTCGAGTCCATCAATCTCATGGCGATTCTCGACGAGATCCTCCCTCGAATCGAGCAGAGCTGGCTCGAAGACGAGAGGACCCCCCATTCTCAGAGTGAATACGAACGCTCTCTCGAAGCCGTACGTGAGTTCATCGAGGAGCGGGGTGACCTCGTTCGTGCTCAGCTCGAACAGTAGCCCTGCTGCGTTTCGACAAATCCAGCGTTCAGGTAGAACAGAGCGTGTTAGGATCGCTCAGGCTGAGGGAGGAGGGGGAGTTGAAATCACCTCGGCCGAGCGGATGGCGGTGGTGGCGAGTCGCTGAACGGCGCCTGGGGGTGGGGCGAACCCTCTCGCACCTGGCGGAGAACACCCACGACGGCCGGCGCGGACCAGACTGCATCCCGCAGTCGAACTGCAGACGCACGTGCCCGAAGCCGCGCGGGGGGATCGGCGCTGAAAGGAGCGCGTGCGCCTGGGGCTCGGCTCAGGTTGAGCTCAGAACAACTCGCGCTGCGTGCGGCCTTCACGCGGTGGCGGGTCGAGCTCACCGAGGGTGCGTCGCACCGCGCGGGTCTTGTAGTACGGGGGTCGCGGGCGGGGGCCATCGTGGGTACTTCGGTGGGCTCACCGAGGTGGCGCTGGCGCGGCTCGTGGTCAGGACGTCCGTAGAGAATCCGGGCTGGGGGTACACCAGAGTCCGCGGCGCTCTGCGGAGCCTCGGTCACGAACTTGGACGGAGCACGACCAGGCGCATCCTGGCGGACGCCGGAATCGAGCCGGCCCCCGAGCGGAGCAAGCGGACACCATGGGCAACTTGAGGTACTGCTTCCGGCACGCGGCATGATCTGCGAGCGATCCGGTTCCCGTGCAGGACGAGGTCCCGACTTGGTCCCGACTTGGCCGCCCCGTCCGCGCCCCTCGCAGGCTTCTGCGCTATCCAGCTGTCGCCGGCGACTTGCGAGCGACCTTCCGTCGCCCCCGTGGAAGGCGTTATGATCCGCCAGCACGGTCGCCGCTCGCCCATGCTACTCTGGACCCCAACGACGGTGCCATCATGAAGACCTCTCGCGCGCTCTGGCTTTCTCTCTTGGTGCTGCCCCTGGCAGCTGGCTGCGGATCCGACTCGAGTGACGGTGGCGGAGGCGACGGAGGGGCGAGTAGATCCGCTGGCACTGGTGGGTCCACGGACGCCGGTGGCACGACCGGCACTGGCGGCTCGACGGATACGGGCGGCGCGGCTGGCAGTGGGGGTGCCGCCGGCTCGACGGATACGGGCGGCACCTCCGGCAGCGGCGGCTCGACGGATACGGGCGGCACCTCCGCCAGCGGCGGCTCGACGGATTCCGGCGGCGCGGCTGGCAGTGCGGGTACCGGCGGCTCGACGGATACGGGCGGCACCTCCGCCAGCGGCGGCTCGACGGACACGGGCGGCGCGGCTGGCAGCGGCGGAAGTGGGGGAGGAGGCGCGCCGCCCACCACCGTGGCCGGCTTCGGGGTGTCGGCCTGCGATCCGCTCGGGACCGTGCCGGGCGACGCCACCGTGGTGGGCCCTGGCGATGACGTGGCCAATGCCATTGCCTCGGCCTCCCCGGGCGACACCGTGGCGCTTCAGGATGGTACGTACATCGTCCCGTCCGGCGGGTATCGCTTTGACACTGATGGCGTCACCCTGCGTTCGGTGAGCGGTAATCCCGAGTCGGTGATCCTGGACGGACAGTGGGGTGCCGACGAGATCCTCAGGATGTACGCCAGCGACGTCACCATCGGCGAGCTGACTCTCACACAGGCGGTGAATCACCTGGCGCACGTGAGCTCCGGAACCGAGGGCGTGGACAGCACAGGCAATCGATTCTACCGGGTCCGGTTCATCGACGGCGGCCAGCAGTTCGTCAAGATCAACAGCTCCTTCGAGTACAGCACCTGGTCCGACCAGGGGGTGGTGGAGTGCTCGGACTTCGTCATGACCGACAGCGGGCGTGGGCATGTCAGCGACTGCTACACCGGCGGCATCGACACCCACGGCGGCCGCGACTGGATCGTGCGCAACAACTACTTCGAGGGGATCTGGTGCGAGTCTGGCACGGCGGAGCACGCGGTGCATTTCTGGTCTCGGGCGCGGGACACCCTGGTCGAAAACAACCTGATCATCAACTGCGCTCGTGGGATCGGGTTCGGGCTCGGCAGCGAGCCGAGTGGCGGCGGCCGGAACTACGCTGACGCGGACCCGAGTTGGTCGACGCTGCAGCACGTGGGCGGAATCGCGAGGAACAACGTGATCTGGAGCACGAATCACCGCTACGACACCGGCATCGAAATCCAGCGGACCCTGGGAGCGCGGGTGGTCCATAACACGGTGCTCTCGCGGGAGGCGTCGGCCACGGGCAGGTACTCGTCCATCGACTACCGGTACGCCAGCACCACCGTCGACCTCGTGAACAACCTGGTCTGGCGGATCACGGTCCGGGATGGGGGTCAGGCCAGCCTCGATGGGAATGTAGAAGGCGCAGATGAGACCTGGCTCGAAGACGTGGACGGCCGGAACTTTCACCTGCGGGACACGGCCACGGCGGCCATTGATAGCGGCGCCGCCGACGCGGAAGCCGGCGTCGACATCGACGGTGAGCCCCACACCAATGGAGCGCCGGACGTGGGCGCGGACGAGCGGTAGCGCGAGGACTCGCTCCGGCTGAACACTCTGCCGCCATTCCTCCCCACACGACCCTGCACCCACGCCCCACGCTGCGTTGTTGCATGGCTGCGTCCCAGAACATTCAGCACTCATCGCGTCGCAAGTGCAATTGCGCCAGCGTCACCGGCGGTCCACCCAGCTCCGGTGCCGAACCACCCCTTCCGCGGAGCGTACGATCACCGCATCCGTGACCTCGTCTGCGAGGAGCGTGATCCGGCCCTGTTCGCCCAGCTTGGGATCCCTCGCTCCACCGCCGCCAGCTGGGCGCTGCAGGTCTGGTCAGCGCGTCGTTCGACAGCTCGTCAGCGGAGGTAATCCGAAATCGCCGCGTACCAGGTTTGTCCCATGAGCGCGTACCCGGCGTCGTTCGGGTGGAGACCGTCGCTGAGCAGGGTGTTCTTGTAGTTCGCATCCTGCGTGAAGGCCGTGTACATGTCGACCAGGAGGAGGTGGTGGCCGAGCGCGACGCGGTCCGATACGAGCGCCGGCATCGCCGCATTGTAGGTTTGCACGGCCTGGTTGGTACCGTCGTTGGTAGTGGGAATGATCTGCGCGAGCACGACGAGGATGTCGGGGTCTTGCGCGTGGATGCTGTCGAGGAGTGTGCCGAGTCGATTCGGAGCATCGGCGACGTCGATGTTGCCATTGATGTCGTTGGTGCCGATCATGAGCGTGATGATGTCCGGCACGTAGCTCGGCAAACTGGTGTCCACGAACGGCGAGATCCCGTTTGTGCCGCGAGCGGGTTCGTCGTCAATGGTGTAGCCACCGTGACCCTCGTGGTCGCGTGGGAATGGCACTCCATCGACCGTCGTGGGGCCGTTGCTGACCGAGCCGACGAACGTGATGTCGTGACCATCCTGGAGAGCGTGCCTGAAGAGCTCGACGCGGTAGCCGCCGACAAAATTGCAGCAACCCTCGGTGATGGAGTCGCCGAAGGGCATAATCTTGCACGGCCCCGTCTCCGGACAGGGCGCGTAATCCGGCGAGCCGGCTCCGGCACTTCCAGCGGTGCCTCCGCTGGTTCCGGCACTGCCACCCCCCGCTCCACCGAGAGCGGTTCCGCCTTGACCGGCCCCCGCCACTCCACCATTTCCGGAACTGCCACCCGTGCCGGTGCCACCCGCTGCAGGCAGACCACCGGTGCCGGCACCACCAACGCCCGCCCCGCCGGTGCTCGCGCCGCCCACGGCGACTGCCCCACCCGTGCCTGGGTTGCCACCCAGGCCAATGGCACCGCCAATGCCCACGTTGCCACCTGTACCCATGACGCCGCCTGTGCCCACGGCGCCACCACTCCCCATCGCACCGCCGATGCCCGAGCCGCCGACCCCTGTGCCGCCGACACCCGAGCCGCCGACCCCTGCGCCGCCCGAGCCTTGATACCCGCCGACGCCCGAGCCGCCGATGCCACTCTCCGAGCCGCCGATGCCACTCTCCGAGCCGCCGATGCCTCCACTACCCTGGTCGTACGGCGCATCGCAATCGCACTCGCTCCAGTAGCCGTCCGTCTGGCAGGTTCTGGTGCCAAAGGTGGTACCGGTGCACACACACTGCTCACGATCCCCGGGAGTGTCGCACTGGGTTCCGTGTTTGGACTCATCTCCGCCACAGGCAAAGACGGTCCAGACTGCGCCGAGCATCAGCAGAAACCCTGAGTATCGTCGTGATGTCCGCATTCGCTCCTCCCGTGACAAGAGAGAAAATTTTACCGCTCCGCCCGACCGACGTCCACGCGTGTCGTACGCCCGCGGCGCCCGATGGGGGAGGGGGGAGAATGTTCGCCCCCCGAAGCTGCATCGTTCCAGCTGCAGGGGAAGAGACGCTGTTCCGTTTGATGTTGATCAGGGACGCGACGGCATCGTGCACCAGAACCAGATCCGCCACGAATCACGCGCGTCCGAGTTGTCTTGGCAAGCTGCCACGTCCGCAGCAGGACCGTTCAGGATTCGACGAGGACAAGCCTCTTGGGTCCGACCACGAGCGGGCATGTCACTGTCGTGCTGACTGGTCTCGTTCGCGCCAGATCATTGGATATGCGAACGCGGACTCACGACTGCGAGTTCTGTGACATCACGAGTCGCTACGGACGCGTGATGCGGACCAAAGGCGCCGACGTGTTCTTGGACGAGCTGCAGCGTCTGTATGACCACGGCTGGCGCGGCACCGTCTTCATCATCGATGACAATTTCATCGGCAAGCCCAAGGCGGCGCTGGAGCTCTTGAGTGCCTTGATCGAATGGCAACGAGAACGACGCTACCCCTTCGAGTTCTTCACGCAAGCGACGGTTCTGCTCGCCGAAGCCCGAAATCAGGCGCTGCTCGAAGCACTGCTGCGGATCAGGACCTCCCGTGGTCTGGGCGCTGCAAATGCAACACGCTTGATACCGTTCACCTTTCTGGTGAACGGTCGGGGGCTGCGTGTGCGCCCGTGGCGGGCGAAGCCATCGTGCCTTCGAGAATCCGATCCTTCCCCAGTGCCATACGTCCCACTCAGCTTTCGTCCCAGGTCCCGCCGCCGTAGACGACCCCGTCGCCAACTGGAACTAGTGCTCTGTCTCAGAAGTCGCAATCGTTGTCCTCCGCCGGGCCGAACCCAGGGGTGGCGGCCCGGCGGAGGACAGCTCTGCCGCGATCTGGCCAGAGCACCCTATCTTTCCTGCGGCACCTGCGGTGCCGACGTGCCCTGTCTCGACAGCCACCTGGGAGACCCACGAAGACGCGGTGAAGCGGGTTCATGGATTGTTACTTCCGAGACAGGGCACTAGATGGACCCCGTCAGCCGGACGTGGCGAATGGCCTCGCCAGAGCTCTCGCCGGGTAGACGGCGCAGGGGGCCACTGTCCCACCGACGCCCCGGTCTTGGCGGCCACCGTGATGCGGTCGTGCTCGTGGCGAACATGCCGCCCATGAATCGTTCGAGCATTGGGTCTGGACGCAGACTGCTGCGCAACGGTCCACCTGAGACGGTACCGATCCGCGGTTGGACACAGTTTTTGCGGACAACGTGGGGCGATGGTCGAGGGCAAGGTCGAGGGCAGGGGTGCCCGCGCTGCCCGTGCTAGGCGGTGTGCAGCAAGCCTATCGCTTGGCGGCGCAGGCGCCGAAGCACACCAGTTCCTTGGCGATGCTCCCGACCCTGGCGGGAGCGGCGATGGAGCAGAGTGCCTGACTGCAGATGGCGCCACAGCAAGCAAGCTGGCTCCGGTAGGAGCGCGACCTGGGCCACCGGAGCCGGGCTGTGCGACGGGGTCATCGCCGCCCATCTGCTGGTCGAGGTGCCCCGCACGGATCGTCGCGGACCACGGCTGAGCAGAAGGGTGATCCAAGTGGATTCAGCTCCGCTCGTTGACGGAGGCACCAAGCTTAGAACGGGGCGACGTAACCCACGCCAATTTCGTGGCGCCCGAGAATGGGGAATGGAAATCCGCTCAGGATCGCCGACTCTTCAGTGGCCCCTTCACGCGTCACATCGCTCGACGCTGCAGCGTCGTAGTGCAGAAGGGTTGGGATCAGGTAGCCAGCTGTGACTCCGAAGGCTGCCCCGGTGGCTATATCCGTGAACCAGTGGCGCTCGCCGACCAGTCGAGCCACGCCCGCGGTGGAAGCGGCAGCCAACGCGGTTGCGCAGTTGATGATCTCTGCCACTCCCCCACCATAGAGCGGCATTCTTGAGTGGTGCACGCAGGTCAGAGTGGCGCTCGCGAAGGCCATGGCCGTGTGCCCGCTGGGGAAGCTGTCATTGCGGCCGCTGGGACGCTCTCTGCCGATGGACAATTCGAGCACTACGGTTGGGAAGGCCGCGACGGACATCGCCAGCAAGTTGATGCCCGTCATCTGTCCGCCAACCTCCCAGCCGTGAGCGAGTGAGGCGATGGTGGGATCCACCAGGGCGTACCCCATCAGGCCAAAATAGAAGATGTCTGAAACGGTTCGTGCTTTGCTAGCCCCGTCGTCCGTTTTCGCTCCGATGTGATCCCGGACCCAATCGTCCATGAGTATCCCGCCGGTCCAGCGAGGTTCTTCCGGAAGCTTCACCACCAGGAAGGCGGCGCCTGTTCCAGCGAGGAGCGCTCCACCGACGGCAACTTCGAGCCAACTCACTCGACGCCACGAGGGATTCCACAGGCTGGAGTCGTCGCTTGGTGCAGCAGAGGGATCAGAGCCTGCCGTTGGAGCGGAGTCTGAACTCTCCTCGGCGGGATCGACATTAGTCTGAGCGTACGCCAGAGAGGACGCTCGAAGCATGCCGACGCCAGCCAGAATGACCAGTGTTCTACGAGTACGCACCGTCAGTCCCTCCCAGGGTAGTCCCGAATCAAGCTTGCCACCGCCAACTGTGGTGGCCACGGTTCTACTTCACATCGGGACTCAAGTTGGCGGCCTTGTGACCGCATTTGCGCCACACCGCGCCAGCCCAGCCTGGTGGCCGAAGGCGGAGCCGCCAGCGCTGCCGGATGGGGGCAGGAGTGAACCCGGCCACCCGGCGGCTCCTCGACCGGTGCTGTGCTGGTCCACCGTTCTTGACCCGTCACGCCGCCGCCCTCAGCTCGACAATGGGCAGGTGTTTTCTCCCCTCAAGATGCGACACTTTCAGCGCAAGTGGCTTGCCCAATGTCAGCGGAGTTGCCGACCCGCTTCCCTCTCTTTGGTCGGCCCGCTCTAGCTCCTCGTAGACCTCTGTGGGTGTCCGTCCCCCAAAAGGACTGGTGAGGGCGATGCGCATCATACCATCCGACGAATGCCACCAGCTCCGCCCGCGTCGCCGCGAGCCTGAACGGCACCATGATGACCCGCATCGCCTCGGTCTTCAGCGTCAGGAAGAACCGCTCGATGACCGCGAGACTGCCGTGCTCAACCCAACGGGCGGCAGGACGTGGTCGACGAGGTTGAGCGCAGTCTGGGCCATGCGCCGCCCCAGGCAGCCCGCCCACCCCGGTTGTCTCACGGTGCAGGACCTATTCCTGTCGTTCAGGACCCGTCGGGGACGAACCACACATTGAATGTCCTTGGCGTGAGCCACGGGTATTGGACAACCCAAGCAAGTGTATCGAGAGCGTCTGCAAGTTCGTCAGCGCGTCCGGGGGTGGGCTTCGGCCCAGCACGACGACAAGCTCGGAGAACTAGCGTCCCGCACGCTTCAGACTCGTGGCACGGCACAACACGCGTTCCGCGAATTGTGCACTGTCCTCTTCTTGCAGCTGCGCAACTTCGGGGATGTCCCCGGCCCCGGCCACAATATCGACCTCGGGGCCGTGCGGCCACGCCGCGCCCTGTTCCACGGCCACGAACGTGACGTCCCGGGGATTCTCGTTGGGTCGCGGCGACGCGGGGTGGAGCGGCTGCTCGGAATCACTCATGGGGCCGCCTTCGCGCAGCCACGTCATCACGATGACCCAGGTCACTCGGATCCGCGTTGAGACGCCGGACGACAGGGAACTGGAATGAGACTGGCACCGCCATGTCCGTGCGCGATTCACCATGCTTCTCCGTGGTGGGCGGGCTATCTGGCGGTGCGCGCGCCGCCCGAGCGGACGCAGTCGGCGCGGCAGGCGACGGCTCGAGTCTCTGCCCCGCGGAACAGGCTGGAGTCAAGGCCAGCGCTGGCGCGAGCGCGATGTGTAGAAACCTGTACGACATGCTCGCCTTGGCTGCAGAATGCGTGCCACAGTCGAAGTCTGGAGTTTCAGCCGAATGCAGCTCATTGCGGCTTGGAGGCCGCAGCATTGTCCAATGCGAGGTTGGAGGATCTTCGAGCAGGGACTTCGACAGCGCCGCTCCATCCTGATCACCAGCAACCTCGTCTTCGGAGAATGGGACCGCATCTTCAAGAATCCCATGACCACGGCGGCTGCCATCGACCGCCTCGTGCACCACTCGGCCATCCTAGAGTTCCACGTGTCGAGCTACCGGACCGAAGACGCCAAGACGGCATCAGTCAACTCCCCAAATTCGAAACCCAACGGCGGCAGTAGCAAGCGCCGCCCTCAACCGCAGGCTACTCGTTAGCCACCACCAGGATGCGACCTGTCCGATCAACCCCAACCCGGAGGAGCCTGAGGTCGCCAGTCCCCTCCAGCCACCTGGTGCCCACCGGCCAGAATAGTTGTCGCCCGCAAAATAGTTGACGTCGATCAGCGCGCGACGCTGCTGGGCTTGGTGACGAGCGCGATGAGCTTCAGGCGAGCACGCAGCTCGAACGGCAGGGTCAGCACGAACTGCCGTCGACGCCGAGCTCGTGACGAGCCGCCGCGGCTCACTTCGCTCTGAGGGCGCGCACCTTGAAACCAAGCTCGCGGGAAAGTGCGACCATCTCTTCGAAGACGTCGCCGTAGGCCACGGCCACGTGATTGGACAGGTAGTGCGCCATCAGCGTGTCGCGGGAGATCCCGAGATCCGCAGTCATCAGCGGCCATTCCCGCGTGGTGCCGTTCCACCACGCATCGCGTTTCTCCGTCGGAAGCTGAACGACCTCTCCCCGTCCCACGTCCATCCAGAGCACGTCATCCCGCAAATATGCCCTCGACCAAGTGATCTTGCCCGGCAGGCTCTCCCCGGTGAAGGTGCCGCCCGGGTGAGGGAAGTAGAGCGACGGCTGGCGGTAGGAGTGGACGCCGCTCAGGGTGTCCGGATCATGGTTGAAAGCGTACGCACTGCAGGAGCCGGAGTTGAGCAGCACCCACACGAAGCGCCCTTCGTGCTCGCCGCCCCAGCGGACGTCGTGGAACATCACCGCAGGGTGCAAGCCCTTGCGAGCGAGCAGGCGCTTCATCATTTCCATGGGCAGCGCGTTGCCCTGGTCCGCCTCGGTGGCACAGACGATGGGGTCACCGTTCGATTCGGGTCGGCAGGCGGAGTTCAGGAGCCCCTCGGCGAAATCCGAGGGGGGCCGCAGGGGCAAGAGGCCGAGCTGGTACTGCCAACCCAGAAAATCGGCTTTGAACTCCCGAATCAGATCGAGCACCACGAGATAGTCGCGGAGTTGCTCCCGGGTGGCGTTCTCGTCGAAGTCCTCCGCAGCCTTCTCTCGCCAATGGAAGGTCACCCCCCGGTCGCGCACGAACCCGAACGCATCGTCGATGCGCTTCTCGTCGATCTTGGGACCGCGATCGAGCAGCCAGGCTTGATCGACCTTGTGCTCGGAAAAGCCGTGGCGAGCCAACAGGCGCGGCCCGAAGTAGCCATTGATCATGCCCATGGACGTATCGCCCAGCATCATCAAGAGCGGCCGTCGGGCGCGCATCTGTGCCGCTACCTCGCGTGCCAGGCTGGTGGCTGCTGCTCCAGCGACCACCGAGTAGTCCAGCTCGCTCTCGGAGTAGCTCAGTGAGCCGGTCTTGCACCACTGCTCGAGCCCCTCCATGAACCTCGGATCGGCGGAGAAGTCCTCGGCCTCGGTCCAAATGCGTGAGTGTTTGCGCCCCACGGTCTCCAGGCACGCCGCCGTATTGAGCAAGCCCACCAGCCCCGGCCATTGCCCGGAGAAGTTGCTCGCCAGCAGGAGCGGGGTGTCCCGCCCCACCACACCTTCGGTGGTGTGGGGGCCATAGACCCAGTGCACGAACACGCCGATGACCGGGTCTTCGACCGGGCCGAGTTTCTCGATCGCCTCGTGGGGTTGGCTGAGAAACCCGGGCACTCGATACGGCTCGCGCCCGAGCTTGCGCAGCGCCTGCTCCAGCTGCACCGTGGCAGCTTCGATGTTGGCGAGGGCCAGTTGGTTGGGAATGGGGCGAGAATCCCCGGGCCAGAAGAGAGCGACCTTTTCTGCCATGTGAGAGCTCCTCGTTATTGGACTTCTTCTCCGCCGCGAGCGACGTTGTCGCGAGTGAACAACCGGGTGCCGAGCACGATCTTCTTCGGCACCGGCTTCCCCGCGAGGATTTTCAGGGCCGCGTCGATGGCCTGCTCCCCACCGGTCGGGTAGGCGAAGGTGGCGTCCAGGAGTCCTTGCTGGACGTACCGCACCCCTTCATGGGGGAGCGCGTCGATGCCCACGAACTTCATCTGCTTCTCCCGCCCCGCCTGCTTGGCCGCCAGATAGGCGCCATGCGCGCCAGGGTCGTTGTGCGCATACACTAGATCGATCTCCTTCTGGGTGGCCAGCGCGGACTCCATCTCCTTGCGTGCGTTGGGCTCCAACCACTGCATGTCCGCCTCGAAGACGACCTTCAGGTCAGGATGCTGGGCGAGCGCGAGGCCTGCCCGAAACCCCGCGTGCCGGTCTCGCCCCGGGGTCGAGGTCATCAGGCCCTTGAGCTCCACGATGCGTCCCTTGGCGCCGAGCGTACGGCGTACCCACTCGCCTGCAGCGTGGCCGATCTTGCGATTGTCGGCGCCGATGAAGGTCGTGTATGCGTCGCCCTGCACCGCGCGGTCCAGCACCACCACTGGGATCCCCCGGCGGTAGGCCTTGGCCACGGGCTTCGTCAGCGGGGCTGCTTCCTTGGGACTGATGAGCAGCACGTCGACCTTCTGAGCCACGAGCTCCTCGACCTGTGCGCGCTGCACCAGCGAATCGTTCTGCGCGTCCTTGAAGACGACGCGCAGGTTCGGGTGCTTGGCCGCCGCCTGCTCGATGTCCTCGTTCATCTGCACGCGCCAGGGCTCGCCCAGGTTGCACTGACTCATGCCGACTAGCCAGGGATCGACCGCGGTGCCGGCCCGCTGGGCTGCTGCCGGCTTCTTGCAGGCGCCCGCGCCCCCCATCCCGATCGCGATTGCCCCCAACGCAGCGAACCAACGCAGCGCTTGCCGTCGATGCATTCGGCTCATACGCTTCTTCATAGTGTGCTCCGACGCGGGCTGCACCGTATCACTTGAGCGGGGTGTCACCCAGGCGGAAGGGGCAGCGGGTCCGACGCAGCCAGGAAGCCACCTCACGGTTACTTCAGCCGTTTTTGCCGACGCAGGGAGCGCGCCAGCGGTGGCGGCGGCTGCTGCTCGAGGTAGCGGCCAAACGCATGCTTCAGCTCCTGCTTCAGGGACAGGACGCGCCGGTAGATGGTCTTCGGGGTGGGCCCCCCAGGCAGCGCGAAATCGCATGCGCTCGGAGACGGCCTCGCTCCAGTCAGTGAGATCAATACGGATTCAGCCTCGACGGCAGCGTCGATTTGACTGCCGAGTCGCACGAGCTTCTCGGGGCCCAGGTCCGCACCTTGCGATCCCATCCACCAGAGATCATAGAGATCCTTCCCCTCACCCTTGATGCGAGGCGCCAGCTATTGGAGCTGATACGGGTTCTCGCTCTCGAGGACGGACGGTTCCGGCTGAAGAGGCTCGAAACGTGCTCGCGGCACGCAGGGGTTGCCTAGAGCCGTGGCGAAGGGAGACGCGCAGTAGGGGTTTGCCGGCGGGACCTCACGGTGGGCTGGCGCCAGGTCCGGTCCGGATGGCGACGACTCGGTCGGGCCCTTCGGTGTCCACACACGAACGACGCGGGCGCTGGCGCCGGAGCGTCTGAGGCGCGGTCGCTCGCGAGTGCTCGGGCGGCGTTCGAGCCTGCCGCGAGTCCCCGCTGCGCCTGAAGGTCAGTATGGCGTTCCTGGTGGGAAACGAGTAGTGGTGACGGACAGGGAGGCAGGCAGCCGGAGGGAATGGCTCTCAACCTGATGCGTAGCGTCACCATGCGCTGGTTGGGCACGCTGCTGTTCGTTCTGTGTCTGGGTCGGACTGCCCACGCTGTCGAAATCCACAGTCTGATCGACTCGAGGTGCCAGAAGATATCTGGCGTCGTCGTCGCAGTCGACGATGAGCAGGTCAGGCTCATCGGGCTCGACGGCACGTCACAGATCCGACGGCGGGACGACATCACGTCCGTGGTCCTGCACAAGGCCGTCGACAACCCCATCCCCGCGGTTGCCCTGGATGGTGCGCTGCGCAGCGTGCTCTACGACGTCTACCTGAGCTCCTCGGACCCGCCAGCGTTCACGGGTTGGGCGGTGCAGTTCATCGAAGAGCTCGTCGTGTTCTTCGACCTGCAGGGGCGCACTCACGTGCTGAGCCTCGAGGACATCCACAGTATGCGGGAGCCCGATGTGCCCGCCATGGCGGTCATGCCGCATGCGCCGGTCACGCTCCACTTCCCCGCCGACTACGTCGAGTGCCAGAACCTGGCGAATTCGGGCGGAGTGCCCCCGAGCCGCATCATCGGCGACCGCGTCAAGGTCAGCGACTACTTCGACACGTTCGCGGCGCACTACCTCGCACTGGACAGCTTCCGAGAGCGCACGTTTCTGTATGCCAAGCCGTTCTTGTTTGATGAACGGACCCGCCTCGGTCTGCTCTACATGCGGCGACGCAGCCCCCTGGTCCCAGCGTACATCCACTGGTCCACTGGTCGTCCCTACGCATTCCAGAGCTTCATGTTGATCGGTGGCGCGCCGGTGCTCTGGCTGCCCAGCGTCGATCCGGCAGTAGTGGTGTGGTCGGATCTGAAGTCCCACGTGTTTCACGCGACCTTCCTCGCCAATCCATTTGCCATTCCCGCGGGATCCACCATCTACGGAGGGGGCGTGATCGAGCCACGAACCCGGCGGGACCGGCATACCGAGAGCAGCTTCAACTACCTGATTCTGATGGGCGCCGACTACGGGCCGTGGTCGGCATCGCTGGGAACCTACTACCCCGCGCGGTTCATTCGCATGGCGCCCATCGAGCGAGACGTGCGTGCCACGCGTGCCTCCCTCGTGTTTCGTGCGCGCGCCACCTTTGAACAACTCGCGTTTCGAGTTCTGTATTTCCGTACGCGGCAGTCGGTGGCGAACGGTCGAGGCCTGGGAGATGCACACGGTGACACGCAGGATGCCGATGGTCCTCCGTACGCCCTTTCGGAGGACGCGGTTCGTCTGGGGGCCACCGTCGAAGCGTTCGAGACCCAGGGTTCGCTCGACGCAGTGGTCCAGCGTGGCACGTATGAAGAATCGCCGACCTTTGACCTGGCCTTCCAGCACCTCCAGCTCGGTCTGACGATCTCGCGGGAGTTCGGCCACTACGTGCGCATGAACGTGCACACCAACTACCACGTCGAGCACAACGAGTTCACCTCGTCGACCGCAGCCAACAGCTCGGAAACGCGTACCGAGCTCGACTATGGGGGAGCGTTTGAGTTCCAGTTCTAGAATCAGCGAGCCTGGTTCTCGCGCCGGTCTGCGGAGCCCCCTGCCAAGCGAGGGCTCCGCAGACCTCATCGATCGCCGAACTCGCTCGAACAGATTCCTGTTGCCTCTCCGGGGTCTTCGCAAGACCCCGCCCCACCAGTGGGGCCCCACCCCGAACGATCCGCGCACGGCGCACAGCCAGCCACTGATCGATATTCGCGCCCCCTCAGTCCGCCGGAGTCTGCTGCGGGTTCTGCTCGCATTGGCTGGATTCTGCTGGAGCCTGCTCCTGGCGGCGGATGCGACTGCCATCAGCATCAACGCGATCTACCGCTCGGCCTGCGAGCGAGAGCTGGGTGTGATCATCGACGTCCAGAAGGGCGAGCTCACCCTCCTGGGGTTGGACGGACAGGTGCGCAAGATCCCGCGCTATGAAGTGGTGTCGATCGCCTACTACCCGGCCAGCCACGTGGACATCGATCCGGAGCGAGTCCAACCGGTGCAGCCCGCCATGCGAGTCGGAACGCTGCAGGATGGTCG